>CAZZDW010000004.1:0-53991 GCA_964652945.1 uncultured Phycisphaeraceae bacterium
ACGAGAACTTTGTTGATGCGTTCTTCGACGAGATCGCGGAGGAGGGGCGCGAGCTGACGAACGCCGCGTACCTGCGAAGGCTGGACAACAACACGGCCTTCACGGCCCTGGTCAAGGGCGAGCTGAACGACTTCACACCCAACGAGTACCTCCTGCAGAGCCAGGGGTACAACGTCGACAAGGCGCCGGAGTTCGCGTACTACCGGCTCGGCGACGACATCCTCGACTTTATTTCGTATTCGTCCGAGTACCGCGTCAGCCGCATGTACATGAACTTCACCGAGCCGACGGCCGACGAGCTGGGGTTCAACACGGTCCGGCGCGCCGAGGAGGCGTTCGGGCTTGCGCCCGACGAGTCGCTGGGCGATCGGCTCCGTGCGGCCGGGTATACCGAGGACGAGGTGCTGCGCTTCGACACGCGGCACGAGATCGCCGTGCCGTTGCACTTCGGGCCGGTGAACGTCACGCCGTTCGTCGTCGGACGTTTCACGGCGTACGACCGCGACTTCTCCGAGTTCTCGTCGGATTCGGAGGAGCAGGCGCGGCTGTGGTACGCCGGGGGCGTGCGGGTCTCGACGTCGATCAGCCGCGTCGACAACTCGGTGGACTCGCGGTTCTTCGACCTGCACCGCATCCGGCACATCATCACGCCGTCGTTCACCGCGTGGTCGGCGGGGGCCAACCTGCAGCAGAACGACCTGCCCGTCTACGACGACGAGGTCGAGTCGCTGGCCACCGGCTCGACGATCCGCCTGGGCGTGGAGCAGACGTGGCAGACGATGCGCGGCGGGCCGGGGCGCTACCGCTCCGTCGACGTCTTCAAGCTCAACACCGATTTCGTCTTCTCGACCGACGACGTCGACCAGGAGTCGCCGATCGGGCGGTTCTTCGACTACCGGCCGGAGTACTCGCTGCTGGGCGATTTCTTCCTCACCTCGGCGCAGTGGCAGGCGAGCGACGCGGTCTCGCTGGCCGGGTCGATGGTCTACGACCTGGACCTCAACCAGCCCGCGCGGACGACGGCCGGGGCGCTCATCCAGCACACGCCCGACTTCAGCACCTTCGGCGAGGTCCGCTTCATCAACGCCCGCGACGTGACGTACGTGATCTTCGGGGCGGCCTACGAGCTGACCCGACGCTACTCCGTCGGGGCGTCGACCACGTACGACACCGACCGCGAGGAGTTCCAGGCGTTCAACCTGCGGCTGCGGCGGAAGTTCGAATCGGCGACGCTCACCTTCCGCCTGCGGTACGACAATATCGAGGGGGACACGAGCTTCGGCGTGGTCTTCCAGCCGTTGGGCTTCGGGCTGCAGGGCTCCGCCGACGAGCTGAGCGAGATCGCGAGGTAGAACTCGGGTTCCGGGTTCCGGGGCTCGGGTTCCGGGTCAATCACCCCCGCTCTGATCGCCGCATGTATGGATGTATGCGATTGTCGTACGTCCCCACGCTTGTGTCTTACCCAAACCCGGAACCCGGAACCCGAGCCCCGGAACCCGATGCGATTCCTTCCTACGCTCTGTCAACTCTGAGGAGGCCTC
Organism: uncultured Phycisphaeraceae bacterium; assembly: GCA_964652945.1. GTDB lineage: Bacteria > Planctomycetota > Phycisphaerae > Phycisphaerales > UBA1924 > CAZZDW01. Next base: position 1,542 of record CAZZDW010000004.1, read on the forward strand.
GCCTTGTCCATCACCCGCCCGCTGGGTTTTCGTGCGTCCGCCGCCACGGCGGGCTTGAAGCCGTCCGGCAAGCCGGACCTGGCGCTCATCGTGTGTGATCCGGCGTCGGAGAACGGCGCGTCGCGTTCGTCGGCGGCGGCGGTCTTCACGCGCAACGCCGTCGTCGGCGCGCCGGTCGAGATCGGCCGCGTGTGGCGCGACAAAGCGGGGAAGGTCAACGGTGGGTTGGGGGGTAACGCGGCGTTGCGGAGCGTCCTGGTGAACGCCGGGTGCTCGAATGCCGCGACGGGCGAGGCGGGGATCGCCGATGCTCGGCGGACGATGGAGACGGTCGCCGCCGCGGTCGGCTGCACGGCCGACGAGGTGATGCCGTCGTCGACGGGGATCATCGGCCGGCGGCTGCGCGTCGACCTGATCGAGCGGGCGATGTCGAAGCTGGCGGCCGGACTTTCGCGCGGGCCCGACGCCGACGCCGCGGCGGCCGCGGCGATCATGACGACCGACCTGGTCCCCAAGTCGGCGCACCGCGAGGTCGAGATCGCCGGGCACGTCGTGCACATCGGCGCGATCGCCAAGGGCTCGGGCATGATCGCGCCACGGCTCGACGGCCTGCCGCAGGCAACGATGCTCGGCTTCATCACGACCGACGCGGCGATCCCGCACGCGGCGCTGCAGGCGGCGCTGGCGGCGGCGTGCCACGAGTCGTTCGACCGCGTGAGCGTCGACGCCCACCCCTCGTGCAGCGACACGGTGATCGCGATGGCCAGCGGGGCCGCCCCGGTGGGGACGATCTACCGGGATACGCCGGAGTTCGCGGTCTTCCGCGGCGCCCTGACGAGCCTGTGCGAAGAGCTTGCCGAGAAGGTCGTCCGCGACGGCGAGGGGGCGACGCGGGTCTTCCGCGTGAGCGTGCGCGGGGCCAAGAGCGTGGACGAGGCCGAGCGGCTGGCGCGGGCGGTCGTCGACTCGCCCTTGGTCAAGTGCGCGATCCACGGCAAGGATCCCAACTGGGGCCGGATCGTGACCGCCGCGGGCAACGCGGGCGTGTGGTTCGATACCCGGCACACCTCGCTCTCGTTGGGAGGCATCGAGGTGTACCGCGCCGGACTGCCGACGGGCGTCGACCCGAAAGATGCGAAGCTCAAGGCCGCGATGGACTCGGACCCGGTCGAGGCGGTGCTGACCGTCGGCGACGGGCCGGGGCAGGCGTGGCTGATGGGCTGCGACCTCTCGGCCGAGTACGTCAGGATCAACGCGGACTACACGACGTGACGGCGTTGGATGGATTCACGCTCTCGCACGAGACGCGAGCGTAAGCGAGCGTGCAAAACGCTGGAGTAAAAGACGCTCGCTCACGCTTCGCGTCTCGTATAAACAACCATCGGGTGGTTCCTTGGAAAACATATCGCCGCGGCATGAACCGCTCCGAGTGAATTGACTGTGTCGAAGAGAATACGCATTACCGACGTTTCCCCCAGAGATGGCCTCCAGAACGAGGCCGGCGTGATCGCCACGCGCGACAAGGCGAGGCTTGTCGAGCTGCTGTGCGTCAGCGGCGTCGACGAGGTCGAGGCGACGTCGTTTGTGAGCCCCAAGTGGGTGCCGCAGCTCGGCGACGCGGCGGAGCTGATGCGGCTGCTCGCCGAAAAGAAGATGCCGCCTGCTCGCATGATGTTCTCGGCGCTTGCGCCCAATGAGAAGGGGATGCAGGGGCTGCTGGGCGTCAACGAGTCGGCGGGTCGTGCGATCATCGAGAAGGTCGCGGTCTTCACCGCCGCCAGCGAGACGTTCAACAAGAAGAACACCAACGCGGGCATCGCCGAGAGCATCGAGCGGTTCCGGCCGATCGTCGCGATGGCCCGCGAGCACGGCCTGCTCGTGCGCGGCTACGTCTCGTGCGTCATCGCGTGCCCCTTCGAGGGGCCGATCAAGCCCGCGGCGGTCGTCGACGTCTGCACGCGCCTGCTCGACCTCGCCGACGACGCCGAGGTGGACATCGAACTCGACCTGGGCGACACCATCGGCGCCGCCGACGCCGACACCACGCGGCGGCTGCTCGAGGCGATGGGCACCGCCTTCGACTCGGAGATGCTGCGAACGCCTGAGCTGTTCACGCTGCACTTCCACGATACCTTCGGGCGCGCGAGCGAGTGCGTGCGTGCCGCCCTCGACATGGGCGTGCGTTCCTTCGACAGCTCCGTCGCCGGCCTAGGCGGCTGCCCGTACGCCTCGACGCCGGGCAAGCGAGCGCCGGGCAATATCTCGACCGAGACGCTCGTGCGCACGATCCACGACGCCGGGTACACCACCGGTGTGGACCTCGATAAGCTCAGCGCCGCGGCACGCTTCGCTCAAGGCATCGTCGCCAAGGCCCGCGCCGGCGAGAACAACGCATGATCCGCTCGACGTTCGACAGCACCACGGGCGTCGCCACGCTGACGCTCGATCGGCCGGAGAAGAAGAACGCGCTGACGCCGTCGATGCTCGATGGATTGAGCGCCGAGATTGACCAGATCCGGGCGAAGGACCAGGCGAGGGCTGTGCTGCTCATCGGTGAAGGAGATACGTTCTGCGCCGGCTTTGACCTGGTGATGTGCCGCGACGATGAACGCGTGCTGCCGGCGTTGCTCACGGGCCTGTCGCGCGTCGCGCGGCTGCTCCGCCGTCTGCCGATGCCGGTGACCCTCGGCGTACAGGGCTCGGCGATCGCCGGCGGGTGTGCGCTGCTCGGCGGCGCCGACCTGGTCGTCACGCACGATTCGGCGAAACTCGGCTACCCCGTCGTGCGCCTGGGCATCAGCCCGGCCGTCACCGCCCCGCTGCTGCGGCTTGCGCTCGCCGACGGGCCGACACGCCAGCGCCTCCTCGGCGGCTCGCTCTTCACCGGTCAAGAGGCCGTGACGATGGGCCTCGCGCATGAATCGCTGTCGGAGGCTGGCGCTGTTGTGACACGCGCGAAGATACTCGCCGAAGAACTCGCCCGCAAACCCTCGCCGGCGATCGCCGCGACCAAGTCGTTGCTGAACGACATCGAGGGCTCGTCGCGCGACGGATTGTTGGATGCCGCGATGAACGTCTCGCTGGCGCTCGCCAACTCCGACGAGCGGCGGCGGTTGCTGTCGGTATTTTTGGATAAAACAATGAAACCTTCCCGCTTATAAAAACGACTGCCAACCGCACAGGCCAGACGCCTGTGCCACGGAACATTGCTCCACGAAAGCCGCATCATGTCCGAACTTGCCCTGCTCACCATCAACTCGCCCCGCGCCGTGCTGACGATCAATCGGCCGGACTCGCGCAACGCCCTCTCGATCGACCTCCTGGCGGCTCTGCACGCGCGGGTCGACGAGCTGGCCGCGTACATCGACAGCGCCCCGCCCGACAAGCGCGTCACCGTGCTCACGGTCACCGGCGCGGGCAAGGCCTTCTGCGCGGGGATGGACCTCAAGCAGGTCATCGGCGACGCGACCGGAGCGGCTCCGCGCAAGCTCCTCGGCACGCTCGCCGAGCTGTGCGTTAAGGTGCGGTCGCTGCCGGCGGTGACGATCGCCGCGGTCAACGGCGCGGCGATCGGCGGCGGGTGCGGGCTCACCACCGTCTGCGACTTCGCGATCACGCACGCCGACGCCAAGATGGGCTTCCCCGAGGTCGACCTCGGCGTCTGCCCGGCCGTCGTCGCGCCGTGGCTGGTCCGCAAGATCGGCGCGGGGCGGGCGCGGGCCGTCCTCCTCCGCGGCGGGCTGATGAGCGGCAGGCAGGCGCACGACCTCGGGCTCGTCAGCGAGTGCGTCGACAGCCGCGAAGAGCTCGATGATGCGGTCGATCGGCTCGCGCAGAAACTCGCCGGCGGCGGGGCGAGCGCCCTGGCGGCGACCAAGAAGCTCCTCAACGAGCTGGACGGCTCGCTCGACGCCGGCCTTGCCGCACGAGCCGCCGAGCTGTCGGCGAGCGTGCTGATGACGCCCGAGGCGCAGGCCACGCTCAAGGCAAGGTTCGCATCGAGCGAACGCTAAACCCTCATCCACTCTTTTGGTTGCCGCTCGTTCAGATTCACCACAGAGGCACAGAGCTCACAGAGGAACACAGAGAAAGACAATCAAGCCTGACTGAAGGGTTGTTTTCTGTCTTCCTCAGTGAACTCGGTGTCCTCTGTGTCTCTGTGGTAAAAATAAGCCGTTCCCATGCAGGAAACGGCCGGTACACCACGTATGTAAAGAGAACTCACGCCGCGGCTTGGCGTTCGACGGCGTCGATCGCCTCGATCACCGTGCGGCGGATCGAGAAGACCAAATCCAAGCGAGTGAGCTTGAAGAGCACCTCGACGCGCTGGGCGAGTGCGGCGATGCCGACCTTCCCGCCGCCGCGTTTGACCTTGTTGAGCATGTCGACGAAGAAGTTGAGGCACGCCGAGTCGAGGTATTCGACGTTCTGCAGGTCGAGCACGAGGTTGCTGATCCCCGGCGTCGCCTCCATCACCCGCCGAAGCTGCTCGCTCAGGTCGGCGACTTTCGGGGCGGTCAGGTCCGGGTCGACGATCGTCGCCACCAGCGTGCGCCCGAGCGTGCTCGTGGTGACCAAGTTCTGGTCGGTCTTGGGCAGGTTCTCGAGTATCCGGCGGCGCGCGGTCTCCGGGTCCACCTCGCCCGGGCGGGGGGCCGTGTCGCCGAAGAGTTTGAGCATTTTCCTCAACATGCCTGCGCTCCGGCGGCCAACACACGACGGATTGACAAGGAAAACGTGCGGACGGTGTGCGGCACGAATCGTGCCGGCGTGGATAACGGCGGGTCAGCGCTGGTCGGGGCGGCGCTGCACACGGGTGGCGACCATGCGCCCGGTGGTGGGGTTGATCGTGCCGCCGTTGGAGGACGAGGCGCCCGACGAGGCGGGGACCGCGGCCCGCGCCGGCGCGGCGGCGGCCGCCGACGGGGACGACGCACGCCCGATGTACGCGTCGCCCGGCGTCAGGCCCTGCGGCGAGGAGCGCACGGGCGAAGGCCCGTCGCCGAGCCGACGGCTGCGTGCGGCGTCGATGTCCCGGTCGAGCTTGCCGAGGATCGACTTCACCTGATCGAACGAACGCTGCGAGGTACTCATAACCGAAGCCTCCGGGCCGATGTATCCTGGCTATCGGTTGCTGCTCGGCGCGGCTTGGCGTGTTCGACGGGGCAACACGGAAGAGGCGGCGAGGCCCTGTCGCTTGTAGCGGTTGCACCGCAACGCCGCCTCACCACCGAAACGGTTGCGCCGCGGATACCGTTTGCGGCGATGAACGCACGTCCGGATAGCGACTGGACTTCGACCGCGGCCCGACCCGCCGCGGCGGTGGTCGTGGGCGGCGCGTGCGCCCTGCTCTGCCTGTGGACGCTCGCCGGCGGCTCGTCGCCGTGGATGAACGACGAACGCTCGCCCGCACAATCGGCATCGGCGGCGCAACCGTCACCGTTTCACCGCGGCATCAGCCCGGCGGTGCTGATCGACCTCAACGCCGCGACGCAGGCCGAGTTGGAGAGCCTGCCGGGCGTCGGCCCGGCGCTCGCCGAGCGGATCATCGCCGACCGCACGGCTCACGGGGCGTTCGCGACGGTGGACGCGCTCGACCGCGTGCCGGGGATCGGCAAGCGGACGATCGACCGCCTGCGCGACCGTGTGCGGGCGGGCCGCGGCCCCGCGGAATAAGCCGGCGGCTACGCTTCGTGCAGTGTGATCAACCGTCCGGCTGCCCGGCTCGTCGCCGGTCGGCGGCGGATGAGCGTGCGCGGCCGGCTGTTCTCGTGACTTCACAGCGTTCCAATCTTGCGGCGGTCCTCGCCGAGCACCCGAGCGTGCGGAAACTTGCGGCCCTTGCGCAGGGGAAGGGGCATCGCGGGCCGCGGCTGCTGGTGGCGCGCGGCTCGGCGGGTTCGTCGACGGCGTTCCTCACGGCGGCGCTCGCGCGGCACTTGGACGGGCCGATCCTGCTGGTCGTCGCGCACCTCGACGAGGCGGAAGAGACGTACGAGGAGCTGCTCGGCCCGGCCGCGGCGAAAAGGGATGATGCGCCGCTCGACGTGGTGCGCCTGCCGGCGCTGGAGATCTTGCCGGGTGAGACGGGGGTCGCCGGCGACCTGCTCGCCGAACGCATCGGCATCGTCCGCCGGCTCGTCCACGCGCGGAGCGGGCAGCAGGCGATGCCGAACGTGATCATCGCGCCGGTGCAGGCGTTGATGCAGCCCGTGCCGCCGACGGAGTCGCTGGGCGCGATCACGCTCTCGCTCGCGCGGAACCAGCAGATCGAGCCGGGCGCGGTGCAGCGGTGGCTCGCCCAGGCCGGCTACGAGCGGGTCGACTCGATCGACGAGCCCGGCCAGTTCGCCGTCCGCGGCGGGATCACCGACATCTTCCCCGTAAGCGGAAGCCGGGGCGCCCCCCCACCGCCCCGGCTCACACCGCAGCAATCACAGGCCGATGCGGATATGCCCTTCCGCCTCGACTTCTTCGGCAGCGAGATCGAATCGATCCGCGAGATCGACATCGACACGATGGCCTCCGACCGTGCGCTCGACCGCGTCGAGCTGGTCTGCGCCGACCTCAACGCGGCGCTCGGCGCGGCCGGCGATGACGCGGAGTCCCGCGCACGCGCGGCGGCGAGCGGCGTCTCGTTTCTTGAATACCTCCCCGCTGCCGCCGTTGTCGTGCTGCACGAACTGCTCGAAGTGACCGAGCAGGCACGCGGCTATTTCGAGCGCGTCAGCGACGGCCGAACGATCTTCGGCCCGCCGGCCGTGCTCAAAGCGCTCGAACAGTTCGGCGCTGGGGGGGGCGGCGGGGCCAAGATCGAGGTCAACCAGTTCTCGCCGGGCCTCGCGGCGGCCGATGCGCTCGTCGAGTTGCCGATCCGTTCGCTGGAGTCGTTCGCGCGTGACGCCGCGGAAGCGGTGCGCGAGGTCGCGGCGATGGGCGACGAGCCGGCGAGCCGCGAGGTCGCCGTCTTCGCCTCGTCGGAGGCCGAGCGGTCGCGCTTCGGCGAGCTCGTCGACGAGTTCGCCCCGCAGAGCAAAGACCGCCTCGCCTCCGCCGTCTCGTACATCTCACGCGGCTTCGTCTGGGGTGAAGAAGACGACAACGCTCGCCCCCTCGCCGTCGTGCCGTATCACGAGATGCTGCACCGCTTCGAGACGCGGCGGCGTCTTGCGGGTCGCGGGAGCACGAGCGCACTCGCCAGCGGGAACAAGCTCCGCGCCGGGCGCGCGATCGACACGTTCCTCGACTTTGCGCCCGGCGACTATGTCGTGCACCGCGAGCACGGCATCGCCAGGTTCCTCGGCCTCACGGTGCTCAAGCCGCGCGCCGTCAAGAAGGACGAGAAGATCGTCCTCCCCGGCGAGAAGCCGAAAAAGGCGAAAAAGAAGCCGGAAAACGACCCCGACGAGGGGCTCGAAGAATACCTGACGCTCGAGTTCGGCGGCCGGACCAAACTCCAAGTCCCGGCGACCAAGATCGACCAGGTCCAGCGCTACGTCGGCGGCATGGGCTCCAAGGGCGAGCCCACGCTCTCGGTCATCGGGGGCAATCGCTGGAAGCAGACCAAGGAGCGCGTCGCCGAATCCGTGCGCGACCTCGCGGCCGAGCTGCTCCGCGTCCGGGCCGCGCGAGAGACCATGCCCGGCGTGCGATACCCCGCCGACACCGCGTGGCAGAAGGAGTTCGAGGCCGAGTTTCCGTATCAGGAGACCGACGACCAGCTCGCCTCGCTCAGCGAGATCAAGAAGGACATGCAGTCGGACCGGCCGATGGACCGGCTGCTCTGCGGCGACGTCGGTTACGGCAAAACCGAGCTTGCCGTGCGTGCGGCGTTCAAGGCCGTCGAGTTCGGCAAGCAGGTCGCGGTGCTCGTCCCCACCACCGTCCTCGCCGAGCAGCACGAGCGCACGTTCCGCTCACGCTTCGCCGACTACCCCTTCCGCGTCGAGTCGCTGTCTCGCTTCAAATCGACCAAGGAGATCAACGACACGCTCGCCGCACTGCGAAAAGGGCACGTCGACGTCGTCATCGGCACGCACCGGCTCATCTCCAAGGACGTCAAGTTCAACGACCTGGGCCTGGTCGTCATCGACGAAGAACAACGCTTCGGCGTCGAGCACAAGGAACGCCTCCTGGCGCTCCGCATGACCGTCGACGTGCTCACGCTCTCGGCGACGCCCATCCCGCGGACGCTGCACATGTCGATGCTCGGGCTGCGCGACATCTCGTCGCTCTCGACGGCCCCGATGGACCGGCGCGCGGTGGTCACCGAGGTGGTCCCGTTCAACGAACGCCGCGTGCAGCAGGCGATCAACCGCGAGCTGGCCCGCGACGGGCAGGTCTTCTTCGTCCACAACCGCGTGCACAACATCGAGAGCGTCGCCGACGACATCCAACGGCTCGTCCCCGACGCCAGGATCGTCATCGGCCACGGGCAGATGCCCGACGGCGAGCTTGAGAAGGTCATGCTCGCGTTCATGCGCCGCCAGGCCGACATCCTCGTCTCGACGACGATCATCGAGAGCGGCATCGACATCGCCACCGCCAACACGATGCTCATTAACGACGCGCACCGCTTCGGCCTCGCGGAGCTGCACCAGCTCCGCGGCCGGGTCGGACGCTCGAGGCACCGCGCCTACTGCTACCTCCTCCTCGACGGCGACAAGCCCGTCGCCGAGAAGGCAATGAAACGCCTCAAGGCGATCGAAGAGTTCTCCATGCTCGGCGCGGGTTTTAAAATCGCCATGCGCGATCTGGAGATCCGCGGCGCCGGCAACATCCTCGGCCCGGAGCAGTCCGGGCACATCGCGGCCGTCGGATACGAGATGTACTGCCAGCTCCTCGAACAAGCCGTCAAGGAGCTGAACAACGAGCCGACCAACGTCGCCAGCGAGACGTCGATCGAGCTCGGCATCACCGGCATGATCCCCAAGCGCTCGATCGCTTCGGACCAGCGCCGCATGGAGGCGTACCGGCGCATCGCCGTCGCGCAAACGCCGGCCGAGGTGCGCACCATCGCCGAGGAGCTCGTGCAGGCGTACGGCCAGCTCGCCGCCGCAACCCAGCGGCTCTTAGACCTCGCCGAGCTGCGCACCGCCGCGAGCGGGCTGCACGTCCGCGCCATCGCGCTCCGCGGCAAGGACGTGCTCCTCCGCGTCCCCCCCGCCTTCGCCGAAACGGTCGCGGATCAACTCCGCAGCGGCCCAGGCGGGGTCACCGTATTGCCGCCGCGTGAGATCGAGGAATCGAGCGAGGTGTATTTCAGGCCGCCGGAGAGTTACCTCAAGGACGACGCCGGCAAGGCGATCCTGATGGCTTTGCGGAACCGACTCGCCGTTTCAAATGGCAAATAGCAAAGGGCCAAATGACAAATCCAACGCACGATCTTCAGTTGATGGTTTGAATTTGCTCTTTGGCCATTTGCTTATTTGCTATTTCCCACCTCCGCCGGCACGGCGTCGAGATCGCCGATCGGCTCGACGCGCTCCGCGTCGGCCGGCGCGACGGTGAGCTTGCCGAAGCCGCCGGTCTCGTCGGGCGAATACGCGGCCGCCTCCCGCAGGCGTGCGAGGTGCGCCTTCTTGCTCATCACCCATTGCAGGCGGAGGAGCAGGACCGCGCCGACGAACGCCAGGCCGCCGAAGCCCATCTGCCCGAGCGTCGGCGGGCGGTTGCGGTCAAGGGCGAAGATGCCGAGCGCCACGCAGAACGGCTGGAGCTGGATGACGCCGCTGGAGACGGCGACGCCGAGTCGCGCGATCGAGATGTAATACAGCACGTGCCCCAGCGCGATGCCGAGGAGTGCCGAGAGAAAGAGATACCCGAACTCGCGGAGCGAGAGGGCCGAGTCGCCGGTCACGACGGCGAGCCCGCCGCGGTTGCCGAAGACGGCCATCAGCGAGACCATCGCGATCGCCGTGTAGAGCGAGATGACCGCGAACGCGACCACGGGGTGGAAGCCGGTCATGTACTTGCGCACGGCGAGCGCGTAGCCGGCGAAGAGGAACCCTGCGCCGACCGAGAGCACCACGCCGAGCGTGGTGACGACGATCTGCTTGTCCTCGAGCCCGAAGTAGATCGTGCCGGCCACGCCAATGACGACCAGCAGCATCGCCAGCCACGCCGCGGGACGACGGAGCAGCATCCGCTCGGCCTCGAAGAGGAAGTACGCGCCGATCGCGACGAAGATGATCTGCGTCCGCAGGCCGAAGACGGCCGTCGTGGTGTCGATCTTGTAGAACGACCAGGTGAAGACGGTCTGCCCGACGCTGTTGAAGACGCTCGGCACAATCGCCGCGGCCCACAGCCGCCGCGGGACTTTCGTCCCCCACAGGCCCAGCACGCACGCGATCAGCGCCGGCGTCCAGAACAGGGCCGAGAGCCCGTACCGCCAGCCGTTGCTGGAGAACGGGTCGACCCCCTGCCCGGCAAAGTGCGTGATGAAGATCGGCACGCTCGACCACATCGCCAGCGTGATGGTGATCACGACGGCGCCGAACGCCGTGGACATCGGGCGGTGGTCTGACGAAGCCTGCATGGAGTTCCTTGGCACGGTTTCGAGTGTAGGAGTCGGCCTTGGCGTGACGACGAACCGGCCCTCGCACGCCGGCGTAGCTACACCGCCCGTCCGCGCCGGCAGCGTGGTTCCTATGATGGCCACGTCCGCCGGCGGTTACACCGGCCGCGGAAAACACTGCGGAAAACCCACTTCCGCCCGCCGGTCTGGAGGCCGGTGCCGCCGAAGACCGATCATCTGAAACGACCACCGACCGACTGTGTTGTCCCCGCCCGGCCTCATCGCGTACGCCCAGCCGCCGATCGAAACGGAGTTCCCCTTATGTGCGGTATCGTCGCCTACCTCGGCCCCAAGCCCTGCCAATCGCTGCTGATCGAAGGGCTCAAACGCCTCGAATACCGCGGCTACGACTCGGCCGGCGTCGCCATCCTCGAACCGTCGGCCCCCGCCGCTTCCTCCGCCGCGTCTTCGACCAACGGCACGGCGCACGCGCACGCCAACGGGCATCTGGGCGTCAAGATCGTCCGCACCGTCGGCCGCGTCTCGACGCTCGAAGAGAAGCTCGATTCGCTCGGCAACCTGCACGGCACCGTCGGCATGGCGCACACCCGCTGGGCGACCCACGGCGGCGTTTCCGAACAGAACGCCCACCCGCACCGCGACGACCGGCACGGCATCGCCGTCGTGCACAACGGCATCATCGAGAACTACGCCGCACTGAAGACCTACCTCACCGAGAAGGGCCACGTCTTCACCAGCCAGACCGACACCGAGGTCATCGCGATGCTGATCTCGGAGCTGTACGAAGGGGATCTCGAGGCGGCCGTGCAGGCCGCGCTCCGCGAGGTCGACGGGGCGTACGCCATTGCGGTGATCTGCGAGAAAGAGCCGAACGTGCTCGTCGTCGCCCGCAAGGGCTCGCCGTTGATCGTCGGCATCGGCGACCGCGAGTACATCGTCGCCTCCGACGCCTCGGCGATCGTCGCGCACACCACCCAGGCCTTCATGCTCGACGACTACAACGTCGTCAAGCTCGAACGCGCCGCCGCCGGATCTCCCGGCGCGGGCGGCATCGAGTTCCGCACCTCCACGCTCGACAACACGCCGGTCACGCCCAAGATCGAGCAGCTCGAGCTCGATCTCGAACAGATCGAGCTCGGCGGCTACGAACACTTCATGCTCAAGGAGATCTTCGAGCAGCCGCAGTCCATCCGCAACTGCATCTCCGGCCGCATCGACATCAAGCAAGGCCGCGTCGTCCTCGGCGGCCTCTCCAAATACGCCAAGGAGCTCACACGCTCGAAGAAAGTCATCCTCTCGGCGCAGGGCACGGCCCTGCACGCGGCGATGATCGGGCGGTACCTCCTCGAAGACCTCGCCAAGATCCCCGCGCAGACGGAATACGCCAGCGAGTTCCGCTACCGCAACCCCGTCATCGAAGACGGCACGGTCGTGATCGCCGTCAGCCAGTCGGGCGAGACCGCCGACACGCTGGCCGCGCTGATGGAGGCCAAAGAGCGCGGGGCGCTGGCGCTCGGCGTGGTGAACGTCGTCGGCTCGACGATCGCGCGCGAGACCGACGCCGGCGTGTACCTGCGTGTCGGGCCGGAAATCGGCGTCGCCTCGACCAAGGCGTTCACGGGGCAGGTCGCGGTGATGACGCTGATCTCGCTCTTCATGGCGCGCCGGCGGCTCATGTCGGCCGACGAGTGCGCCGAGTTGCTGCGCCAGATGGAGACGATCCCCGAGAAGATCGCGCGCATCCTCGAGCAGGCCGAGCAGATCCGCAAGGTGACGGAGAAATACGTCGAACGGGAGAACTGGCTGTTCCTGGGCCGCGGGTACAACTACCCCACGGCGCTCGAGGGCGCGCTGAAACTCAAAGAAATCTCGTACATCCACGCCGAAGGAATGCCAGCCGCGGAGATGAAGCACGGCCCGATCGCGCTCATCAACGACGGCATGCCGGCGGTCTTCATCGCCAACAAGGGCCGCCAGTACGAGAAAGTCCTCAGCAACATCCACGAGGTCAAGGCCCGCGGCGGGCACGTCATCGCCGTCGCCACCGAGGGCGACGAGCACATCAAGGACTACGCCCAGGACGTGCTGTACATCCCCGAGATCGCCGAGCCGCTGAGCCCGATGCTCGCGGCCGTGCCGCTCCAGCTCATGGCCTACTACGCCGCGCTCATCCGCGGCCACGACGTCGACAAACCCCGCAACCTCGCTAAGAGCGTCACCGTCGAGTAAGCTCCGTTATTCCTTGCCTTGATCAAAAGCCTCAAATAAAGCCCGCAGGCTCAGCCTGTGGGCTTGCTCACGTGCCATGATTGTCTCAGGCCCACAAACCTTCGATCGCATCAAGCACTTGTTCAGTGCTCAAATCGTCCGTCCCGATGATCGCGTCAGCCAAACCGCGATACAGCGGGTCTCTGGCAGCAAAGACCTGCCCGATCTCATTGAGCGGATCCTTCGCACCCGCGGTCAGCGGCGGGCGGTGCGTGTTGTCCTCGCCTGTAAGCCTCTCGCGCAGCGAGGCCGGCGTCGCACGCAGGTAAATGAGCTGTATACGTTTCTGCGTGTGCAGGTCGCGCAGCATCGTTTGTGCATCTTGGCCGGTCGGCGTTCCGCCGCCGAGTGCGAGCACCGCGGCCACGTCCTTCTGCTCGAACACGCCGCGCAGCGCCGCCGCTTCGGCCTTCCGAAAACCGGCCTCGCCGTGCTTTGCCCACGCCTCGGCCACGCTCGACGCCCCCAGCACGCCCGGTGTCAGATCATCAAGGTCGAGGAACGTGCCGCGCAGCCGCTCGGCGAGCAATCGGCCGATCGTGGATTTGCCCGAGCCGCGCAGGCCCATCAGCACGATCGTCGGCGAAATACGAGTCATAGCGAACCCGACTCCGCGCGTTGACCGGCGCTCTCCTCGTTTTCCACTCCTCCCACCGTCAGCGTGGCCTTGGCGATGCGTTTGGTGCCGACCGGCCGCGGGGCTTCCTGGTGCATCTTCCGCGTCCGGTGCTCGGACCAGTCGGTCACGCGGAGATCCGGAGCGCCCGCCCCGTCGTGCACACGCACGATGTCGTACGTGTTGTTCCGCTGCGCCGGCACGAACCCAGCGTCGCGGATCAGCCGGCACAGCACGGCCTCGTCCATGCAGTACGTCGTGCCGGCCGACGACACCACATTCTCCTCCATCATCACGCTGCCCATGTCGTTGGCGCCGAACCGCAGCCCCACCTGCCCGACGTGCGGCCCCATCGTCACCCACGACGCGCCGATCGAGTACACGTTGTCGAGGAACAGCCGCGAAACCGCCTGCGTGCGCAGGTAGTCGCTCGCGCTCGACAACCGGACTCGACGCCCAAAATCCGGTACGCGACAAGCCAGTTCTTCGTGATCGACCGCTGCCGCAGGATCTCTCGCCCAGTCATGCACACGCGAGACGCCTGTGCCACAGCCGCTGGTTTCCGTGGCACAGGCGTCCCGCCTGTGCGTAGGCCACCATAAATCCGCAGCGAGTTCCCCCGGAAAGACCGCGCCGTCCTGCATATCCCCTTGTTGCGAGCCCCAATCCTTCACCCTCCCCAGCGGCGTGTTCTCGCGCTGGAACGGCCAGGAGATAAACGCCTTGTAGTGCCCCATCGGCGTCTCGGACTCGTGGCCGAGCACGCGGTCTTGCCACTGCCGCACGAGCCACAGGTGGTGCACGCGGTCGGCCAGCCCCTCGATGTGCCCGAACATCATCGTCGCGCTGGTGAACATCCCCAGGGTGTGCGCGACGTACATCACCGTCAGCCACGCCTCGGCGTCGCATTTCCCTAAACCAATCTTCCGGCGCACGGGCGCCGAAAAAATCTCGCCGCCCCCGCCCGGCACCGAGTCGAGCCCGGCGTCGCGCAGCCGCACCATCACCCAGCGCACCTTCTCTTCCAGGTTCGCCCCCGGCGGGTCGAAGAACCCGACAAACTCGATGAACTCCGGCGGGCTGAACGCGTGGATATGCACACTCGGGAACTTCGCCTTGATCAGCCGCAGCAGGTCCGTATACCAACTGAGCGGCAGCGCGGGGTTCATGCCGCCCTGCATCAGGATCTGCGTGCCGCCGATCGCGACCAGCTCGCCGACCTTGTCGAGGATCGCCGCGTGGTCGAGCGTGTACGCGTCGTGGTCGTCGCCGTCGCGGCGGAAGGCGCAGAACGTGCACTTGGCCGAGCAGACGTTCGTGTAGTTGATGTTCCGATCTATCACATAGGTCCGCAGCGACGGGCCGTGCAGCGTTCGGCAGCGCGCGTCCGCATAACGCCCCAGCGTTGCCAAACTTGCTTGTCTGAGCAGCGCCAGCCCCTGATCCGGCGTCAGCCGAGCCTCACCCGCCGCGACCGCCCGCAAGAGGCCCGGATCGTCCGCGGCCAGGTGCTCGTGCTCGGCAGGCGTACACATCGCTCGCTTCGACCCTGTCTTCATCATGTGGACGGTAGACCTCCTGCCGGCGTCCCAGGGCCGCCGCGGGCCCCGTTGCGTTCCCAGTTTTCAATAATCTCTGAAAGCATATACCGCGTCCGGGACTGTGCGAGAGCCTGCCGCTTATGCGGCCGGGGGCGGTTCTTCCCCGCCGCCGCCGGTCGTCGGCACTGCATTCGCCCCGTTTTCGCCCCGATAAAGGTGCGGGCGGCCCTGCGCCGTTCCCACCGCATTCCCTCCAGCCTCCCCGCAAGGCACGGCATGAACGAACGACCGCACATCTGCAACACCCTCCGCCAGCTCCGCGGCTGGGTCACCCTCGCCGCGCTCTGCCTCACCCTCGCCTGCCTCACGCAGATGCTCGTCTTCGGCTTCGTCCACTACACCGACGTCCGCTTCACCACCGTCGAGGCCAAACCCACCGAAGCCCCCCTCAAGGTCGTCGTCGGCGAACAGCCCAAGGACGACGACCTCTTCAAGCCCGCCGCCGGCACGGCCGGGGGCAAATCGCCCAAGGCCCACGCCGCCTCCGCCGGCGAGCCCGCGGCGGTCGATCCCAACCGCGTCCTCACGTCCACCGACGGCGTGCTCCGCACCACGTGCGACGTGGCGCAGACCGTCGGCGTAATCGCCGCCGTGTGGCTGTGCGTGCTGAGCCTCCTGAGCGTCTGCATCGCCGGGCCCGCGCTGGTGCCGGGGGTCGAAAAGGCCGTCACCGCGGGGGTCTGGTCGATCATCCTGTGCATGCTCTGCCTGCCGCTCAACGACGCGATGTCCTCGCTGTCGTTCCGCGGCGTCTTCGCCTCCTATCACGCCGTCACCGCCGCCAGCGCCGCGCTCGACGCGGGCGCACGCGGCACGATCAGCGTGATGGCCCAGCACCTCGTCCTGCCGCTGGTGGGCGCGGCCCTGTCGATGTGCGTGCTCATCTGGCACCGCATCGGCGTCGAACGCGGCACGCTGCTCCTCTCGGCAATGCAGCAGGAGCACATGCTCGAGCAGGAGATGGCCCACATCCGCTCACGCGGCGTCAACACCGCCTCGCACCGAAGCGCCGGGGCCCTCAGCCGCGTGCTCGGCGAGCAGGCCGCCGCTTCGCCCTCGCTGCGGGTCGCCGCGGGCGCCGAATCCATGTCCGCCCAAGCGCCGGCCCAGACCGACAAGCCGACGCTCCCCGTGCAGGGGCTCGCGCCGTCCTTCGCCAGAAAGCTCGGCAAGCACGGCCACCCCGACGCCGGCGAGCCCGAACGACGGCTGATCTAAGGGAAGGCGTGAGGCGTCAGGCGTGGGGCGTCGGTGGCTGGAGTTAACTCGGAGGGCGGCCGCCTATCGGAAGCGTCCCATCAAACAGTCATGCCACCGACGCCTGACGCCCGACGCCCCACGCCTGTCTTTTCGACACCCACGCCTGCTTTCTACCCTCGTGGATGATGCTTCCGCACGACGTCGCGGAGGTGCGAGCGGTCGACGTGGGTGTAGATCTGCGTCGTGCCGATGTCGGCGTGCCCGAGCATCTCCTGCACGGTGCGGAGGTCGGCCCCGCCGGCGAGCAGATGCGTCGCGAACGAGTGCCGCAGCTTGTGCGGGTGGACGTCCGGCAGCCCGGCCGCGGCCGCGTGCTTGCGGACGATCTGCCAGATCGCCACGCGCTCGAGCGCCCTGCCCGTGCGCGACAGCAAGAGCGGCCCGTCGACCGCCGCGGCGGTGTTGCCCGGCGTTTTCCTGCCGCCCGCCCGCTTGGCCGTCGCCGTCGTGCGCGTGGACTTGGCACCGGGGCCGGCCTCACCCGGCGCAACGGCCTTCGCCAAAATCGGCCGGCACTGCTCCAGATACTCGTCGATCGCGTTCAGCGCCGGCGTGCCGATCGGCACCAGCCGCTGCTTGCCGCCCTTGCCCGTCACCATGACGACGCCGAGCGTGCGGTGGACGTCCTGCACGCGGAGCGTCGCCGCCTCGCTGGCCCGCAGACCCGACGCGTACAGCAGCTCGAGCAGCGCCCGGTCGCGCAGATAAATCACGCCGGCGATCCGGTCGGCTTTGCCGCTTCTCTCTCCCCCGCCGCTGTGCTCACTCCCGGCGGCCTTCTTGACGGGCCGGGGCTCCGGCCTGGGCGCTTCGATGAGCGAGCGGATCTGTTTCGGCGAGAGGACGCCGGGGAGCTTCTTCCAGCGCGTCGGGCGGTCGAGGTGCTCGGCCGGGTTCTCGCCGATCTTGCCGGTCGCGCTGAGCCAGCGGAAGAAGACGCGGATCGTCGCCAGGTGCCGGATCACCGACGTGGACGAGAGCCCGCCCCTCCCCACGCCCTCGTTCTTGAGTGAGGCGAGGTGGTCGATCAGGTCGCGGACGCCGACCGCGGCGAGGTCGGCCCGGCCGCGCTCAACGAGGAACGTGAACAGGTTGAGCAGGTCGCGCGTGTACGCGGCGAGCGTGTTGGCGCTCAGCCCGCACTCCACGCGCAGGAACGACCGGAACGCGGCGAGCTCGCGGTCGAGCGCGGCAGGAAGTTCAACAGGGGTGGGCACGCGGGAAGCGTAAGCGATCTGTGTGAGCCGGGGCGTGCCGCCCCGGCAGCGAGACGGGACGCCCTTCTCTGAAACACGGAGGACACTGAGAACACGGAGATGACACGGAGCGTTTCAGGAACTCCGCGGCCCGCCTCTCACCTCCACAAAGACAACGCCTTGTTGGAGAAACATCTATGCGTAGATATTTGGAACACCGCTCCGTGCTGTCTCCGTGAACTCCGTGCTCTCCGTGTTTCAGAGCTATGCGTAGGTCTTCGGCGAGTCCGCCGGGGCGGCACGCCCCGGCTCACGTCAAAGAAAAACCCCCCAACGAAAACGCCCCGACCGCGTCAGCGGCCGGGGCGAAGAAGGAGGCACTATGAGTCGCGATCAGTCGAGGCCGCAGGATTAGCCGAGCAGCGAGAGGGCCGCCTGCGGCTGGCTGTTGGCCAGCGACAGGACCTGCGTCGACGCCTGCTGGAGGATCTGGTTGCGGGTCAGGGCCGCCGTTTCCGCCGCGAAGTCGGCGTCACGGATGACCGACTCGGCCGCCGCGGTGTTCTCCAGCGAGATGTTGAGGTTGCGGATGGTGGCGCCGACGGTGTTCTTCTGGAACGCGCCCAGGCGGCCGCGTGCCGAGGAGACCTGGCGGATCGCCTCGTCGACGATCTTCTGAGCGCCGGTCAGGTCGCCGTCGACGACGTTGCTCGACTGCCCGTTGGCCAGGTCGTCGAGGTACCCGACGCTGGAGTTGCCCAGCTTGCGGGTCGAGACGTCCTTGATGCCGATCGAGACCTTGCCGGCGATGTCGACGCTGGAGGCGAGCTGGAAGTCGGCGCCGCCGCCGGTGATCGAGAAGGCCGAGACCGCGTCGAGCGTCTGGGCGGCGTTGTTGGACGAGTCGTCGTTGAAGGTGATCTCGACGTTGAGGAAGTCGGTGTTGATCGACGCCGTGCGGCCGGTGGCGGTCGCCTTGATGCCGTTGATCGAGGCGGCGATGTCCTGGCCCTTGTCGCGGATGCCGTTGTTGGCCGACCCAAAGGCCGTCGCCGAGCCGGTCGCCTTGGAGAAGTCGTCCGACTGGAGCTGGAAGATGCCCACGCCGGTCGCCGAACCGATGGCGCCGTCGTCGACGACCTTGACCGAGACGAACTGGTCGGAGCCGTACTCGCTGGAGACCAGCTTGACGCCGGTGTTGCCGCTGCCGGACTGGAAGGCCTCGGCCTTGACGCCGGTGACGTCGGAGAAGGTGTTGATCGCGGCGACGATGTTGTCGACGGTCGCACCCGAGGAGAACGACAGCTCACGAGAGCCCAGGGCGCCCGCGACCTCGAAGGTGAACGAGGAGCCCGTGCCCAGGTCGATCTGGCTGGCGTTGAAGTTCAAGAGCAGGCCGGCCTTCTGGGCCGACTGCGTGACGATCGCCTCGACGTCGAGGTTCTGGCCCTTGGTCAGCTTGGCGCCGTTGACGCGGAAGTCCGACACACCGGCGTCGATGCTCTCGACGGTGTAGTCGTAGTTGCCGTTCAGGAGCTTGGTGCCCTGGAAGCCGGTGGCGTCGGCGATGCGGTCGATCGTCTGGAGGATCGAGTCGACCTGGAGCTGGTTCGCTTCCTTCTCCTGGGTGGAGAGGCCGGCGGTGTTGGCCGAGGTCGTGATCAGGCCCTGCAGCTCGGTCAGGAGGTTGGAGACCTCCTGCAAGCCGCCTTCGGCGATGTTGGCGACCTGGTCGGCGCGGGTGGCGTTGCCGATCGCGGCGTTGAGCGAGCTCTTCTCCGCGCGGAGATTCTCGCTGGCGATCAGACCGGCCGGGTCGTCCTTGCCGCGGTTAATGCGGAGACCGGTCGACAGACGCTCGAGCGACTGCCCGAGGGCCTGGTTGTTGTTCGTCAGCACGCGCTGGGCGATCAACGATTGCACGTTCGTATTGATGCGACTCATGTGTTCCTCCGTGCCCTTTCAACTCGGGCGTCCCAGTCGGGAGCACCTGCCCCGAAACGATCGGGGCCTGCGTAACAGCCTTGTCGGCGCCCTCTGTTCCGCGGGTGCGCCCGCCCGGCATCCGTACCGGGCTGAAAGGTCCTCCGGCCATACAGAACCGGGGGACACACGTCCATCGACCGGGTAATGGGTCCGGTTAAGTCGTGCTCCCCCTGGAAGAGTGAAAATCACGGGATTCGTGCAGGTTGTCACGACCGGCGAGCGAGCAAACGCCCCGCGTCGCGGCAAACCGCCCGCGGCGGCCTTTTTATGGGACCGCCGCGGTTCAAACTGGCAAAGCGATGAGGAGTCGGCCGGTTGACCGGCCCCGGGCCCACCCTGAAAACCGGGGATCAGTTGGCGATCGGCGGGATCGAAACGTCCCCCTCGAAGGCCACCTCGGCCGGGCCGGTCATGAGCACCCGGCCGACCGCGCTGCCTGCACGTCCGGCGTGATCGCGCGAAACCACAATGCGCAGATCGCCGCCGGGCAGGTGAACGAGCAGGCCGTCGTCGGCCGCACGCTGCGCATCAGCGCGCCGCGTCAGCACCGCGGCGACCGCCACCGCGCACGCGCCCGTGCCGCAGGCCTGCGTGATCCCCGAGCCGCGCTCCCACGTGCGCAGAATGACCTCCGCCCCCGCGCTCGGCGAGACCACCTGCAC
Organism: uncultured Phycisphaeraceae bacterium; assembly: GCA_964652945.1. GTDB lineage: Bacteria > Planctomycetota > Phycisphaerae > Phycisphaerales > UBA1924 > CAZZDW01. Next base: position 21,668 of record CAZZDW010000004.1, read on the forward strand.
AAAGTGGACGTTGATGCGCTCGGGAAAGATCGGCTGGCGTTCGAGGTACGGCCCCCACTGTTCGAGTGGAACGCCGGCCGCGTGCGCACAGAAGATCACCGCGTGCGGGTTGCCCATCGAGACGCACGTCAGCGTCGGCTCCAGCAACCCCGCGCCGCGCGCGAGCGCCTCGGGCACGTCCCAGGCGACCGCCCGGGTGAGCGGCAGGTCGATGATCCGCCCGGCGTCGTTGCCGGCGAGCGTCGTGGGGATCTTCGCCGCGTCGAGGATCGGCTCGCCCATGTCGACGGTCGCCTCGATCAGGTGGCCTTGCGCGTCGGTCCGGTAATCGATGCTCAGCGTCCCCCGTCCGGTCTCGATGCGCATCGGCCGTGCATTCACACCGAGGCGGTCGTGGGCGAACTTGGCGACGCAGCGGACGCCGTTGCCGCACATCTGCGACTCGGAGGCGTCGGCGTTGAACATGCGCATGCGCGCGTGGGCGTCGGTGTGCTTCGGACGGCAGACCAGGATGACCCCGTCGCCGCCGACGCCGCGGTGCCGGTCGCAGAGGCGTGCCACGATCGACGGCCAATCGGCGCGATCGGCGAGCGACTCGACGCCCGGATCGGTGAAGGCGTCAAGGTAGATGTAGTCGTTGGAGATGCCGTGCATCTTGATGAAGTGCATGGGGGAGATGATATTCGGCGTGCAGGTCAGAGGCGTGCGTCGAGAGAGGTCCCCGGCGTAAGGCGTGGGGCGTGGGGCGTCGGTGCCATGACAGTCCAAGGTGCCTTTGCCATGCTCGCCCAGCAAACACTCCAGCTACCGACGCCCACGCCCCACGCCCTACGTCCTACGCCCTACGCCTACATCACGATTGCCAGCACCACCAGCCCGATCAGCACCACACCGATCGCCCGCTTGAGCCAGGCGACGTGCCGGTCGATCGGCAGACGGTCGGCGGGGAGGCCGATCAGGTCGCGCAGGCGGCGTTGGCGGCCCGCGATCGAGCCGTGCCGCCACGACCAACGGCTCGTCGGAATATGGCTCACCTCCGCGACCGCCTGCAACGCCCCCACCATCGCGCCGACCGCCGAAGAGGAAATCCGCGCAGAACCATCGAGCTTTCCGAGCTGTGTGAAGAGCTTGTCCACATCCCGAGGGACCGGCACAGCGGGAACGCCTACGCCAGCGGTCTTCGCGATCATGTCCGAGGGGCCGAGCCCCTCGGCTTTCTGTGAAAGCACTTCACCGGTCTTGTCCGTGGACGCTTCGATTGTTTCCGCCCTTGGCGGATCAACGCTCAGCTGCCGTGCGGCGAAGGCGTCGGCCTGCCACTCCATCCGCCGCGAGACGAACCCGAGCGACACGAGCGCCCCGCCGACGACGACGATCGCCGAGGCGATCCCGAAGAGCTCGCTGCCGGCGAGCCCCTCGCCTCCCGCCGCTTCCGCGGCCGCCTGCACGCCCCCCGCGACGATCCGCTCGCTCGCGGCGTCGTACATCCCCAGCAGCACCGTCACGCCGAAGACGGCAAGCCCCAGGACGCCCGACGCGGCGATCATCGAGGCGACCAGCCACGGGATGTGCCGCAGCCGAACGTGCGCGATCTCGTGCGCCATCACCGCCTCGACCTGCGGCCTGGGCATCAGGTCGAGGAGCGCATCCGAGATCAGGATGTACCGCAGCGGCGGCATGAGCCCGATCGCCGCCGCGTTGACCAGCGTGCCGTGCGTCCGCCAGATGAGCACGCCGCCGACCTTCACCCGGTGCCGACGGCACATCTCGACCAGCCGCTCGCGCAGCGCCCCCGGGCCCAGCGGCACGGTGTCCCACCCGACGCGCACCACCGTCGGCGCAAGCAAAAACACCACGCCGACGCCGACGAGCTGCATCACGCCGAAGACCAGGCTCTCGCGCTCTGCGCCGAGCCCCAGCAGGCCGGCGACGTCGCCCGCGTAGAGGTGGCACGTCTCGACCCACGCCATGATCGCGAGCATCGCCGCGAGGATGAGCAGCGCGTGGTGCCGGAAGTTCCACCACACAAACGCACCGCGGCTGGGCGTCGGCCACACCGTGCCCCCCTGCGTCGCGTGGCGGAAGATCAGCGCGTCGCGCACCCGCCGCTCGATCGGGTAGATCGACCACCACCCCGCGGCGATCACGTAGATCGGCGGCAGGACGGCCGCCAGCTCGTCGAGCATGATGACGTCGCCCATCGCCGCACGGATCGCGTCGAGCCAGCCGAAGACCAGCACGCCCAGCGCATACACGCCGATCGCGGCGTAGCGCCCGAACACGACGATCCGATCGGCGAGCGCGACGTACCGCATCCGCCCCGTGCGGTCGAGCCCCCGGCCGCAGAAAAAGAGCAGCGCCTGCACGACCACGGCCAAGAGCGCCAGCGGCACGAGCGTCACCACCCACGGCAGCCACCCCTGCCCCTGCTCAGCAACCCCCGCCGCGACGCTCCCCGGCTCGCGGAGCGAGTCATGAACGAGGATCACGACAAACAGGACGATGACCCAGGGCTGCATAATCCCTCAAATGGCAAAGAGCAAATGGCCAAATGGCAAATCAGGACAGAAGCATCGGCCGCATGTTTGAATTTGCGATTTGGCACTTTGCTATTTGCTATTTTCTCCCCGTTTGATCTGGCCGAGGTCGAGGCGGACGCCGTTGCGCTGGTAGTAGTCGGCGTCGAGCGTGTCGGCGTCGAGGCTCGTGAAGACCACGCACGCGCGGCCGTGCGTCTTGGCGTAGTCCATGTCGCCGTCGCCGGGGCCGGCGTACTCGCCGTTGCGTTCCTTCTGCACGTGGAAGTGGTAATGCGCCAGCGAGGTGTTGCCGTTGGCGAACATCGTCTCGGAGGCGATGAACCGCCGATCCCCCATCCGCTGTACCGGCCGGGGCGGGTACAAGACAGCGCGCCCCCCCGACTCTGCCCCCGCGTTCTGGTCGGCAACAAACAGTACTCCGCCGTATTCGGTCGTGGTGTCGGCGCGGTCCTCGGCGACCTGGTCGAAGAGCGTCTGGACGATCGCCGGGTCGTGGATCAGCTCGTCGATCGCCAGGATCGTCAGCGCATCCCCCCACGAGACCTTGTCGCGCCACTCGGCGAGCGTCTCGTTGCGCAGGCCCCAGTCATCGGCGACGTTGGCGCTCCGCGGGTACATGCGGCGTGTGGCCAGCCGCGACTCCAGCTCGCTCAGCAGCGCCTCGCGCGACGTGCTCAGCCACTGAGGATGGGCCGATGAAGCCCAGCGGATCGCCTCGAGGTGCCGCATCTGGATGCCGGCCTGCTTGTCGGCCGGGAGCGACGCGACGGCGGCGCGCGTCTGGCTCCACCACGCGCGGGACGCTTCGTCCTGCCCCATCAGCCCCTTGAGCCACGTGAGTTCGGAGCCGGTGACGGGGACGACGTGCAGCTCGCTGGCCGCGGTGCGCAGGGGGGCGATGACGTCTTCGTTCTCGCCCGCCACGGACGAGGCGAGCAGCGGCGCGCGGGTCGAGCCGTCGGGGTCGAGCCGTCCGAGCAGGTCCCACGCGTTCTCCCGGGCCCGCACGGCAAAGTCGCCGTCTCCTGAACCGTTCGCCTCGGGATCAAGAAACAGCGCGAAGACCGTCTCGATCGCCGGCCGATCCGGGTGGATCTGTTCCAGCGCGAGCTTCTCCGGGCGTTGGTCGTCGGCCGGCTCACGCACGACGCGCGACCAGCTCCGCACCAGCCCCGACGTGCACGACAGCCACCCACCGCTGCCCGCGGCTTCGGACATCCGCGTCACCATCGCCCAGTTGTTCTCCGTCGGCAGGCGCAGGCGGATCATGTTCTGCGTGTCCGCGGCTCCCTCGGGCGTCGTGTCGCTCAAGAGCGCTTCGAGCGCGGCCAAGCGCACACGCTCGGGCGCGCCCCCCTTCCAGACCAGCTCCTTGAGCGCCTCGCGCGTCGCTTCGCGGTTCAAGGTCTCCCCCGAGGGCGACGGCTCGCTGCCGGTATCGCCGCCCGCGTCGGCCCAGGCGGTGCGTACGGCCTGCTCGCGGAACTCGGCCGGGAGGGCGTGGTTGTCCATGTCGGCGATCGGGTCGCCGCTCGCCCCGCGGGGCATCCCTCCCAATCCTCCCCCCGATCGGCAGCCCGGCGAGCCGATCATGCTCAGGGCGGCGAGGGTCAGGCCGGCGAGCAGGGCCAGGGGCGAGCAGCCGAGGGGGCGGAGGCCACGGGTCAGCAGGTCATCCATGAAACGGGCGACTCCATATAAGAGAAAGGTCGGAGGGGAACGCGGAGAGGGGAACCGGGGCGGGGGGGGGGGGGCGGGGTTTGGTTTGGCCGGAGGGGTGTCGTACAATAGAAGGTCGAAGGCGAGTCAAGGAGCGACGATGGCGAGAGCCGAAACCAAGCCTACCCACCTTCCGATGGCCGGACCCTCGGCCTCGATCAAGGGGAATCCCGGCCAGCCCGCCCCGTCCCGGCTGGCGGAGGCGGAGCTGCCCGAGCGCGTGGCCGGCATCCTGGACCTGATCCGCCCGGCCGTGCAGGCCGACGGGGGGGATCTGGAGCTGGTCGACATCTCCCCCGACGGGGTGGTGAAGATCCGCCTGCACGGGGCGTGCATCGGGTGCCCATCCGCGGCGGTCACGCTCCAGACGGGGATCGAGCGGAACCTCAAAGAACACATCCCGGAAATCGTCCGGGTCGAATCAGTGGACTGAAGCCGTCCGGGGTTTGAGAACACTTTCTCGGGCCGGCGATTCCTGAAAAAGTCGCTCTGCGTCTGAGAATATCCGGTTTGAGCGATCAATCCTCCACCGGCCGTACACATTTCCGCGGTGAGGGGTTCCTTTCTGATCCGGCTCTGATATCATGCGTGGCGTGGGTGTGGTTGGCCCCTAGACGCCCCTTGGGACAGGGACAGGCGCTCAAGGACGGAGGTCCTGTATGTTGGTGATTACACGGCGCGAGGGGGAAGAAGTTGTCATCGGCGATCCGGGTTCACCCCTGGGGATCGTCCGCATCGCGTCGATCAAGGGCGACCGCGTGCGCATCGCCTTCGATTTCCCGCGGAACATCGACGTGCACCGCCGCGAGGTGGCCAACCAGATCGTCGAGGATCGCCCGCCGGTGATCGGGGCGATCAAGAACGGCGTGGCCGCGACGCCGGGCTGATCCGTACTGAGATAGCCGCGGATATAACCGGGAATACGACGCCCACAGGCCCGGCCTGTGGGCTTGTTTTTTGGATGGACACGGGGCGCGTCAAAGCTGCGCGGTCGTCGGGCGCGGAGGGGCTGGATGAGGGGTTGGGGTGATGGTTCGGTCTTCATCCGTCGGCACGGCGTGCCGATGGGCAGGGTCATTCGGCGGGGACGGGGAGATTGGCCCCCCAGGCGGCCGGGAAGCCGCCCGAGATGGAGAACGGAACCTATGGCTCGGAAGATGCTCATCGTCGCCGGCGCGGTCCTCGGTCTGAGTGCGGCCTACACCCTCCCCACCATCGCCGCCGACCCGGATTCGCACGGCTCGCACAGTGAGAGCCGTTCTTCGGCCCCCCGCTCGCAGTACAGCCGGCAGACCCAGCACGACGACACCACGACGACGGCGTCTTCGTCGAGCGACCGCGCGCCGGCCGCCTCCTCTTCGACCACCCCGGCCGCACCGACGGGCGAGAACGCCAAGCCGACCGCCGACGAGGCGCTGGCGATGCTGACCGAGGGCAATGCCCGCTGGGTCGCCGACCGCGACACCGGGCCGCACACCGACTCGTCGCGCCGCCAGGACACGGCCAGCAACGGGCAGTTTCCCTTCGCGACGGTCGTGACGTGCGCCGACTCGCGCATCCCCGTGGAGCGCGTCTTTGACGTGGGCGTGGGCGATCTGTTTGTGACCCGCGTCGCCGGGAATGTCGCGAGCAAGTCGTCGGAAGTCGGGACGATCGAGTACGGCGTCGAGCACCTGCACACGCCGGTGCTGGTCATCATGGGGCACACGAGCTGCGGCGCGGTCGGGGCGGCGTGCAGCGGCGCGCACCTGCACGGCAACGTCGGCGATCTCGTGGCGAACATCTACCCGGCCGTCGACCGGGCCAAGCGGAACAACCCGCAGGCGCAGGGGCCGGAGCTGGTCAACGCGGCGGTGCGCGAGAACGTCTGGCAGACGATCTTCGACCTCTACCGCAACAGCCCCGACACGCGCAAGCTCGTCAAGAACGGCGAGCTGAAGGTCGTCGGCGCGGTCTACGACATCGCCACCGGCAAGGTGGAGTGGCTCGGCGAACACCCGTGGAACAAGGAGCTGGCCGGCGCCTGGGACACCGATGAACCCGGCGAAGCGACGCCCGTCACCAGCTTGACGCCGGCGCCCAAGCCCGGCGAGACGCAGGCGAGCGTCCCGACCGACGACGGGCACGGGCACTGATGCCGCTGACGCGGAAATAGCAAAGGGCCAAATAGCAAAGCATCAAACCGTCAACGGAAGGGCGTGCGTTGAGTTTGCCTTTTGGCGATTTGCTCTTTGCTCTTTGCTCTTTGGCGTTTAGACCTTGACGTGGGCCCATCGGCCGCGGAAGTACCAGATGCCGAAGAGCGTGCCGCGGATCGTCAGCTCGATGCACAGGCCGACCCAGAGGCCCACGAGCGTCGGCTCGCTGACGAAGGGGTTCTCGATCACGCCTTCGCCGAAGGGCGAAGGGAGGTCGACGCCGGAGCAGACGTACGCCAGCGGCAGGCGGACGAGGTAGGTGCAGACCCAGACGATCCACATGACGGGGCGTGCGTCGCCCGCGCCGCGGAGGGCGGAGCGCCACACCAGCCCCAGGCCGAAGGGGATCTGCACCCACCCGGCAACGAAGATGACGTCCGGCGTGACTTCCAGGTGGGTCGGCTGGCTGGAGATCAGCGAGACGACGAAGCGCGGCGCGCAGACGAACAGCACGCCCATCGACCCCATGATCGCCGAGGTGATGAGGGCGCAGCGGTTGACGGCCCGCTTGGCCATGTCGGGGCGGCCCGCGCCGAGGTATTGCCCGGCGAGCGTGGCGACCGCGGTGCCCAGCGCAAAGCCCGGCAGGTACGAGAAGGACTCGATCCGCACCGCGAGGATGTGCGAGCCCATCAGCCCGGTGCGGGCCATGAAGCCGACCATCATGATGACCAGGAAGTTGCCGGCCCACATGCCGAGCATCTCGAGCAGCGAGGGGATGCCGACGCGGACGAGGCGTCGCATGGTGTGCCAGTGGGGCTTGAGGCGGCGTGCGCGGAGGCGGACGCCGCTGTAGCCGCGGATGAGGATGAACAGGACGATGAAGGCCCCGACGTACTCGCCCAGGACGGTGCCCCAGGCGATGCCCTGGACGTTGGGCTCGATGTCGAGCGGGTTGGCGAGGAGCACGCGGGTGAGGCGCTGGCCGGAGTCGGTGACGGTGGTGGCGGTGAGGTCGACGCCGGAGAGGAACCAGGAGGAGACAATGTTGACGACGTTGACCAGCGCCATGGCGGTGAGGGGCCTGACGGAGTCGCCCGCGCCGCGACAGCAGGCCGTGCCGCCGACCATGACGCCGATCGCCGGCACGCCGATGGAGATGATGCGGAGGTAGGAGAGGAACTCCTCACGCGGCACGCCCTCGAGGCGGAGCATGAACGCGAGCACGGGCGTCGCCATCGCGACCAGCACGCCGACGACCGCGCCGACGATCGCGCCCAGGAAGATCGTCTGCCCCGTCGCGGCGTTGGCGACGGCGGTTCGCCCCTTGCCGATGGCGCGGCTCACCAGCGCGGTGGCGCCGATGGCGATCGCCATGACGAACAGGCCCATGAGCCAGAGGATGTAGGCGGCCCCGCCGATCGCGTCGGTCGCCGGCTCGCTGATCTGCGCGGAGAGGAACGTGTCGGTGAGGCCGACGAAGGAGTTGAGGACCGACTCGACGAGCACGGGCCAGGCGAGCACCCACATGGCCCCGCCCATGGAGAGGCCGGCGAGCTTGCCGGTGCGGAGCTTGCCATCGGCGGTGAGGCCGGGCGTCCGCCCGCGCGGGCCTAGGCCCCCCTGGACGAGGTCGACCTTCGACGGCGGCGCGAAGCAGACTTCCTCGTTGGGGTCGAGCGCCAAGGGGTCGGCGCACTCGGTCACGAGCGGCGGTGCTTGATCGGACGGAGCGGAACGGTCGAGCGCGGACGGATTTGGCGGTGAGGGGGGCACGGACACGCGGCGATGGTAGCCGGGCGGAGCGGCCGCACGCTTTTCCCGCCGGTCACGGCCGGTTACGCGGCTTGGCGGCCGGGCTCTTCGCCGTCTTGGCGCGAGGCCATCGCGCCGCGGAGGCAGGCCTCGATGAGGTGCTGGCGGTGGATGGGCTTGGTGATGTAGTCGGAGCAGCCGCAGCTCAGGCACTTCTCGCGGTCGCCGGCCATGGCGTGCGCGGTGAGGGCGATGATGGGCCCGGTGTAGTGCCGCGAGCGGAGCAGGAGCGTGGCGGCGTAGCCGTCCATCACGGGCATCTGCATGTCCATGAGCACGACGTCGTAGGGCGTGCCGGACTGACCGGCCTCGGCGATGCGGTCGACGGCGAGCTGCCCGTTCTCGACGAGGTCGACGGCGGCGCCGGCCTTGTGGAGGTGGTAGAGGATGAGCCGCTGGTTGTCGGGGCCGTCTTCGGCGACGAGGATGCGCACGCCCGCGAGGGGCTTGCTGACGTCCTTGGGGATGACGACCGGCGCGATGCCGTCGGCGTCGCCGGGCTTGCTGCACCACGCCTCGCCGAGCTTGAGTTCGGCGTTGGCCAGGTCGCCGACGGGGATGGTGAGCGTGAACGTGCTGCCGCGGCCGGGCGTGCTCTGGGCGGTGATGTCGCCCCCGAGGAGCGTGGCGAGGCGTTTGGAGATGGTGAGCCCGAGACCGGTGCCGCCGAAGCGGCGGGTCATCGAGGTGTCGGCCTGCATGAACGGCTGGAAGAGGCGGTCCATCTGATCTTCGGTCATGCCGACGCCGGTGTCGATGACGTTGAAGACGAGGTTGTAGTTGACCGACGACTCGCGTTCGAGCTTGACGGCGAGCGTGACCGAGCCCTTGGGGGAGAACTTGATCGCGTTGCCGACGAGGTTCATGAGGATCTGGCGGATGCGCGTCGGGTCCGACGAGATCGAGCCGGGGAGCAGGCCCTCGTAGCTGACGTGGACCTCGGTCTGCTGCTCCTGGGCGCGGACCTGCATCAGCGAGAGGGTCTCCTCGGCGATCTGCACCGGCGAGCAGTTGATCCGCTCGGTGACCATCTTGCCGGCCTCGATCTTCGAGATGTCGAGGATGTCGTTGATGATCACCAGCAGGTGCTCGCCGTTGCGGCGGATCGTCTGGATGCAGTTCACCCGGTCGCTGGGCGACTGGTGCACGTCCAGCAGCATGTCGGCGTACCCGAGGATCGCGGTCATGGGCGTCCGGATCTCGTGGCTCATGTTGGCGAGGAACTCGCTCTTGGCGCGGGCGGCGGCCTCGGCGGCGAAGAGCGCGGCCTTGAGGTCGCGCGTCCGGTCCTCGATCTTCTGCTGCAGCATCTGGTTGAACTGGTCGCGCTCGCGCTCACGCTCGACGAGCGAGAGCCGCATGTTCTCGAACGCCGCGGAGAGCTTGCCGATCTCGTCGTCGTGGTCGGCGTCGACGGGCTGATCGAGCCGGCCGTGCGTGATGCGGTCGGAGGCGTGGACGAGGACCTGGAGGCGGCGCGTCCACCCGCCCACGCCGAGGAAGACCGCCGCGCCCAGCACGACGACCGCGACGAGCGTGGTGCTGAGCACGGTGGACGTCTGGCTCTGCTGGGCGGCGATCATCGAGTCGGTCGAGACGCCGACGACGACGCGGCCGAGGCTCGCCGGCTGGGACGAGGCGGGCTTATCAGCGCCCAGCGACAGGGCGGAGAGCTGGTCGGCGCTGGGGACGAGCACGACCTCGTACTCGGCGATGATGACCTGGTCGGAGACGTTCTTGCCGGTCTGGTACTTGGCGAAGAGCGCGTCGCTCTTGGCGGCGGAGGCGACGACCTTGCCGCCCGCGTTGATGATCGCGACGAACGAGGTGTCGCCGTGCTGGAGCACGCCTTTGGCCAGGCGGTTCATCTCGTCGGTGTCGCCGACGGCCAGCGAGAGCTCGACGGCGTGCCCGAGCCCGATGGCGATCGATTCGGCGGCCTCGCGCTGGTCGGCGGCGATGTGCCGGTTGGTGTCGAGGATGATCGCCGTCGCGGAGAAGCCGCTGGTCAACATGACGACGGCCAGCAGCAGAGCCGTGGCCTTGGTGCGGAGGCTGAGATGTGGAAAAAACAATCGCATCTCGGGTCCTTTCGGTCATTCGTTCTCGTACACGTGCGCAGCCGACTCGCGCAGGGACTGGGGGATGGTGATGCCGAGTTTTTTGGCGACGATGGCGTTGACGGCGATTTCGTACCGGGGCGGGCGCGCCTCGGGACGCGGCTTGGCCGAGGGATTGCCGCGGGCCGCGTCGAGGTCCGCGGTGACGAGCGAGGCGGCCTGGCGTCCCTGCTCGTCCGGGCTGATGTTGGTGCCGACGAGCCCGCCGGACTTCACGATCGCCTGCGAGAAGCCGTAGACGGGCACGGCCTGGCGGAGAGCCGCCAGCAGCAGCGCCTTGAGCACGGGGATGTCGTAGACGGTCGGATCGGGGGAGGTCCAGATAACGTCGACGCGGCGCTCCAGCAGCGCGTCGATCGCCTTGGACTTGGTCTCGAAGTCGTTGACCGCGACGGCCTGCAGCTTCCACCCGCCGGGCAACGCGGCCTCCATGTCCGCCTTGGCCTTGCGACCCTGCTCCAGATCGGAGCGGTAGAGCATGCCGACGGTCCTGGCCTGCGGCAGGGTGCGCGCGATCAGCGCGATCTGCTCGGCGAGGGGCACGTCCGTCTCGACGCCGCGGCAGACGCGCGGGCAGTTATTCAACCCCAGCTCCGCGGCGCTGGGCACCATGCAGTAGTAGAGCGGCCCGTCGCCGGGCGCGTTGTCGCGGGCCCACGCGGCGGCCTCGCTGCCGATCGCGACGACCACGTCGGTCTCCCTGAGCGCTTTCTTCTTGCTCGCGTCGGCGAGCAGGACGGACCGGACGCTGTCGCCGTGGGCGGAGGCGGCCTGCTGGATCTGCTGCTGCGCGTCGAGGTAGGGCTGAGCGCCGGAGCTGAGCAGCGTCACGATGGTCGCCGCGGACGCGCGGACGGCCCCCAGGAGGATCGCCCCGAGCACCGCCACCGCCGCGGTTCGATATCGGACGTTGGGGGTTGTCGGTTCTCGTGCGTTCACGGGGCGGTCTGCTGTGGGCAAGGCGTTGCGGGGTTGATCATCGGTCTTCCGCGGCCAACGGAACGGACGAACCGGCAGCGATCGGATCAGAACTTGAGCTGGACGCGGACGAAGAGCGTCCGGCCGGGGGTTTCGGCGGCGCCGAAGCCGAACTCCTGCTCGGCCTCGACGGTCTTGTTGAAGAGGTCTTCGACGCCGACCTGCACCTCGCCCAGCCCGTCGGCGAAGGACTTGGCGAGCGTGAGGTCAAGCCGATGAGAGGCCGCGACGCCCTCGGCGTAGCCGGGGGAGTTTTTGAAGGGGACGGCGTCCATGAAGCGGTAGTTGGCGTTGAACGTCCAGCCGTCGCCGAGGAAGACGCGGGCGCTGGCGCCGACGCTGTGCTCGGGCGGGTCGTAGCTGCGGATCTGGACCGAGGGGTTCTCGCGGCTGAAGCCCTGGTAGGCGTACCACAGCGACGCCTGGGCGTGGTCGCCGCGGAGGGTGAGCTCGGTCTCGACGCCGTACCCGTCGGCGTCGCCGTTGTTGTCGATGGTGAAGATCGCCATGGGCAAGGGCTGGGTGAAGACCGCGCCGAGGAACTCCTGGTAGCGCTGGTAATAGCCGTCGACGCGGAGCGTGAGGTGGTCGGTGAGGCGGCCGTTGTAGCCGGCCTCGATCGCCCAGACGCTCTCGTTGTCGGCGTTGTAGCCGGGGATGACCTCGATCACGCCGGCGCGGCCGGCGGAACGGAACTCGGGGTTGAGCGAGCGGAACGAGCGGGCCGCGGCGACGCGGACGATGTGCCGCTTGTCATGGTCGAGCGCGTGGAGGAGGGCGATGCGGCCGGACCAGTCGGTCTGGGCCTGGCTGTTGTCGTCGACGCGCAGCTGCGCGTCGAGCCAGGTGCGCTCGTTGAGCTCGATGCGGTCCTGCACGAACACGCCGCCTGCGTACTCGTCGATGGACCGCCGGCCCGGGAAATGCTCGAGCTGCGACGGGTCGCCGTGCAGCTCGACGCGGGTCCAGCGGAAGTTGCCGCCCACGCTGATCGTGTGCGGGCCGATGGGGGCGAGCGTGAGCTGGGCGTCGACGTTGCTGGAGAAGGATTCGGCGTGAGATGTCGTCGGCTCGTTGCGGTCGTCGTACATCCCCGACCACTGGAGGTACAACGCCGCACCGTCGGCGAAGCGGTGGTCCAGCCGGAGGAACGACCGGAGATCGTCCATGCGTTCGTCGCCGGCGTCGAAGCCCAGCGGGAACGTGTCGTTGCGGTCCGTGCCGGAGTAGCCCATGCCGAGGCTGATCGTGGTGTCTTCGGACGCGCGGTAGACGGCCTTGGCGTCGACGATCAGTTGCTGCGCGAAATCATCGGAGCTGAAGGTGTCTTCGCTGATGGCGTTCTCCGCGCTTTTCTGGTCGACGTACCCGACGGACAGACGCCACGACCACTTGCCGGCGGCCGCGCCCCAGCGGGCGAAGTTGTGCGTGTCGCCGAACTCGTTGACGCGCGACGAGAGGAGCACGCCCTGGGTTTCCAGCGGGTCTTTGGTGATGATGTTGATGACGCCGTTGAGCGCGTTGGCGCCCCACGATGCGCCGCCCGGGCCGCGGACGACCTCGATCCGCTGGATGTCCTCCATGAACAGCGGCAGGGTCATCCAATCGGGGACGGCGCGGTAGGGAATCTCGGCGTCGCGGCCGTCGATGAGGGTGAGCGTGCGTTCCGAGGCCCAGTGGTTGAGCCCGCGGACGCCGACGCCGTAGAGGTTGCGGTTGGTGCGGACGACGGAGACGCCGGGGACGAAGCGGAGCGCTTCGGGGATGTTGGTGAGCCCGCCGTAGTGCAGGTCGTCGGCGGTCAGCACACTCACCGGCACGGGCGAGAGGTTGAGCGGCTGCTCGCCGCGGCTGCCGGTGATGACGACGGGGATGTCGGCGAAGAGGAGGAGTTCCGAGCCGAGCGACGAGTCGTCGGGCGAGCCCAGGCCGTCGACGAGGTCCTGCAGCTCGGCCTGATCGTCGTGGGAAGGCGGAGCGTGCGGCTCGTCGGCGTGGTCAGCGGCGTGCGTGTCGGGAGCGGAGGGCTCGGGCGCCCCCGCCGCCGGCGCGGCGGCCAAGAGCACGGCGAGCGTGGGTCCGAGCGGCGTTCTTCGATTCACCAGCATCTGCGAGGTTCCTTCTCAACGCCGTGGTTGCAAGGACCGTCGCGCTCGGTCATCCAGTGGTCGCACAAACCCTCGGCGGACATGGCCGAAGCGAGACGACATGCCGGGCGGCGTAACCGTTCCGACAGCCTGGAGAGGATCGTCCGTTTATGCGGCTTAGTTCAGCCGATGACCGGATAAACAGTTCTTAAGAAGCCGGGAAGCCCGAGACCCGGGAAAACCACCGGACCTCGATCGCGAAGAACGCGCAAGGAGCATCGTCCGCGATGGTTATCGCTCGGCGTCGGGCGGGGCGGGGTCGGCGTCATCGTCAAAGAGCACCCGCACGGCGGGGGTATCGAGGTCGTCGAACTGCCCGCGCCGCGCGGCCCAGATGAACACCGCCACGCCGCTGCCGGCGAGCACGAGCGCGATCGGCAAAACTATATATAACACGCTCATGCCCCACCTCCCCCACTGCCACGCGCGAGCGATCGCGCGAAGGTCGGCACGCGGTACGCGATCGCCAGCACGGTCAGCGAGCTGAGGGGCATGAGCACCGCGGCCGTCAGCGGCGAGATGTGCCCCGTCATCGCCAGCAGCACCGCGACCGCGTTGTACGCCAGCGATGCGGCGAGCGCAACGGTGATCGCGCGGCGCGTGCGCCGCGCCGCACCGATCAGCTCGACCAGCGGCCGAAGACCGGGCGCGGCGATGTACACGTCGGCGGCACTGAGGCTCGCCTCCGCGCCGCCGTGGACCGCCACGCCGACGGACGCGGCCGCGAGCGCCGCGGCGTCGTTCACGCCGTCGCCCACCATCACCACCGCGCGGCCGCTCGCCGATTCGGCCGTCACCACGGCGAGTTTATCTTCAGGTGATACGCCACCGCGTGCGTCGGCCGGGTCGATCGCGAGCTGACGCGCGACGCTTTGCACGACCTCCGGGTGGTCGCCTGAGAGGATGGCGACGCGCCAGCCGAGGCCGCGCAGCTGCCTGATCGCGGCGTGCGCATCCGGGCGGATTGCGTCGCCGAGCGCCGCCAATGCGACGATGTCGCCGTTGACGGCGACGAGCACCGGCGTGAGCCCCTCGGCGAGGACTTCGCGCTCCGCGGCATCGAGCCAGTCCGGCGTGGCGGCTTGCTCACGCACCCACTTCGGCGAGCCGACGACGACGCGGCGGCCCTCGACCGCACCGGCGACCCCGCCGCCGAGGTGCTGCTCGACGTCGCTGGCCGCGGGAAGTTTGTCGTCTCCGGCGAGCCCGTCGGCGATCGCCTTCGCGATCGGGTGCGCGCACAGGCGTTCGACGCTCGCGGCGAGGGGCCTGGCGGATTCGTCGCCGAACCAGCGGACAACACGCAGGCGCGACTCGGTGATCGTGCCGGTTTTGTCGAGGAAGATCGTTCCGCGTCCGCAGCCGCCGCGGGCGAGCCGTTCGAGCACGTCGCCGCCCTTGATGAGGATGCCGCGACGTGCCGCACGCCCGATCGCGACCGTCAGCGCCAGCGGCGTCGAGAGCCCGAGCGCACACGGGCAGGCGACGATGAGCAGCGCGACGGCGTGCCCGACGGCCGCCTCGGGGCGGATGAGCAGCCACACGCCGCAGGTCGCCGCGGCGAGCACGAGCATCACGCCGACGAACCACCCGGCGATGCGGTCGGCGAGCTGCACGATCGGCGCGCGCCGCCGCGAGGCTTCCTCGACGAGTTTCATGAGCCGGCCGACGCGCGTCGATTCACCGGTCGCCGAGACGCGGACACGCAGCACGCCGGTCACACTCACCGAGCCGGCGGCGACGCGATCGCCGACGCCCGTCTCAACGGGGCGCGCCTCGCCGGTGAGGAGCGCCGCGTCGACGCCGCTGAAGCCCGACTCGACGACGCCGTCGGCGGGGATCGACTCACCGGCGCGGACTTCGATGAGATCGCCGATGTTGAGCGCTTCGGTCGGGATGTCCCGGGTCGTGCCGTGCGCGGCGTCTTCGACGAGGCGGGCGCGCGCGGGCGTGAGCGAGAAGAGCAGTTCGAGCGCGTCGGCCGCGCCGCGTTGCTGCCGCTGCTGGATGTACCGCCCGACGAGCAGCAGGAAGACGAGCACGCTGAGCGAGTCGAAGTAGACCTCGCCGAGGCCGGCGAGCGTGCTGTAGACACCCCAGACCGCGCCCGCGCCGAGGCCGAGGGCGATCGGCAGGTCGAGGTGGGCGCTGCGCGTGCGGATCGCGGCCCACGCGCCGCGGAAGAAGACCGAGCCGGGCCACGCCAGGCTCACCAGGCTGATGCCCATGCTCAGCACGCGGAAGAGGCGCGCGTGCTCCTCGGCCATCGCGGAAAAGAGCCCCGCGTAGAGCGCCACGGCGATGAGCATGACGTTGGCCGCGCACGCGCCGGCGACGCCGAGCCGCACGAGGGCCTTGCGGTCCTGCGAGCGGCGCAGGTCGCGCACGCTCGCGCCCCGTGCGGCGTGCGGGACATAGCCGAGCGAGTCCAGCGACGCGGCGACGCGCGAGAGCGGCACGCGGGACGGGTCCCACGCGATCCGCACGAGCGATTGGCGCAGGTCGAGCCGCGCGTCGACCACGCCGTCAACGACACGCGGCAGCCTCTCGACAAGCCACACGCACGCGGCGCAGTGCACGCCTTCGAGATACAACTCGACGCTCATCAGGCCGGCGGCGCTTTCCTGCGGCGACGCCAGCGGCGTGCAGTACAACGACTGGAATGTCGCGTCGTCGAACTCGGCGTACTTGGAACCCGTGCCGCGCACGCGGCGAGCGCTGGAAGGCCGTTCCACTGCGTTTCGCAGCGCGTAGTACCGGTCAAGCCCGCAGGAGTGGATGATCGCGTACGCCGTTTCGCATCCGTGGCAGCAGAACTGGTGATCGGCGTGCTCCTTCACCAGTCCGGGCGGCACGGCAAGGCCGCAGTGCGTGCAGAGCACGCTCGCGCGAGGGCCGCTCGCGGCGACGCACGATGAAGAAGTGCTCGGCAGCGCGGTCATCGCGTTCACTCGCCTCCTCGGCAGCACGGCGGCAGCTCGCCGGCGTCGGGCACGCTGCTTGCCGCGCTCGCGTGCGGCAGCAGGTCCCGCATCGGCAGCATCATCCGGCCGCCCACGGTGTAGAGCCCGACGGCGACGAGGAGCACGCACGTGACCAGCGGCATGTGCCGGCGCATCGGGCCGGTGAGCGTCGCGACGCCCGCGCCCAGCGTCGCCATGACGGGGAGCGTGCCGAGCCAGAACGCCGCCATGACAAGCACACCGCGGAGCGCATCGCCCGTGCCCGCGGCGGTGACGACGAACGCCCACAGCCAGCCGCACGGAAGAAGCGTCGTCAGCAGGCCGACGAGCGCCGCGCGGACGATCGGGGGTTTGCCGGCCGCGGCGGCGTGCCCGCGTGCGGCGAGCGTCTTCAGGCGCGCGGGCAGCGGGATCGACGGCACCTTCACGCCGAGCAGACGCAACGCCATCACGACCCCGAACCCGATCATGAAGAGCCCGGCGAAGACCGTCGCGGCACGCTGCACGCCGAGCATCGAGCCGCCGAGGTCGACGGCGGAGCCGATCGCGCCCGCCGCCGCGCCCAGCGAGAGATACGTGGCCAGGCGTCCGACGTTGTACGCGCCGACGAGCGTGCCGCGCGAGCGAACCGCCGCGCCGAACCTGCGGATGAACGTCGATTCCACGCGGCGGCGTTCGACGGGTGTGCCGTCCACCGTGAGGGGCATCCCCACGGCAAAGGCCGCGAAGGCACCGCACATGCCAGCGCAGTGCATGCTGCCGAGCAGGCTGGCGAGAAAGACGGCCCAGAAGAGCGCGGTCATCGCGTGCCCGCCTCCTTGCCGCGGTTGAACAGGCGCTGGGCGTCGGGGCTGGAGACGACGAAGCCGCGCGTGCCGTTCCACTGCTCGTCGCCGGCGGCGATGCTCAGGCGGAGCGTCCACCTGCCGGGCATCGCGCTGCGCAGGCGGCACGAATACCGCCCGGTGCCGACGCCGAGCGGCTCGAAGGTGAGATCAACGGGCTGGCCCGCGCGGGCGTTGTGGAACGCCTGCGCCGTGATGAGCACGCCGCGTTGCGAGGATTCGAGCGATCGGCCGCGCTCGTCGCTGAGTTCGAGCGTGAGGAAGCGGTCCGGCGTGCCGTCGAAGTCGCCCGCGCTCACGCCGATGCGCCACGCCGGTTGCGCCGTTTCGGACTCGGCGACCATGTGGACCGCTGCGGGGTCGGTCGAGCAGGTCTGGTGGTAATACGCAGGGTCGACGGCAAACGACGGGTCACCCGTCGCGCAGTAAACGGTCGTCGCGACGATCGCGACGTTGAGCCCGAGCAGGCCGAAGACGATGCCGGGGAACAGACGGACTTTCATTCTTCGTGCTCCTTTTCGTGCGTCTCTTCATGGCGCTCGTCGTCTTCGTGCGCCGGCTTCGGCCGCGCCGCCGCTCCGCCCTGCGGCCCGAGCAAGCGGAACAGCCCCGTGATCTCGCGGCTTCCGCCGCCCTCGCCTCGCTCCGGCGTGAGCACGACGCGGACCTCGCAGACGCCCGCCGTGAACGCCGCCGCGGGCGCGATCACGCGGGCCAGGACCGTGCGGCTCTCGCGCGGCGCGAGCGTCAACGGCGTGTCCTCGCTCTCCAGCTCCACCCGCAGCCCGGCAAGGCCCGGGCTGCGCACGCCGCGCGCCGACACGCCGAGCGTCATCGGCTCGTCGGTGCGGTTGACGAGCTTGATCTTGGCGTTATTGGCGACCTCGCCGCTGTCGAGCACGCTGAAGGGCGCGCCCATGCCGCGGACGACGGTCATGTCGGCGACGCCCTTGCCCGCGAGCACCAGCACGAACAGCGTCGCGACGATCGTCAGGATCGTCGGGTAGATCAGCACGCGCGGGCGGGCCATCTTCGGCTTTTCGCCCTCCACCGCGGCCTGCGACGAGTAGCGGATCAGCCCCTTGGGCCGCCCGAGCTTGGTCATCACGTGGTCGCACGCGTCGATGCACTGGGCGCAGCCGATGCACTCCATCTGCAAGCCGTCGCGGATGTCAATGCCGGTCGGGCACGTCACGACGCACATCTTGCAGTCGACGCAGTCGCCGGTGCGCTGCGCCCGGCCGAGGCCGGCGTCGGCGAGCACCTTGAGCGACACGTCGACGGCCTTGGTTTTCCCGTTCTTCTTCCTGCCGCGCGGCTCGCCGCGTTTCTTGTCATATGTCACGATCAGCGACTGGCGGTCGAGCATCACCGACTGCAGCCGCCCGTAGGGGCAGGCGACGATGCACGTCTGCTCGCGGAAGAAGGAGAAGTCGAACATCATCGCCGCCGTCACGCCCGCGACAATCAGGAACGAGCTCGGGTGCTCGAGCGGCGAGCGGGTCATCCACACGCGCAGCGTCTCGACGCCGACGAAGTACGACAGGAAGACGTGCGCGAGGATGAACGAGATGAGCAGGTAGCAGGCGTATTTAAGGACCGAACCCGTGCCGCTGGTCTGCAGGAAGCCTTTTTTCGCGCGGCCGGGCGTGCCCTCGAAGAGGCGTTCGAGCGGCCGGTAGACGAACTCGAGGTACACCGTCTGCGGGCAACCCCAGCCGCACCACACGCGGCCGAAGAGCGCCGTGAGAAAGAAGACCATCACGAAGACGCCGACCATGAACAGCGCAAGCAGCAGCGTGTCCGTCGGGAGCAGCGTGAGCCCGAGGACGTGGAACCGCCGGTTAGGCAGGTCGAGCAAGAGGGCCGGATAGCCGTTGATCTTGATGAACGGCAGCGCGACAAAGAGCGCGATCAGCCCCCACGCGACGACGCGCCGCGCCGTCAGGAAGCGCCCCGGGCTCGGCTTGGGGCACAGCCAGCGGCGCGAGCCGTCGCGGTTGAGCGTGGAGAGCACGCGGCCGCCCCCTTCGGCTTCCTGCCCGCGGTCGACGTGCATGAGTTCGGGTGTCGCGGTCATGGCGAGTTCTTCCCCCAGCCGTTTTTGCGTGGCACAGGCGTCCCGCCCGTGCGCTCACACGTTGCGCTTACTCCGCCTGCTTCGGCCACGGCGGGATCGTCTCGCCCGCGGGGGGCTGCCCGCCGGGGGTGTTGGTGCCGCGGAGCGAGGCGACGTACGCCGCGAGGATGATGCGTTCGTTCTCGCCGAGGCGGTTCTCCCACGACGGCATCGCGCCCGCCGCCGCGCCCTTGGTGATGGTCGCGTAGATGTCCGTCAACTGCTTGACGTTTTTGTACTGCTCGTCGGTGAGGTTGACGCCCGAAGCCGGGAGTCCGCCCGCGTCCTTGCCGTGGCACGCGGCGCACGCGCCGCCGAAGATCCCCCGCGCCACCGCGAGCATCTTGTCGTTGTGCATCATCTCGACGATCGTCTTCTCGTCCGGCTCAAGCTCGCCGATCTGCCCGAAGATCTCCTGGTAGTACGCGACCTGCCGCGACTCCCACGTGCTCTGCGGCGTCCACGCCATCGGGCTGAACTCGAAGAACACGAAGTACAGCACCGCGAAGACCACCGTCCCGATGAAGATCGCGTGCCACCACCCCGGCGTCGGGTTGTCGAACTCCCGGATGCCGTCGTACTCGTGCCCCACCAGCATCGGGTCGTTGTCGGAGCTCTGCAGGTTGCTCATCGGCTCGCCTCCGTCATGGTGCGTGCGCCGCTCGGGCGCACCGCCGTCGTCGAATCATCGTCCAGCGGCATCGCCGCCGCCCGTGCGTACTCGGCCTTCTGCGGCGTGCCGCGTCCCCGCCACCACACACGGACCGCGATCGCCACGAAGACCGCCAGGAAGATCACCACCGCGATCTGCGGATACACCGCAAGGTCGTGCCCCCCCAACCGGCTCATCAGATCGGACATGCTCACGTGGTGCTCCTTGCGATTGCGTTCCGTGGCACAGGCGTCCCGCCTGTGCAAACTGCAAACCCCGGGTCATCGCTCAGCGCGGTTCGCCACCGTTCGGCGGTGTTCTGAAGCGGTAGACGATGTATCCACTGGCGGGACGCTTGTGCCACGAGAAGCCGCCGGCGTCTCGACGGCGGCCGGCGCCGGGGCGCTGATGTCGGTGCCGAGCCTTTGCAGGTACGCGATCACCGCGATGATCTTCTTCTCCGACAGGTCGCGCGTCTCGCCCTGGGCGGCAAGGTCCTCGCCGATCTTCTTGGCCTGTGCCCTCGCCATCGCGACGGCGTTGTGACCCTTGACCGCCTCGCCGTACGGCACGTTGAGCATCGCCATCACGTTCACCCGCGCCTGGATCCCCTCAAAGTCCAGGTTCTGCGTCAGCAGGTGCGGGTACCCCGGCATCACCGACTGCGTGTTCACCGAGCGCGGGTCGTCGAGGTGCAGCACGTGCCACGCGAAGCTCTGCTTGCCCCCTTCGCGGGCCAGGTCCGGCCCGATGCGGCGCGAGCCCCACTGGAACGGATGGTCGTACACAAACTCGCCGGCCTTGGAATACTCGCCGTACCGCTGCGTCTCCGCCCAGATCGGCCGGATCATCTGCGAGTGGCAGTTGTAGCACCCCTCGTTGACATAGATGTCGCGCCCGGCCAGCTCCAGCGGCGTGTACGGCTTCACGCTCGCGATCGTCGGCACGTTCGAGCGGATCAGGAACGTCGGGATGATCTCGAACAGCGACGCCACCGCGACCGCGACGAAGACCCACGCCGTGAACTTGAACGGCTTGCGCTCCCACACGCGGTGCCACCACCCCTGCAGCCACACGTCGCCGGCCTTGCCCCAGTCGGTGTTGCTCGTCAGCCTGCTCTGCGGCTTGGGCGGGTCGACATACACCGCCGCGAGCGCCGGGGCCTGCTGCACGGGCTCGGCGTACTCCGACGGCCGGGTGCGCCACGTCTTGACCAGGTTGAGGATGAGCATCACCATGCCGGCGATGTAGAGCAGCCCGCCGCCGGCGCGGATCCAGTAGAACGGGATCAGCCGCACGACCGTCTCGGCAAAGTCGGGGTAGGCCAGCGCGCCCGACTTGTCGAAGGCCCGCCACATCAGCCCCTGCGTGATGCCGGCCGCGTAGATCGGGATCACGTACATCAGGATGCCCAGCGTGCCGACCCAGAAGTGCCACTCGGCGAGCTTCTTGGACCACAGCCTCGTCTGGAACAGCCGCGGCATGAGCCAGTAGATCATGCCGAAGGTCATGAACCCGTTCCACCCCAGCGCCCCCGCGTGCACGTGCGCGATCGTCCAGTCGGTGTAGTGCGAGAGGGAGTTGACGCTCTTGACGCTGAGCATCGGCCCCTCGAACGTCGACATGCCGTAGAACGTGATGCCCACGACGAAGAACTTCAGGATCGGGTCGGCCGCGACCTTGTGCCACGCGCCGCGGAGCGTGAGCAGGCCGTTGATCATGCCGCCCCACGACGGCATCCACAGCATGACCGAGAAGACCATCCCCAGCGTCGAGGCCCACGCCGGCAGGGCCGTGTAGTGCAGGTGGTGCGGCCCGGCCCAGATATAGATGAACACCAGCGACCAGAAGTGGATGATCGACAGCTTGTACGAGAAGACCGGGCGCTCGGCCGCCTTGGGCAGGAAGTAGTACATCAGGCCCAGGAACGGCGTCGTCAGGAAGAACGCCACGGCGTTGTGCCCGTACCACCACTGCATAAAGGCGTCCTGCACGCCGGCGTAGATCGGGTACGACTCCATGAAGACGTCGGCCGACATCACCTCGCCGGTGGTCAGCAAGTGCAGCACGCCGACGGGGAACCACAGGTTGTTGAAGACGTGCAGGATCGCGACGGTGACGATGGTCGCGATGTAGAACCACAGCGCCACGTACATGTGCCGCTCGCGGCGGCGGGCGAGGGTGCCGAAGAAGTTGACGCCGAAGAACCCGACCCACACGACCGCGATCGCCAGGTCGATCGGCCATTCCAGCTCGGCGTACTCCTTGCTCTGGGTGATGCCCAGGGGCAGGGTGAGGGCCGCCGAGACGATGATCGCCTGCCACCCCCAGAAGTGCAGTTTACTGAGCGTGTCCGAGAACATGCGGGCCTTGCACAGCCGCTGCGTGGAGTAATAGATCGCGGCGAATATCGAGTTGCCCGCGAAGGCGAAGATCGCCGCGTTGGTGTGCAACGGCCGAAGACGCCCGAAGTTGAGGAACGACGTCTCGGTCAGAAACTGCAGCGGGGCGAACGGCCGGATGCCGGCGATCTCCCACGACAGCGCCACCGGCAGCGCCAGCTCGAGCGCCACGATCAGCCCGACCAGGAACGCCACCAGCCCCCACACCACCGTCGCCAGCATGAACTTGCGGACGATCGCGTCGTCGTACACGAACCGTTCGAGCGGCTCACCCGCGGCATGGGGCCGCGGAACGGCGCGGGTGTCGGCTGCCAGGGACGCTTCCGCAGGGATCGTGTTCGTGGACATCGAAGAGATACTCCCGACCGTGGTGCCTCGGCGCGTCGAACGCAGGCACGGCGTTCCCCTCGTCCCGTTCCCCTGCTCCCCCGTCGCGCCCCCCATCAGGCCCCCGGCCGTGCTCGCCTCCCGAGACCAGACCCGGTTGCCTCCCTTTTTTTCGGCAACCCCTTGCATTTTCTCGATAAAAAGATATCAATATCTTTTAGTCTTTCAAGCCGATAGAAGAAAAATGTGGTAAAATAAAAAAATCTGCTGTTTCACAGAAAAAACGCCTTATCCTGCGCTAAAATTCACGTTCCAATACCCTCAATGTGGAAAAAAAAGTCTGTTTTTCATCTAGTTTTGGAAGGAGTCAAAAAAGATGGATACCCAGCCAGGCACAGAAACGCGACGGGCTTCCTCTTTTATCGACGGACAAGGGCGAAAGCTTGGAATCCTTGTGAAGCCCAGGGTTCCCATGGGGGTTGCACCGGGCGGTCCGCCGCAGGAGGGACGACCATGCTGAGCCAGGCAGTCGGATACGCGGCGACCGCGCTCGGGTATGTCGCCGCGGCCGGGGGAAAGCCCGTGCTGGTCAAGGAGATCGCCGAGGCCGCGGACATCCCCTCACCCTACCTCGCCAAGATCGTGCAGACGCTCGCCAAGCGCGGCCTGGTCCTCACGCAGCGCGGCGTCGGCGGCGGCGTCACGCTCGCCAAGCCCGCCAACGAGATCTCGCTCTACGACGTCTGCGTCGCGATGGACGACACGGCCGTCCAGCAACGCTGCATGCTCGGCACCGCGCCCTGCTCCGACGAACGCAACTGCCCGGCGCACAAGTTCTGGAGCGCCCAGCGCGAACGCAACAACGACTTCCTCCGCGGCATGAGCGTCGCCGATATCGCCGCCTTCGAAACGCGCCGTCGGTGGAAGCAGCCCCCCGCCGGCCCGTCGGCCTGATCCCGCCGCGGACTTAGCCGGCATTCCGAGGGTTCCGGCCGCCGGGCTTCGTGTTCGGACGCCGAACGATCGTGATCCGAAACTCGACGCCGTCTTCGGCCGTCACGATCAGCCCTTTGTCTTTGGTCAGCAGCTCGGCCTCGTCGAAGCTCTCGACGCTGGCGATGAGATCAACGACACGCCGCGTGCGCACGCTCCCGGCGCGTGCGCCGAGGATGTCGCGCGTTTCGAGCACCTCTTGCAGCAGGCTCTGCAAGTAGATCTGGAGCTGACGGGGTGTCATACGCGCATCGGACAGACGAAATACGGCCGCGGCCGGATGGGGGTTGAGAACCCCCATCGGCCGAGCCGCGGATCGAGAGAGAGTCTCTAGGTCAGACTCGGAATGTTGAGCGGCGACGCCGACGCACCGCCAGGAGCCCGGACGCGCCCAACACCCCGGCCGCGCCGGGAGCGGGGACGGTCATCGACGCGAAACTGTGCCCGATCACCACGTTCGCTCCCACGATCTGGAGTGGAGAGTTGATCGTGATATGAAGGGCGTTGACCTCCAGCGAGGTGGTGTCGCCCATCGTCGTGAGGATCTGCTCGTTGAGGACGATGCGGATGCCGGCCGCGTCGAGCAGCACGGTGTTGGGCGCGGCGTTGGCGTTGACGGGGATGTTGGCCCCGCTCACCGAGAGGACCAGGTCTTCGATGGTGAACCCGCCGTTGGTTGTGAGGTTTGACCCGTCGAAGGCGACCTGGGCGCTGGACCCGATGGTGGTGGCCGAGAGGTTGATAAGATCCGGCGTCAGGATAACACCCGGCACGACGACGAGGGAAAGCCCGTCGACCGTGCTCTCGGCGAAGGTCTGCCCGGAGATGCTCGCGAAACCGATATCGGAGCTGGCGTGCGCGTTGAGCACCCCGGTCGAGAGCCCGGCCACCGCGGGGAAACTCGCGCTCGCGGCGACGGCGGTCTGCATAACGTCGTAAACACCGGGAGCGGCGCCCGATGCGACGGGCAGCGGGCCGACATTGATACCGACCAGCGTGGCGACCAGGTGGACGTCCGCACTCAGTGCATGCGCGTCACTCTGGCCGGAGATGGCGGCGTGTGCGGACGCACCGCTCGCGCACACGGCCGCCGCGATGATCATTCTGGACATCGAGCGCGCACCGACAGCTTGCAACATGTTTGACATCTCAATCTCTCCTTACAGGGGTTTTGCTTGTTTATGACATAATGGCCCACACGAATGGCCACTATGCGACAAACAACTCTCTCAATCTCTCATCCTGACCTAAGTAAACATACAAACTCCGCGCGACCATTCAAGCCGCTTGCCGGAAGCATCGATAGTTTCAGGGAATGGCTTACACGCGGGGCCGGTGGATCCGGCTCGAGCCTTCACCATCTGTGAAGAAGTTCAACCGTCCGGGCCGTCATCGGTAGTTTCTGCCGGTGAGCGGCGAACATCTTGCTATGAGCCGTCCACGACCGACGCCGTAGTTTCCTAGAACCGGCGTCGGTGCGCGTGAACGGCCTCCCTTGATAAGGCGGTTGTTGACGTGTCCCGCGCCCGTGTGGAGAGCACCCATGGAGCAGGCGACCGTCCCGAGCGTCTTTGAACCGTCATCCCCCCCCACAAGCAGGCATGAGGAGCCGTCCAGGTATCCCCGCTGGACGAAGAAATCGCCGCGGTTCCTGATCGTCGACGACCACCCGGTGGTGTCGTTCGCGATGCAGCACCTGCTCTCCTCGCAGGACGGCTGGCAGGTCGTCGGGCACGCCGGCACGCCCAACGACGCGGTCGCCATCCTCAACAAGCTCGGCGTCGACGCCGTGTTGCTCGACCTGCTCTTCCCAGGCGAGTCGGGGCTCGAGTTCCTCTCGTGGCTGCACCGCGAGCGTCCGCAGACGGCCGCGGTCGTCTACAGCATCCAGCCCGAAGAGGTCTACGCCTCGCGCTGCCTCCGCGCGGGGGCCAGCGGCTACGTCAGCAAGGACGCCAGCGTCGACACCCTGCTCACCACCATCCGCCAGGTGCTCGACGGCCAGTCGAGCGTCAACGGCAAGATCATGAACGACCAGGTCAAAGGGTTCGTCCGCAGCTCCAACGCCCGCGGCATCGAGAAGCTCTCGCTCCGCGAGCTGGAGGTGCTCAACCTGCTCGGCCAGGGGATGAGCAACAAAAGAATCGCTTCGCTGCTGTGCCGGAGCGTCAAGACGATCGAGACGCACCGCTACCGGATCTCGCGGAAGCTCAACATCGGCAACGGCCCGGAGCTCGTCCATTTGGCGCTGCAGCACCGGCTCGCCGCGGAGATGATGCCGGGCGGCCTCGAGAGCGCCGTCGGCCAGCGGTAACCGTCTTTCCCGACATTCCGAGTCCATCTGTTCAAGGAGCCCGCCCATGCTCAGGAGCATTGTCGTCGACGACCATCCCGCCTCAAGGACTTTTCTGCGGCACGTGCTGAGTTCGGAGCACTTCGAGCCGCTCGTCGCCCAGAGCGCCGAGGAAGCGCTCGCGGCGTACGACCAGCAGCCCATCGACATCTGGTTCGTCGACTGGGTCATGCCCGGCATGTCCGGGCTCGAGCTCGTCCAGCAACTCCGCAACCGCCCGGGCGGCGACCGCGCCTACGTCATCATGCTGACGGCCAAGAACTCCGACGAGGACCTGGCGACGGCCTTCGCCGCGGGCGTGGACGATTTCATCCGCAAGCCCCTGAGCGCGCTGGAGCTTGACGCGCGCCTCAAGGCGGCGGTGCGGCTGGTCACGACGAGCAACTGCCTCAAGCAGCGGCTCGACGAGATCGAGGCGCTCAACACCAGCCTGACCGAGCTCAACCGCGAGCTGGAGGTGATGGCCTCGACCGACGCGCTCACCGGGCTGCTCAACCGCCGCGCGGGGATGCAGGCGCTGGGCGAGATGTGGAGCACGGCCGTCCGCTACTCGCGGCCGCTGAGCGTGGCGGTGATCGACATCGACCACTTCAAGCGGATCAACGACCTCTTCGGGCACGCGCGGGGCGACGCGGCGCTGCGGCACGTCGCCACGGTGCTCGACGAGCTGGCCCGCAACGCCGACAAGGTCGCGCGGATCGGCGGCGAGGAGTTCCTCGTGGTCCTCCCCGAGACCGACACCGCCAGCGCCGCGATCTACCTCGACCGCTGCCGTGCGGAGGTGTCGAAGGTGCGCTGCATCGCCGACGGGCACGACGTGCCGCTGGCGATCAGCGCGGGCGTAGCGATGCGCGACGCGTCGATCGAGTCGGCCGAGGAGCTGGTCAAGATCGCCGACGCCGCGCTCTACGAGGCCAAGCGGCAGGGCCGAAACCGTGTCGTGCAGGCGCCCGCCAAGCACGCGCTGGCGCACGCGAGCTGAACGCATCCGCCCCGGCTTCCCGTGTTCGGCGCGGGAGCCATCCAAGGCCGATGCGACGGGAGCCCGTGACGAGCGGGCTCCCGTTGTTCATGGATAGCGGTTCGCCGCGTCTCCGGCGTCCTACTCGGGTTTGCAGGTAATGGCTGTCAGATTCATCGTCACAACCGCGCCAGGCTTAGGAAGATCGATCACTGCAATCGCCGTTCTGGCCGGACGATGCTCACCGAAAGAATCCGCGTATGCGCGGTTCATCTCGCCAAAGTCGGCCATGTCTTTGAGATAGACATTGACATGAAGAACATGGTCGAGGTCCGATCCCACAGTCGTGAGTATGTGCTTGAACGATGCGATGATCTGCTTGGCTTGGCTGTAAACATCCGGTCCTGCGAGACAGTTCGTAGCAGGATCGATGCCAGCGGTAGCGCTAATCATGATCAGACCGCCGGCCTTTGCGACATGGCTATAAGGGCCGAGGGGCTTCATCACACCGGACGGTGTATATGTTTCGACTCTGCGTGCCATAAGTCCTCCAGCCGCTCAGCGGCCGATGAGCTTACGCCGCCAGACGCAGCGGCGGGGTGCCGGGCTTCTGTTCGTCCGGCGTCGCGCTGCCGTTCAGCGAATCGCGGACAAACGCGATGCAGCGGTCGAACTCGCCCTTGAGCGTGTTCAACTGGGCCTCGGTCTGGGCGGGTGTGGCGTCTGCGCCGGCGTGCTCGATGCCGCGGGCGATCGCCGCCAGCTCGGCCGCGCCGACCTGCAGGGCGCACCCCGCGATGCCGTGCGCGACGCGGGATAACCCCGGGAGGTCGCTGACGCCCAGGGCCTGCTGCATCTTGTTCAGGTCGTCGCGCGTCGTCGTCTCGAAGAGCTCGAGCATCTGGTTGACGAGCTGGCGCTTGTTCAGGCACCGCAGGTACAACTCCTCGACGTTGATCGGCGGCTTGGCATCAGGCGGTGTCGGCTCAGACGTCATCTCGGCTCCTTGCGGCGTCGCTCCTGCGCCGGACGCACAGACGGGCGTCGCGGGCGTCTGGAGCCCGCCCCGCGCCTCGCGGCTCACCAGCGGGATGCCCAGGTTCCGCGAGATCGCCTCCGCCAGCGTCCGCCGGTCGACGGGCTTGGAGACGTAATCGTCCATCCCCGCGGCGATGCAGCGTTCGCGGTCCCCCGACATCGCGTTGGCGGTGAGGGCGATGATCTTTGGGAGGGTTATCCCGGTGTCCTTCGCGTATTGCCGCAGCGCCGCGGCCGCCTCGAAGCCGTCCATCTCCGGCATGTGGCAATCCATCAGCACCACGTCGAACCGCTCGGCCCGCACGCGCTCGACGGCCAGATCGCCCCGCCCCACCACCACGCACGACAGCCCGAGGCCCTCGACGTATTCCGTCGTGACCATCTGCCCGACGGGGTT
Source organism: uncultured Phycisphaeraceae bacterium (assembly GCA_964652945.1). Classification (GTDB taxonomy): domain Bacteria; phylum Planctomycetota; class Phycisphaerae; order Phycisphaerales; family UBA1924; genus CAZZDW01. The sequence goes on from CAZZDW010000004.1 coordinate 50,175, forward strand.
ATCCTCGGCGATAAGCACGCGCTTGCCGCTCGCGAGGGCCGGATCGAGGACCAGCGACTCGCCGCCGCCCTGGGCGGCCCGTGCTTCGCCGGAGAGGGCCGAGACGAGCTGCTCACGCAGCGAGCGCGGGCCCAGGGGCTTGCGGAGCCAGCCGTCGACGAGGCCGTGCAGGCGCTGCTCTTCCGACGGCCCCGGCTCGCGCACCGTGAGGCCGAGCACCTGCGCGTCGGGAAACGCCCGGCGCGCGCGCTCGGCGGCGTGCGTCGCCTCCTCGTCCCACCGCACCGCGCCCACCAGCACGGCGGCCGGTTCCTCGCGCGGGCCGTCGTGTGCGGCGAGGAGTTCGTCGATCGAGGCATAGACCGTGCCGCGGACGCCCGGGCCCGCGCCGTCGAAGGCGGCCTGCAGCGCCGCGCGTGCCGCGGCGTTGGTCTCGACGGCCGCCAGCTCGCCGCCGAGCAGTTCGTCGAGCCCGTCGTCGATCATGGTGGACTCGACTCGGACAAGCGGCAGCCGCACGTCGAAGAGGAACATCGAGCCGTCGCCCGGGCGCGACGCGACGCCGATCGAGCCGTGCATGAGCTCGACGAGCTGCTTGGAGATCGCCAGCCCCAGGCCGGTGCCGCCGAACCGGCGCGCGGTCGAGGCGTCGACCTGCGAGAACGACTTGAAGAGCCGGTCGAGGCGGTCCGGCGGGATCCCCTCGCCCGTGTCGCGCACGGTGACGTAGATCCCGGCGGTGTGGTCCTCGCGGCGTTCGACGCCGACGCGCACCTCGACCTCGCCGGCCGCGGTGAACTTGATCGCGTTGGCCGCGAGGTTGATGAGCACCTGCCGGAGCCGATCCGGGTCGCCGCGGACGATCACGCCGGCGGCCGTTTCGGCGTCGAGGATCAGCTCCACCCCCTTGGCGCTGGCGGCCGGTGAGACCACGCGCAACGCCGACTCGGCGCACTTGTCGATGCCGAACTCGATCCGCTCCAGCTCCAGCTTGCCGGCCTCGATCTTGGAGAGATCGAGGATGTCGTTGATCAGGTGCAGCAGCGCGCCGGCCGAGTCCCGCGCGGCCTCCACGTAGCGGTGCTGACGCTTGGCCAGCGGCGTGGCGTCGAGCAGCTCCAGCGTGCCCATCACGCCGTTGATCGGCGTGCGGATCTCGTGGCTCATGTTCGCCAGGAACGCGCTCTTGGCCTGGTTGGCACGGTCGGCGGCGTCGCGCGCCTCGCGGAGCTGGGCCCGCTGCGTCTCGATCAGCGTGACGTCGTCGAACGTCACCAGCACGCCGATGGTCTGAGCGCCCTGCGTGATCGCGCGAGCGCAGATGTTGAAGATGGCCTCGCGGGTGCGGCCGTCGCTCGCCTCGTGCCGCCACTTGGCGCGAGCCCGCACCGGCTTGCCGTGCCGCTGCAGCGCCGCGAGCCAGGGGATCGGGCCTTCATCGTCCTGTGCCGCACCGTCGGCGGCGTGCCAGCCGAGGCCGTCGATCTCCACGCCGCGGAGGTTCCGACGGCCGAGCGCCAGATGCTCGCGCAGCGCCGTGTTGGCGAAGACGATCCGCCCACGTCCGTCGAGCACCGCGACGCCCTCGCCGAGAAAGTCGAGCGTCTGCGTGACGCGGTGCCGCGCTTCGGACCACGCGCCGCCCATGTCCCTGCCCCGGCTCGGCCGGCGCAGCGCCGACACGCCCAGCAGCGCGGCGAGCCCCGCGCCGATCCACACCAGCTCGCCCTGACGGAGCCCGATGTTCTCCAGCAGGTGCCGCCGCGGCTTGAGCACGTCGACTTTCAATGTCCCCCACTGCCTGCCGTCCTGCACGAGCGAGAGCTCGGCGTGCCCGGCGTCGTCGAACGTCGTGTCGCGCGGCGCCCCGCCATCGCTGGTGAACGAGCGCGAGCCGAAGCCGTCGGTTTCGATCGTGACCCGCACGGCCTCGGGGCGATCGGCGAGCCACCGGCGGACCGCCGCGGCGGCCGCGTCCATCTCCAGCGAGCGTGCGCCGCTGAAGCGCACGCCCAGGTCGTACGCGAGCCGCTGCGCCTCCTTGCCGCCGGTCATGGCGCGGTGGCGGTTGATCTGCGGCACGGTGAGCGCGGCCGCGCCCGCGACCGCGATCAACCCTGCCGCCGCCGCCAGTCTCAGGAGCGTCCTGGGCCTGCTCATACACAAAAGCTCCCGGTATCGGCCTGAAACGGCCAGGGCTGGAGGCGACGGCGCTTCCCGCCGTGCGTCTCGCCGCTTTGCAGGAGCAGGGCCAGGTCGAAGCTGTGAAGATCACGCACCGCCGAACGGCCGGCGCGGAACCCGATTGTGCCCAGCACGCCCGAGAGGATGTACACCGCACCGACCACGACGCCGGAGACGCCCAGGATGACAACCTTGCTGTGCGAACCCGTCAACGCGCCCGCAAGGGTTTGTCCTAAGTCGCTCAGCAGATCGCCGGGGAGCCAGTACGTCCACTCGGCGCTGCGGGCGTGGGCGTCGCCGACGACGATGACCGATGTGGCGGGCGCCGGGCCTTGACCCGCGGCCGTGTTGCCGCCGGCCGTGCTGGTATCGCCGGCTCCTGCCGAGCCCGGCGAAGCGTCGGGGCCGTCCGTCGCCCGCGGCGTGCTCGCGTTCTCGGAACTCTCCGACGCCGGCTCATGTGCATCGGGCGAGGCCGGGTCGGTCGGCGCGGCGGGCGCATCGGGCGTGCTCGGCGCACCGACGATGCCCTCGGACGACGAGGGGTTCGCCTGTGGCCCCGTCGCGGGGGGCGGAGGAGATGGGGGAGCCAGGGGGGGCGGGGGGGGCGGGGGAGGTGTCGAGGAGGCCGAGGAGCCGCCCGACTGCCCACCGTCGGATGAGCCGCCCGGCCCGCCGTTCACGGGCGAAGAGCCGGGATCCGTGCCGCCGCCGCTCTCGTCCCCCGAGCCGGAGGACGGAACGCCCGCGGAAACCTCGCCGGGCGGCTCTTCGACGGGCGGGTCCGCCGGGTCGTCAGGCGGCGGGTCCGCCGGAGGAGGATCGTCGACCGGCGGTTCTTCGACCGGTGGTTCTTCGACCGGTGGTTCTTCGACGGGCGGTTCTTCGACAGGCGGTTCTTCGACAGGCGGGTCCGCCGGAGGAGGATTGTCAACAGGCGGCTCTTCGACAAGCGGTTCTTCGACAGGCGGTTCTTCGACAGGCGGTTCTTCGACAGGCGGGTCCGCCGGGTCGTCAGGCGGCGGGTCCGCCGGAGGAGGATCGTCGACCGGCGGCTCTTCGACGGGCGGTTCTTCGACAGGCGGGTCCGCCGGGTCGTCAGGCGGCGGATCCTCCGGAGGCGGTTCGTCGGGCGGCGGGCTGTCCGGCGGATCGGCCGGTGGAGGATCGTCCACCGCGCTCACGCCCAGCGTGTGCTGCTGGACGTTCGACGTGTCCACGCCGTCGCTGACGATGTACTCGATCGTCCGCGTCGCCGTCGAGGGGTCATCCGAGTTGTTCGTGAACGTCACCGACCGCAGCACCGACTGGTACTCGGCCAGCGTACCGCTGCCGCTGATGGTCAGTGTGCCCGTCGATGAGTCCCACGAGACGCTCAACGCCCCCACTGCTGTTGCCGCCAGTATGTCCACGCCGATCTGGTAGCCGCTGGCAATCCGCACCGTCGCCGAGACGAGCGTTGACGAGTCCACGTCGGTGATCGACAGCGCCGGGTCGATCGCCGCCGGGCCGTCCCCCTCGGTGTACCCCGACGGCCCCGGCCCCAGCGTCAGCGCCGGCGCGTCGTTGACCGCCGCGACGCCCAGCGTGTGCTGCTGGACGTTCGACGTGTCCACGCCGTCGCTGACGATGT
>CAZZDW010000004.1:54091-70415 GCA_964652945.1 uncultured Phycisphaeraceae bacterium
GGGCCGTCCCCCTCGGTGTACCCCGACGGCCCCGGCCCCAGCGTCAGCGCCGGCGGGCTGTTCGAAACCGTCGCCGCGTACACGCCGCTCGGATCGGTGAGGCCCTCACCGGTCCACGCCATGGCGTAGTGGTTATCGCCGCCGCCCGCGACCGCCGGCCGCGTCTGCGAGCCCGTCAGACTTGCATTGAGCAAGGCGGGCATCCCGCGTGCCGTGCCGTCCGCGGCGTATTCCCGCCAGTACACGCCGTCGGCGTCCTCCGCGCCCGCCCCGGCCCACGCGACGACGAAATCGCCGTCGGGATCGGCGCTCACCGACGGCAGCGACTGCGTCCCGGCGGTCACGGTGTTGACAAGCTGCTCGCCGGCGAGCGGCGAAGACGACGCGTTGAAGCGGCGGACGAAAACGCCGGAGGAATCCCCCGCGCCGTTGCCGGCCCACGCGACAATGTACCCGCCGCCCTCGAGCGCGACGACGCTCGCCGAGCCCTGCGTGCCGGTCGTGGTCTGATTGACGAGCACCTCGCCGCCGAGAGCGGCCCCGCTCGCGTCGTACGAACGGCTGAAGACGCCGGACGAGTCGCCGCTGCCGCTGCCTTCCCACGTCACGACGAACGAGCCGTCCTCGCGCACGGCGATCGCGGGCGAGGTCTGCGCGCCGGCCGTCGCGGGGTTGACGCGGAACGCGGCTCCCTTCGCCGTGCCGTCGGCGTTATACCGACGCACGAAGACGCCGCGGTTCAACAGGCCGTCGTTCCCCTCGTAGGCGACGACGAAATCACCGTTGGCGGCGACGCCCACCGAGGCGCTGCTCACGCCCAGCGCTAGCGAGCCGTCCACGCCGATCTCGGCGCCGATCGGCGTGCCGTCGGCCGCGTACCGCTGCACGTAGATCCCGTTGAAGAGCAGGCCGAGCACGCCCGCCCCTTCCCAGGCGACGACAAACCCACCGTCGCCGTTCATGCCGACGCTGGGGTTATATTGGTCGTACAGCAGAGTCCCCGTGTTGACCAGGAACTCGCCGCCCAGGGGGTTCCCCTCGGGGTCAAGACGCTGCCCGTAGACGCCCCATGTTAATAATGAGTCCTGGTTATAACTTTTCCAGACGACGACGCTGTTGCCGTCGTCATCGCTGGCGATCGCGCCGGCCGAGCCGATGACCTGCGAATTCAGCAGCGTGGTGTTCACGGTGAACTCGGCCGTGGAGATCGCCGAGAGGCAGACGCGCGGCTCCAGGTGCTCCGCCGGCCGCCAGTCGTCGAGCGGATAACCCCCCGAGCGACGACGCCGTGCGCTCCGGCCGACCGACGCCAGGAGCCCGCGGGCCGCGGGCGTCTCGAGCGGTGAGTAACCGCCAATAACTATGTGCGTACCGCGCCGGTCCATCGATCATGAGCATCGATCGACCCGTGCCTCGGCGGGAGAACAATCCCGCTTTGAAGGGCATGTTTCGGCGTCGTCGACTTACATATTGCGCATCATGCCACAACGCGCGGACGTTGAGCCGCGCGCCGGCGCAGAACATCCGCGCACGTCCGCGGCGTATTTTCAGCCTTCATTTTTCACTTCCACGCCGGCCGCACGACGCGATCCGGGTGTCCCCCCTGTCCGCCGGCTCAGCCCTTCGGACGCGGACTTCTGCTCCCCGACGAGCCGGCAAACGGCGGCGAATGACCATTGGCATGAGCTCAGCGCGTCTGGCCGTCGCCGAGGGCGACGTAGCGCTGGATGGTGAGCTCTTCGAGCCCCATCGGGCCGTAGGCGTGCAGCCTGCTGGTGGAGATGCCGATCTCGGCCCCGAGCCCGAGCTGGAAGCCGTCGTTGAAGCGCGTCGAGGCGTTGACGAGCACGCACGACGACTGCACCTGCCGCGTGAACCGCTCGGCGTGCGCCTCGGTGCGCGTCACGATCGCCTCGGTGTGGTTCGACCCATAGCGGCGGATGTGCGCGATCGCGTCGTCGATCCCCCCCACCACCTTCATCGCGACGATCAGGTCGAGGAACTCGCGTCCCCAATCATCGTCGCTCGCGGGCTTGAGGTTGGCCGCGCCCGATGCGAGGCGGCAGACCTCGGCGTCGCCTCGCACCTCGACGCCGGCCTTCGAATACGCCGCGACGAGCCGCGGCACGAACGAACCGGCGACCGCGGCATCCACCAGCACGCACTCCGTCGAGTTGCACGTCGCCGGCGCGGACACTTTGCCCGTCACGCAGAGCCGCTCGGCCATATCGAGATCGGCCGAAGCGTCGACGAAGACGTGGCAGACGCCCTGGTAGTGCTGGATCGTCGGGATGGTGGAGTTTTTGACCACGAAGCGGATGAGCTCGGTCCCGCCGCGGGGGATGACGAGGTCGATGTACGCGTCGAGCGTGAGCAGCTCTTCGAGCTGGGCGCGGTCGGACGTCGCCAACAACGTGAGGGCCGCCTCGGGAATGCCGTGCTCGCGCAGCACGCGGTGCACGAGCGCGGCGAGCGCGGCGTTGGACTTGGCCGCCTCGCGCCCGCCCTTGAGCACGCAGGCGTTCCCGGCCTTGAAACACAGGGAAAACGCATCGACCGTCACGCCCGGCCGAGCCTCATAAATCATCGCGACCACGCCCAGCGGCGAGCGCACGCGCCGAACCGTCAACCCCGAGGGCACCTGCCGTTCGCGCGTCACCTCGCCGACCGGGTCGGGCAGGTCGGCGACCTGCCGAATCCCCGCGGCGAGCTGCGCAAGCCCCGCGGCCGTCAACTCAAGCCGCTTCAGCTTGCTCTCGGCGAGCTTCGCCGAACGGGCGGCGGCCATGTCCTCGGCGTTGGCCGCGAGGATCTGCCCGGCCTCCGCGATGATCGCGTCGGCGACGGCGCGGAGCACGGCGTTCTTCTTTTCCGTCTCCAGCGTCGCGACGGCGTGCGAGGCCTCTCGTGCCGCGTGGGCCGCGTGGACGATCGGGCTCTGGGCGTGCGTGCTCATCGGCTGCCTCCCTTGGCCGCGGCCGAGCCGCTGAGGATCACCAGGTCGTTGCGGTGCACGATCTCCTCGGCGTACATCGAGCCGAGGATCGAGGCGATCTGCGAGGTCTTGGCCCCGGCGATCTTCGCCGCGTCGGTCGACGCGTACGACGCCAGCCCGCGGGCGATCACGCGGCCGTCGCGGGTGAGGAGCTCGACGGGCGCGCCCTGGTCGAAGTGTCCGCGGACCTCGACGACGCCGGAGGGGAGCAGGCTGGCGTTCTTCTCGCTGATCGCGCGGGCCGCGCCGTCGTCGACGACGATCGAGCCCTTGGCGCGGGCCGAGTAGCCGATCCAGCGCTTGCGCCCGCCCGCCCCCCGCTCTCGTCCGCGCGGCGTAAAGAGCGTCCCCGGCGGCTGCCGGCCCTCGACAAGCGCACCGACGACCTCGCTCACGATCCCCTCGCGCCGGCCGTCGGCGATCACCGCGGCGATGCCCAGCTCGGCCGCCGTGCACGCGGCTCGCAGCTTGGTCGCCATGCCGCCCGTGCCGGTGCTCGTCTTGTTCGTCTCGACGTGCGACATCGCCTCGTCAAACCCGCCCGCGTCGCCCCCCCGAACCACCGGCACCACGCGCTTCGTCTTCCGTTCCAGCAAGCCCGGCGTCGACGAGAGCATAACCAGCGCGTCGGCCGAGAGGAGGCTGGCGACCAGCGACGAGAGGTGGTCGTTGTCGCCGAGCTTGATCTCGTCGAAGGCGACCGAGTCGTTCTCGTTGATGATCGGGACGACGCGCGGGTCGGCGCACTCGAGCAGGCGTTCGAGGGTGTGCCGCGCGTTGAGGTAGCGCTGGCGGTGGTCGATGTCGGCCGCCGTCAGGAGCACCTGGGCCACGCCGCGCGCCCGGCTGTTGGCGGCAAACCCCTCGGCCCAGCAGCGCATGAGCGTCGGCTGGCCGATCGCCGCGGCGGCCTGCTTGTCGACGATCGTCTTGGGCGGCCTCGCGAGCGACAAGCCGCGGAACCCGCTGGCGACCGCGCCCGACGAGACGACCACCACGCGGCGCTGCGGCTCATCATCCAGCACACGCCCGATGTCCGCGGCGATCCGCGCCACCGCGCCCGGGTCCAACACGCCCTCGGGCGCGAGGACGGCCGAACCGATCTTCACCACGATCCGCCGAAGGTTGGGCGAGCGCCGCGTCATAGGCCGCAACTGTATGGGGAGAGAAGTGCCGCCGGTGACGTGGAGTGCTGCTGTTGAAATCCTCAATCTGGTTCGGGTGGCGGGCGTCCCGCCCGCCCAATGGGATGCCTAGAGACCTCCATATGGCGGGCGGGACGCCCGCCCCACCCTCAGACAGAACTCATTTCGACAGAGCAGTGTTCCGCTGTGCCGCAATAAACCCCGGCAGCCTCCCTACCATCGTCCGATGCGGATCCTCCTCGCCAATCCCCGCGGCTTCTGCGCCGGCGTCCACATGGCCGTCGACGTGGTCGACCAGTTGCTCACGCTCTGCACCGACCCGGCGACGCCGCAGGCCGTCCCCATCTACGTGTACCACGAGATCGTGCACAACAAGCACGTCGTGCAGCGGTTCGTCGACCGCGGGGCGATCTTCGTCGAGGATCTGTCCGACGTCCCCGAGGGGTCGATCGTCGTCTTTTCGGCGCACGGCGTCTCGCCGGCGGTCCGCCAGTTCGCCAGGGACCGCAACTTCACCGCCGTCGACGCGACCTGCCCGCTGGTGACCAAGGTCCACTCCGAGGCGATCCGCTACGCCAAGCAGGGGTACCAGATCCTGCTCATCGGGCACGCCGACCACCAGGAGGTCGTCGGCACACGCGGCGAGGCCCCGCACGCCACGCAGGTCGTCGAGAGCCCCGAGGACATCCCGCACCTGAACATCATCGACCCCGACAAGCTCGTCTACCTCACGCAGACGACGCTGAGCACCGACGACGCGGCCGTCATCATCGAGGCGCTCAAGGCCGCGTTCCCCAACATCAAAGAACCGCCCGGCTCGGACATCTGCTACGCGACGACCAACCGCCAGCACGCCGTCCGGCAGATCGCCCCCGAGTGCGACCTCGTGCTCGTCGTCGGCTCCAAAAACTCGTCCAACTCCGTCCGCCTCACCGAGATCTCGCGCAACGTCGGCGTGCCGGCCTACCTCCTCGACGACGTGCGCGAGCTGAAGGACGAGTGGTTCGTCAACTCGGCACAGCCGAAGAACGGCGAGGAGTTCACCGTCCTCATCACCGCCGGCGCCTCGGCCCCGGAGGACCTGGTCGCCGAGATCTGCCGCTCGCTCATCACGCGCTACGGCGGCTCGCTGCAGCAGCGCGACGTCGTGCCGGAGGACGTCGAGTTCGCCCTGCCGGCGACGCTCAAACGCCTGATGCGCGAGCACGGCATCGACCCCGAGGGGCGCAAGATCCGCGTGGGCAGCCGCGAGATCACCGAGGCCGATTACGGCGCAAGCCCGCTCCCGAGTGTGCCCTTGACCGTGGCCGGGCGAGCGGTGTAACCCCGTCGTCACGGCACGCCGCGGCATATTCAAGCAAAGTTCATCGACGATTCACCCCGGTCCAACTCGGTCCGGCGATGGTGTATGTGCTCGGCCGCGACTTCAGATTCGCCATCACCCGAGCAAAGGAGACACCGATGCCGCTGACACTCAACACCGACTGCATCGAGGCCTGCCAGCAGTGCGCCGTCGCCTGCGAAGTGTGCCTTGCCGAAATGATCGGGAAGGAATCCGGCAACGACTGCCCCGTCTGCTGCCGCGAGTGCGTGGACATCTGCACGCTGTGCGCCGCCGCGATGGCGAGGCACAGCCAGTACGCACCGCAGTACTGCGGCGTCTGCGCCGACGTCTGCGACTGGTGCGCCCGCGAGTGCGGCCAGCACCCGCACGAGCACTGCAAACGCTGCGCCGACGCCTGCCGCCGCTGCGCCGAGGCGTGCCGCGAGATGGCGGCCTGATCGCCCGGTCAATACGCCGAGACGCCGCCGCCCCCGCCGCGCGGGTCGGTGAAGTCCCAGTTGTCGAGGTAGGCGTTCATCTTGTTCAGCTCGGCGAAGACCTGCCGCATGAAGAGGCTGGCGAGGGCCTCTTCGCCGAAGGTGCCGACGTTGGTCTGGATCATCGTGACGCTCGGCGTCCGGCGTTCGACGAGCACGACGACCCACTCGTTGTGCTCGTCGTAGAACGAGACCTTGTGCCGCGTGTCGGTGTTCTCCAGCACGCCGTTCGGTCCGGCGGCCTCGGCCTCGGCCTTGGCGCGGGCCTGCTCGGAGGCGGTCAACGGCTCGTCGATCGGCTCACGCACCGAAGGGTCGTCGCCGCTCTTCATGCCGAGCTTGTCGCCCGCGCGGTGCACCGCCGTCACCACGTCGTCGAACGACGCCAGCTCGAACGTCCGGGCCTTGCCCCGGGTGATGAACGTCACGCCGGTCTGTGCGGCCGACGCCCCGGCGCTGATCGCCGCCGGCTCGAGGCCCGTGCAGGAAAAGAGGAACACGCCGCTCGCAAGCACCCCGGCCACCGCAAGCCCCCCCGCCCCCGCGCACCCCATCGGACGAAAAAACGGATTGTTCATGAGACACCATACCGCCCACGCCGGCGTCGGTCTCGATCTGCCGCCATAAAATTTGACTCACTCGGCGTCCGCGCACCAACGCTGTGGTTCAGCGAAGAACAACCCCGTTCTCTTCGGCTCAATCCAGCCAGTCCCGCGCCTTCAGCCGCTGCGGCACGTACTCCTCGGTCACGTACGAGATGCTCTTGTTGATGAGCGACTCGACCTCCATCTTGAAGCCGTTCTTGAGCATCCCGTCGATCTCTTTCTGCCAGCCCTTGTGCTTTTCGAACCACGGGTACGCGGCGATCTCGCCGGCCCGCTTGGTGTCGGTCGCGGTCAGGTCGATCTTGACGTCGTCGGAGAGGCCGCACTCGCGGTAGTCCTTGGCGCGGATGCCGAGGAACTTGGCGTCGGGGATCGCCAAGCGTTCAGACTCGAAGGCCAGCGAGATCGATCCCTGCTTGATGACCGAGTAGATGTAGTGCCCCCACGGGTCGCAGTCGAGCAGGCAATAGACCGGCAGGCCCAGCTCCTCGTTGAGGCGGCGGAGCAGCCGCCGCACGCCGCGCGTGGGCTGGCCCGAGCCCTCCGTCAGGATGCAGTTGTGCTTCTCCCAGAAGCGGTCCTCGTTGAAACGCCCCCACACCGTGTCCTTCTCGACGTGCAGGACGAACTTGGCCTCGCACTTCTTGAACTGGATCACGTCCGGCTCGCAGATCGACGGGATCGCGTACCCCCCCGAGCCCATCCGCCGGCAGTCGATCTCGTCGCCGCTGTCGACGATCGTGATGTTGCCGACCATCGTGCCGCGTTTCTTGGCATAGATGTGCAGCTCCTCGCGGAGCGAGCCCATCGAGACCTCGAGGTCTTCGAGGATCCCGTCCGACTCGGTCTGGTCGGCGAACGTCTTCTCGCCCTTGGTCCCCGCGACGGTGTGCAGGCCCTTGTAGTACATACCACGCAGGCTCAGCGTCTTCTCGGCGTCGATCAGCTCGCGGATCGAGTTGGCGTGCAGGCACGTCTGCATGAACTGCTTGGCCTGGTTGAGGTTGAACAGCTGCCGCTCGGCCTTGTTGTCGCCCATCTCGAGGATGCCGCGTTTGGCGTTCCACAGCGTGTTGGAGCGGGTCCGCATCGGGATGAGCAGCTGCGGCTCCTTCTTGGCGAACGTCCGCTTGGTGATGTCGTCCGCCAGGCCGGTGATCTTCTTCATCGTCGTCGCGTCGCGGTCGCGCGCGGCCTTGCTCATGGTGCGGCCGGACGACGGGGACGTTCTGGTGGTTTTCTTCGCCATATCGGGGTGCTCTCTACTCGACAAGAGTCGCTTTCACGGCAGTTTCAAAGAAAGTTCACGTCTACCACGGCGAGATTTCACCCGCCGAACAAAGAGTTGGCTATCAGAGAGTTTGCTATCCAGGAGACACCATCATGTCCATACTTCTCGAAAGCACCGACGGCAAGGAGTTCGAGCTCGCCCTCCTCATCGACCGCCTCCCCGAATCCCAGGACGGGTTCGGCGACGACGAGACGGCCACCGTCTCCTTCCGCGTCCAGACCAACGACGACGAATGGGAAGAAACCTCCCCGAGCGTCAACCTGCACGAGCTGCACACGCTCGCCGAGTGGCTGGAGGGCGTGGCGATGCAGACGCCCGGCTTCGGCGAGATCGACCTGCTCGCGCCCGAGCTCAACTTCCAGGTGCTCAGGCAGCACCCCGACGAGGTGACGGTCCGCGTGCGCTTCCACCTGGCCGACCGCCCGCCGGAGATGGCGGTGGACGCCGACACGACGGAAGCCTCGCGCGTGGACCTGAAGCTCTCGCCCCGCTCCATGCAGGCGGCGGCCGCGCAGCTCCGCAGCGAGCTGGCCGAGCTGGTCGGCTCGGACAAGGACGACACCGACGCCAGCACGCCGCCGAGCATGATCCGCCCGGCCGACCCGGACCTGGCGCTCATCAACGACGAGAAGCCGTACCCCCCCGGCGCGGGCGAGGGAGAAGACAACGCGGGGAACAGTTGACGAAGGTCTCTGCATGGATATATGGAGATTCTGCAAAGGAAAGATCTGAACCACAGAGAACACGGAGAGCACGGAGAAAAACATAAACCCATTTTGGAACGCGAAGCACGCGAAGTCGTGAAAGGACATCTCAACTTGGTGTTGTTCAAGTCTTTGCGACCTTCGCGTTCAATACATGTCTTTGCATCCTCTGTGTTCTCTGTGTGCTCCGTGGTTCAAATCGTTTTTTCATCATGTTCCGACTGCCATTGTCCTAAAACAGCCCCGGCCCCTGGTCCACCGGCATCAGCTTGCCGTTGACGAGCCGCACCTTGGGCTTGGGCTGCCTGGCGGGCTTTGCCTCGACGCCCCCGCGCGCAGCCCGCGGCGGATCGTCGTCGTCACCCGCGCCCATCGCCGCGACCGCGAGCATCGCGTCCTCCGCCGCGGATCGGCTCAGCAGCGGCGCATCGTCGTCGTCCGCCGCCGCCGAGGCCCGCGAGGTCTTCTTCTTCCGCCCGGTCGTTTTTTTGGACCGCTTGCCGCCGGCGCGGGAAGACTTCGATGAGCCGAGCAAGACCGGCGCGTCATCGTCGTCGTCGTCGCGATCGGGGCCGGGCCTCGCCCCACCGCCGCCGCGGCCACCGCCGCCGTCCGGCGAGGGCGAATCGATGATGATGACGCCGTCGTCGGCGCCGCCGGGGGGGGCGTCGTCGTCGCCCCCGCGTTGTTTCACCACCTTGCCGTCTTCGTCGAGCACCTGATCGGCGACCGCGGTCCGCTCGCGCGCCTGCTCCAGCAGCGACTCGTACAGCCGGGCGGCGTCCGCCCCGTTGATCGCCGAGACCGCCTTGGCGATCTCCCCGATGTACCGCTGAAACACGTCGCGGCGTTCCCCCTCACGCTTCATCTTCTGCCGCTTACGCAGGTACGTGCCGAGCTTCCGCCCGCACTCCATCAGCGCCAGCTTCATCTCCTTGCGGATCTCGTCGTAGTCGGCGATCGCCTCCTTCGACTCGCTCGTGAAGGGCACCCACACCGAGGCCATGTGGATCATGATGACCAACGGCCCGATCGGCCCGCCGCCCCGCGGCTGCTGCAGGTCGTAGTTCCGCCATTTCACGTCCGTCACCGCCTTGAACGACGAACACGCCGACTGCTGATAGAGCAGCGGCACGCGATTCGCAAAGCGGATCACCCGCGCCGCGTCCTCGGCCTTCAGTTCGCCACCGAAGGCGATCGCCGCCTCGATCTGGAAGGGCCGGCCGCGGTACACCGCCGCCTCGCGCGACGAGGCCGCGTAAAACTCCGCCCGCACGCCCTTCAACATCCCGGCCAACAACTGTCGCACACCGATCGGCGACAGGCAGTCCGTCGGCGGCGGGGGCAGCTTCGCCTCCTGCAACTCGTTGAACAACTTCTCCGCCTGCGCGTGGTCGATATCCACGACCTTCGTTCGGCTCGTCGCGCCGATCGCCTTGCACAGGCCCGACGCCGTCCCCGACGAGACCCGCGAGAACTTGTCCTGCAAAAACTGGTACAGCGTCACGCCCTTCTGCGCAACCTCCGCCTCGCTGAGCATCTGGATCAGGATGCCCAGCTCGATCCCCTTCGGGTGCGGCTGGATCTCCTTCGTCTCCGGCGGCAGCTCGTCGACGCCGCGCGGGAAGACCAACACGCCGCCGATCTCCTCGGTCTTGACGCTCGGGTCGAGTTCCGCCGTGCCTTCGCCGGCCGGTTTGGCGACGTCGCTCGCCTGCCCGCCGCCCGTTTCGCTCTCGAACTTCAGCCCCTCCCCCTCGTCGTCCTCGCTCGCGCTCACCCTCGTGGGCGGCACGAAGACGATCCGCGCGTGCGGGTTCGCGATCGCCGTCAGCTCCAGGAACTCATCGACCGACCCCCGGCCCTTCTGATACCGCCCCTCCAGCTCGATCGAGACCGACGTCCCCGTCGAGTACGCCTCCTGCGACAAGAACTCTCCGCGACCAACCAACTCGCGTGTCCCCGGCGTCAGCGTGCCCAGCCGCCGCAACGGGAAGTCGTCCGTCTCCTCGTCGAGCGTCACCTCGGCCCGGTTGGTCTTGGTGTTCATCGCCAGCTCGATGTGGTGCGCCTTGGCGGTCGCCTTGGGGCGCGTCTGGATGAGCATCGGCTTGCCGGTCGTAATCAAGCCGTACATGCCGGCCGCCGAGATGCCGATCCCCTGCTGCCCGCGCGACATCTTGAGCCGGTGGAACTTTGAGCCGAAGAGCAGCCGCCCGAAGATGTTCTCGACCTGCTTGCGCATGATCCCCGGCCCGTTGTCAACAATCGTCACGCGGTAGCGCGACGCCTTGACCGACGCCGCACGCTCCGGCTGCAGGTCCTCGATCACCACCGTGATATCCGGCAGGATCCCCGCCTCCTCGCACGCATCCAGCGAGTTGTCCACGGCTTCCTTGACGGTCGTCAGCAGTGCCTTCCGCGGGTTGTCGAACCCCAGCAGGTGCCGGTTCTTGGCGAAAAACTCGGAGACGGCGATATCGCGCTGCCGCTCGGCCATGCTCTCGGCCGTCGCACGGCGCCCCGCCCCCGTGCCCTTGCCGTCTGTCTTGGCGGAAACAAGCAGGCCGTCATCACCGCCGCGCTGCGCACGCCTCTTCGCCATACCGGCCCTCCTTGGCCCGCCCCCAGCCTCCGTTATCCGATCCGTCCAGCTTTTCGTCCTCCCCGTCACCCATTATGCACATATTGACGGCTCCGGGCGACCCGCCCCTCCCCCGCCCCTCTCCGGCAGCGCCATCCGCGTCAGCGCCCCCGTCTTCACCCCCGCCAGGCTCAGCGCCATCTGCCGCCTGACCCACGGCACTTTTCCCATCCGCCCGTACAACCGGTCCCGCAAGGGCGAGATCCACCGCCGATCGCTCTGAAAGATCGGCGTCAGCAGCCACGACATCCGTCGGTAAAAGTTCACGTGCCGCCGACGGCGTGCCGAATACCGCGCGACCGCCGCGTCGATCCCCGCCGTTCCCTCGTCGCTGCCGCGTTCCAGCTCCTCGGCCAGCACCAGTGCGTCCCACAGCGCCAGGTTCGCCCCTTGGCCGAGCTGCGGGCTCATCGCGTGCGCCGCGTCGCCGAGCATCGCCACGCCCGACGGCAGCCTCGCCGCCGCCTTGGTGTCAAAGTACACCGCCGGCGTGAGCATCTCCGGCGAGTCGACCGCCTCGACCAGGTGCTCGCCGCAGATCCGCGCCGCCATCGCCGCCGCCTCGCGCTTCCACGCGGCGAACGCCTCCCCGCCCGCCCGCAGCGCATCGATCTCTCCCGTGCGCACGCTCCAGAACATGCTCACCGTCGGCCCGCGGTAGCCGTTCACCTCGGCCTCGCCCGTCGGCAGGAAGCCGATCATCCGTGTCGTCGAGTCGTACACCTGGCTGAGCACGCCGGCGAATGTGCGATCCGGGTCGGGCACCAGCGCCCACACCGCCCCCCACGGGTACGGCCGCGCCTTGCTGAGCAGCGAGCCGAGCCGCGAGCGGGCCCCGCCGCAGAGCAGCACGAGGTCGAACGGCCCGTGCGTCGCCCCGCCGACGTCCACCAGCGCGGGCCGGCCGTGCGTGTCGTGGACGAGCCGGACGATCTCGACGCCCTCGCGCACCTGCGCGCCGCTGGCCCGCACCGCGCCGAGCATCGTCTCAAACAGCGTCCCACGGCTGATCCCCAGCCCAAACAGCCCCGGCTCCAGGTCCGCGTACGCCAGGTCGAGCACGCCCCGGCCGCTCCGCGTGATCCCCGTGAGCCGGTCCACGCGCTCGCCGCATTGCAGGATCGGCCCGAGCACGCCGAGCTTGTCCAGCACGTGCATACCTGTGGGCTGGAGGAGCAGCCCCGCGCCGACCGGCCGCAGGGGCGCGGCACGCTCGAAAATGGTGACCCGATGGCCTGCCCCCCCTCCCTGATCCCTTGCGAGCAACGCCGCCGCCGCCGGCCCGGCCACGCCGCAGCCCACGATGCCGATCGAGTACGGGCCTTTTCCCATGCGGCCCACTGTATCACATCAAATCCGCGCCTTCATACGAGACGCGACCGGCAGGGAGCGTGTCTCGTCATAGGCCGCATTCCACGCTCGGTCCCGCTCGCGTCTCGTATAAAACGCTCTCGCCCATCACCCAAGAGACCGCCCGCCTCGCCGAACGCCGCCGGAGCATGCTCGGCTTCGCGGGCGGCTCGCTGACCGCCTTCTCCATCCTTTTTTCGTACTACTTCTGACAGTAATGAACACAACATGAGTTCGTGTTCACACACCACCCACTCGGGTGGAGCGTCGCCATTAACTTTATAAAACTCTGCATTTCGTGCTGGACGAAAATGCGGCGATCCCGTACGGTAAATGCGTGCTCGTGTTCTCCGGGGTCAACCCGAGCGGGCAGCAGGTTTCCGTGTCCAAGACCGACTCTTCGTTGAAGGGAGAACCCCATGGTCACCTCCGACCTTTGCGGGATGCACACATTCCAGATCTATCTTCCCCACGCCCAGCGCGTCGAGCTCGTCGGCGATTTCACCGAATGGCAAAGCCGCCCCATCATGATGCACCGCTCGGCCGACGGCTTCTGGGTCGCGCGCCAGTTCATCGAGCCCGGCGACCACCTCTTCAGCTACCTCGTCGACGGGCGCACGTGGATGCCCGACTACGCCGCCAGCGGCGTGCAGCGCAACCAGTTCGGCAACTGGACCAGCCGCCTCTGCGTCAGCGAGCAGGAAACACTCGCGACCTCCGCGTGATTTGTTTTTTGTCAAAAAAGAGGCCCAGGGATATATCCCTGGGCTTGATATGCGCATATCAACCGGCGCGACTCAGGTGTACTTCAACACCGAATGGACTTCCCCGAACGCGTCAACCCCCTTGCGTCCGCTGAGGAAGACCAGCTCGATCAGCACGGTGATGCCGACGATCTCGGCGCCCATCTCCTGCACGAGCTGGCAGCAGGCTTTCATCGTGCCGCCGGTCGCCAGCAGGTCGTCGACGAGCAGCACCCGCTGCCCCTTCACGATCGCGTCGGTGTGGATCTCCAGCGAATCGGTCCCGTATTCCAGCGCGTAATCCACCCGCTTCTTCGCCGACGGCAGCTTCCCGACCTTCCGCACCGGCACAAACCCCGCCGAGAGCGCCTGCGCCAGCGCGATCCCGAAGATAAACCCACGCGACTCGGCGCCGATCACCAGCTCGATGTTCTGGCCGCGGTACGGGTTGGCCATCAGCTCGACCGCCAGCGCCAGCCCCGCCGGGTCTCTCAACAACGGCGTGAAATCCTTGAACACGATCCCCGGCTTCGGAAAATCGGGCACGTCGCGGATCAGCGTGCGCAGTCGTTCGATCGGATCGGCCATGAAGGAACCTCGGGGGGTGAGAATCCGGCCCGTGCCGCACCGGCCGGTCCAAACACTATCCTCATCCCGTCGCCTCCGCGACCACGCGGGCGGTTTCGACCTCGCACCGCGCGTGCTCGGCCCGCTCCGCCGGCTTGTTCGGCACGTCCGCCGTGTAGCCGTTGAACATCCACGCCCGCCGGTACCCGATCTCGACAAGCCCCTTCGCCAGCCGCCGCAGCACGTCCGCCGGCTGGCCGCAGTGCCCGACCAGGCACAGCACCGGCAGCGACCGCGCGTCGCAGCGGTACGCCTCGGCCGCAAAGTCGAGACACGTGTCCAGCAGCCGGTCGTCGCCGAGGTAGAACACCGGCGCCGAGACGTTCTCCGTCACGCAATCGTGCGGCGTCATCCTCCACCCGTTCGGCGCAAGCTCCCGATCCGTGCCGTTGTCCCCGAAGTTCACCGCCAGGCACTCCTCCCACAGCGTCCTGGCGAAGTCGCGGCATTGCCGTCGCAGCGTCTCGTTCGGCTCGCTGGCGAGCCGCCGCTGGATCTCCTCGGGCGTCGAGTCGCGCTCGCGGGCGAGCTGGTCGAGGATGCCGCGGTACACCTGCGTCGTCGCCTCGCTCTGGCGCTCGGCGGTGAGCGTCTTCTCGCAGCGCAGCCGCGCGTTGACGTGCTCCCAGCGGAAGCCCGTCTCGTTGTCAAAGACCAGCGTCGGCCCCGCCCCCTCAGGCAGCCCTTCTTTCACCCGCTTCAAGAACGGCTCGAAATACTCCTTCGCCCAGGTGTCCTCGGCCCCGTGCAGCGCGTGGACCGCTCGGCGGTACGTCTCCTCCCGCCACTCCGAGAGCGTCTCCTTCATCGGCAGCGGCGGGAAACACAAGTGACACGCCCACGGGAACACGATCGCGCGGTCCTTGGGCGCGATCGGCTTCAGATGTTCGACCGCCGCCTCGGCGTCCTCGATCGCCCGCCACTTCCCCGGCTCCCACGCCGTCGGCGAAGGCAGCGTCCACCGCGCCGGCGCGTTGAACATGCCCGCCGTCGCCCCCGGCAACGCCTCGGCCAGCGGCGGAAACTCGTACCAGAGCGTCAGCATCAAAGCCCGCCTTCCCCCCGCTCAACACGATCAGGCGCTCTTGCGTCGCTTGGGCTCCGCGGCCGCCTTCTTGTCGCGTCGGCGCATCCGCTGGTGCGCCACCGCCAACTCATACGTCGCCTGCAAGCCCATCCACATCTGCGGCGTCTGGCCGAAATACGCGCCCAGCTTGAGCGCCATCTCCCCCGTGATCGGCGACTCTTCGCCCAGCACACGCCGCATCGCCGCCACCGGGATGCCCGCGGCACGCGCAAGCTCGTCGCCGGTCATCCCGTAGTCCGGCAAATACTCCTCGCGGATGATCTCGCCCGGGTGCACCGGAGCCGGGATGAACGGCCCCTGGCTCTCCGTATTCTTCTTCGCTCTCGCCTTGCCCATCGTGCCCCTCGTTCTCAGTGATAATCGACGATCCCAACATCGTGGGCGTTCTCGTCGATCCACCGAAAAACAATACGCCACTGGTCGTTGACGCGGATGCTGTGCTGCCCTTCCCGGTCGCCTTTGAGCGCCTCCAGCCGATTGCCGGGCGGCACCCGCAGATCGTCAAGCCGCTGCGCGTCGTTGATCAGCACCAGCTTGCGGCGTGCGGCTTTCTGCACGTTCGGATGGAACCTGCGGACCGCGTCGCCCGTGTACACGGCGGCCGTCTCTTTATCGGCAAACGATACAATCATCCGTGCGGCTCCGAACAACTCGGACCGCAGTGTAACAACTCAGCCCTCGACGGGCACGTGCGCCCGCGTCAACAAGCAGGCCGGACGTTATCAGTTTTGCTTGAAAAAAAAGAAGTGGGCGATACAGGACTCGAACCAGTATAGCTAAAGGCTTATCGGAACGCAAGTTACAGCTCCAGATTACACCGGCAGTTGCAAAACTCGTTGCACACGATCCGGCCTTCGCCGAGGTCGTTGCCCGGTGGTCGCATTGACGCCGCATGAGCGGCAACGGGTCGCGTCGTTCATGCGAGCCCTGCTCGCGGGACGCCTGGCGATTGCGGACGCAGCGTGCGTGCCTGCTCACGGGGACCATCCGCTGCCGGCATCCGGCTCCCCCTCCGCGACCGACGAGCAGGGATCTGTACAATTTCCTCCGGCGGACGGGGAACGGAGCGGCACGACCTGCCAAGACCGATCGACGGCCACAGACGCCGCGGAGGTTCCCCCGTCCGCTCGTGAGGCCAAGCCAGCGACCGATCCACCCCAGCCGACCGACCCCGCCCGGAAACGTGGCGGCCGCACGCGCAGCGGCGGACGCCACGCCGAAGGGGGTGCCCTGTGACCCCGGCCCTGTATCACCGGGGTATCACCGGGGTCACAGTGACAAATCCCCCACCAATGAGGGAGGCATTTCTCCC
>CAZZDW010000005.1:0-64411 GCA_964652945.1 uncultured Phycisphaeraceae bacterium
GTACCGAAGAATCAAACTCCGATGACCACCTCACATGTTTTGGGATAGCGTCTTATTCCGTGACCGCTGACAACTTGCTTGCGGCCGATGATTCCACGAGCTGCGGCACAGTCTCTCACGGCGTGTGGTTCACGTATACGCCCTCAACCACTACATATCTGGGTGTCATTGAAACAAGTTCCCAGCAATCCGTGCTCGTGTACGCGACAGGATGCGGCTCAACGACATGCTTGATCGGAGAGCAGGGACCGATCCCTGTGACTGCGGGCCAACCGGTGCAAGTGCTGGTGGGAAGCGCCTTCGAAGACCTCGACGCTTTTGCACCGCTGGAAGTGCTCTTTGATACTGTGCCGGATGAATGCGCTGTTGCCATCCCAGTGGCTGTCGGAAGCAGCGAATCAGTGAACATGCGGTACGCTACCGCAACGTCGGGTGGAGTACCCGGGATGTGTGAGCCAGCAACAAATGGCAGCACCGGGCTTGATGCTTGGTTCAGTGTCGAGATTGCTCATACCGCTGTGTATCGATTGCGGGGAACAAAGAGCGCCGGTCCGTCTATGAAAATAGGGGTCTACGAAGGAGGGTGCCCGGCGAATGGCGGCACACTGATTGCTTGTCGCAAGTTTGGTGCTCCTGAACTCGGATTAGTTCAACAGACGCTTAGTCCAGGCACATACCTTATCCGATTTGCCGAGGATGCTTATCCGGGGACTGAGCAGATCGCAACACTTGAGGTCACCTGCGCCGCGGACTTCAACGGCGTCAATAGCGTGACCGTCCAGGACATCTTCGACTTCCTCACCGCCTGGCTCGCCGGCAACTCGTCCGCCGACTTCAACGGCGTGAACGGCGTGACCGTCCAGGACATCTTCGACTTCCTCACCGCGTGGCTCGCTGGCTGCTGAGCCTCCCACTTCTCATGCCGGCGTGCCGCTTTGCCGCGGCGCGCCGGATTCGCTGTTCAAGGTTCGTTCTTTCTCGTTTTCGTGGTACATTCGATCTGGGCCTTTCGCGGTCGTTGGATTTGAGGAGCTCTGTTCATGGTTGCATCACGCCGCGCGTTCACGCTTATCGAGCTGCTGGTCGTCATCGCGATCATCGCGTTGCTCGTGTTGATCCTGCTGCCGGCGCTGGGTTCTGCCCGGCGTGCGGCAAGACAATCGCTCTGCATGGCCAATCTGCAGCAGTTCGGCCGGGCGTACGGGTCGTACGCCAATGATTTCAAGGAGCGGATCGGCGCTCTACAAGGCGATATCAACGACCCACAGGTCGCGGCCGACCATACTGAGCACAATGTCGTTGCAACGCAGGTTCAGAACCTTATTAATACGTTCGACGGGCGTCGGCCGACGACTCTTACGCCGTTCCAGACCGTGAATACAGGCGGGCCGGGGGCGGGGCCGTCGGTCACGGAGCAGTTCGAGCATCTGGCGCTGTTCGGGAACGCGAGCCAGGACATCCTGATGCCGAACGCCGTCTGCCCGGAAGACAGCGCCCGGCTCGAGTGGCGACGCAACCCCTTCAACTCGGACTCGTGGGCCCAGAAGCCGGTGGGGCGTTTCACTTCGGCGAATATTGATTGGATGCCGTACAGCTCGAGCTATCAGCTTGTTCCCGCGGCGGCGGGGTATTCGATCTTCACATGGCATGGTACCACGTTTTCCTACGCTCAAGGTGGGTCTCACGATACCTATTCGTTATATAAAGTGCAGTTCGGCAATCGGAAGATCAGCGAAGTAACGTATCCGTCGCAAAAGGTGGCCATGATGGACAGCCAGCAGCGTCACACGGGCGACGGCGACCTGTTTTACGCGTATCCGCAGGCGCAGCAGCCCTTGCTCTTCTGGGACGGCTCGGTGTCCATCCGAAAGACGGCCGATTCCAACCCCGGCTGGGATCCGTCCACGATCCGATTCGGCATGCTCGGCAACTTGTCGCGGATGCCTGTGCCGGCCACGAAGGTCACGTATTCGCCGGACGCCGGCTTCGAATCACCGAAGCGGCCGGAGCTCCTGCCCTCGGGCGAGAAGAAGGCGTTCGGTCAATACCGGTGGACACGATCCGGGCTGCGCGGCGTGGATTTCGGCGGTTCAGAAGTCAACACGACGGTCGGCGAAACCGCCGAATGGCAGTCGTGAACAAGCCGTTCACCACACCGCCACGAGCACGCCGGTGACGGCGATGAGGATCGCGAACGCGCCGGCGAGCCACAGGGCCAGCCGGCGGCCGCCCAGGAAGGCGGCGATCCCGACCTTGAAGACCATGTTCGACGCCGCGGCGATGAGGATCGCCCGCCACGCGGTCGCCGCGGTGATCCCCACGCCGCTCATTGTTTCGGCGACGCCGTCGCCGCCTCCGGCGTTGCCGCTGGCCGCGGCGTCCGCGGCGTGTTGCACCGCGTCGGCCCCCGCCGAGGCCGCGTGCGACGCGTCGTTGGCCATGCGGGCGACGGAGAGGGTGATGGCGTCCATGTCGGTCGAGCCGCTGATCGCCGCGACGGTGTAGATGCCCGTGGCGCCCACCTTTTCCTTGGCGTAGGCCGTCGCCAGCAGCACGACGGCGTAGACGCACCCGAAGATGAGCGCCGGGATGAGCTGGGACGGGTTGGACTGCTCCGGCAGCTCGACCTTCTGCTTGCGCACGAACAGCCAGCAGGCGAAGGCGACGCCGAGCGAGCAGCCGAGCATGATGCCGATCGGCGCGGCCATCTCCGGCAGAGCGCCCGAGGCGACCACGCCGACCAGCACGAGCACCCGCGCGTACAGCACCGCCGAGGCGAGCAGGATGACCAGCAGCGCGGCGAGGCGCTGCGGCTTGCTGTCGCCGGCGAGGCGCGAGTACGACGCGGTGATCGCGGTCGACGAGACCAGGCCGCCGAGCAGCCCGGCGACGACCAGGCCGTAGCGCGAGGCGAGGAACTTGTACGCGATGTACCCGGCCAGGCTCATGCCGACGACGAGGACGACGAGGTACCAGATCTGGCGCGGGTTGAGGACGTGCATCGGGCCCATCGTCTCGTCGGGGAGAATGGGGAGGATGACGAAGGTCACGACGGCGAACTGGAGGATGCCGACGACGTCCTTCTCGCCGAGCTTGCCGACGAGCCCGTGCAGGTATTTCTTGGCGTTGAGGAGCACGGCGACGCTGACGCCGACGATGCCGGCGATCGCGGCGTCGCCGAGATAGACGTAGACACCCAGCGCATAGACGATGAGGACGGCCATCTCGGTGGTGATCCCTCCGCGGATTTTTTCGTCGTCGGCGGCGTCGGTTGAGGCAGACGGGCGTCCGTACCGGGCCGCGGCGGCGTTGAGGTTGCCCACGACGATCATCGCGGCGACCGCGATGAACCCCGCGCCGATGATGACCGGCCCGGCCCAGTTGGCGGCCGACGGCGTGGGGTCGGTCGAGGGCGGCGGGAGCGCTCGCCGCCCGAGCTGCTCGACGATGATGGCGATGAGCGTGCCGAAGAGGGCGATGAGCGGGAAGGTGCGGATCCCCGCCAGGGCCGACGACGCCCGCTCGCGCTGCAGGCCGATGAGCAGGCCGATCGCCGCGGAGATGCCCAGCGGCAGGAGCGTCGCGGTCATCGGCCAATCGACGGAAGGGATCTCCATAGCCCTAGCCTACCGACGGCTCCGATAAAATGCAGCTCATCGTGAGCGGAGGCGGGATGGGCAGGGGCGTGTCGCCCGGCCGCGGGTTTGGTATTGACCCGCGTGCGGCGGGTTGGTATCCTTGTCTTCAGCATCAAGAGTCTCGGGCCGCCTCAATCGGCCCGGGCGGCAACCGAGCCTTGCTTCTCAATGCAAGACCGCGGTGCCGAGGCCAGCCCCGGCTGTCACCCACGTGAGCATCACAGGTGACGGGGGAACGATGCGGCCGAGAGGGTTCTCGGCAAAAGCGGAATGCCGGTGTACGGCGCTACGTCGCAAATGGCCTGAAACTTGATGCCTCACACACAGGAGTGTGCGGCATGTCAAGTACCACCAACTCATCCCAGAACGGTTCCACCAACGGCTCGCCCGTCGTCGTCGAGGCCAAGGGCTCTTCGTGCAAGAGCGGCGGTGGGGGGTGCGGCTGCGCTAAGAAGGCGAAGATCGCCAACTGGACCCCCGCGACCCGCGCGATCCGCGGCGGGCTCGAGCCCGACCCCATCACCGGCGCGGTCACGCCGTCGATCGTGCAGAGCACGACGTTCGTGCAGAAGCTCGGCACGCCGCAGGAGTTCGCGTATTCGCGCGTCGGCAACCCGACGGTCGCCGCGCTGGAGAAGACCCTCGGCGCGCTCGAGAACGCCCCGCAGGGCGTGGCCTTCGCGACAGGCCTCGCGGCCGAGCACGCGCTCTTCACGGCGCTGCTCGGCAAGTCCGGCGACCACGCCGTCTGCTCGCGCGTGGTCTACGGCGGCACGGTCCGCCTGCTCGACCAGATCTTCGCGCCCTACGGCGTAACGACGACGTACGTTGACACCACCGACGCCGAGAACGTCCGCAAGGCGATTCAACCCGGCAAGACCAAGGTCGTCTTCATCGAGTCCCCCGGCAACCCCACTTTGGAACTCGCGGATATTCGCGCGATCGCGAAGGTCTGCCAGGAGGCCGGCGTGCCGCTGGTCGTGGACAACACGTTCCTGACGGCGGCGGTGCAGCAGCCGCTGGAACTGGGTGCGACGGTCAGCCTCTACTCGACAACCAAGTACATCGAGGGGCACAACTCGACCGTTGGCGGGGCGATCGTCACCCGCGACGAGAAGCTGCTTGAGAAGATCCGCTGGGTGCGCAAGTGCCTGGGCTCGATCCAGTCGCCGCAGGAGGCGTTCCTGACGATCCGCGGCATCAAGACGCTGCCGTTCCGCATGGCGCGGCACAGCGAGAACGCGCAGAAGGTCGCCGAGTTCCTCGAATCGCACCCGGCGGTCGAGCGGGTCTGCTACCCCGGCCTGGCGTCGTTCCCGCAGCGCGAGCTGGCCAATGCGCAGCACCTGCCTGGACCGAGCGGGGATGGGCAGCACGGCGGCATCGTGACGTTCGACGTGCGCGGCGGGGTCGAGGCCGGTAAGGCGACGATCAACGCCCTTGAGCTGTGCCTGCTCGCCGAGAACCTCGGCGCGGTCGAGACGCTCGTGACGCACTCGGCGACGATGACGCACGCCGACGTGCCGCGTGAGCGCCGCCTGGCCGTCGGCATCACCGACGGGCTCATCCGCGTCTCCGTCGGGCTCGAAGACCCGGCCGACATCATCGCCGACCTGGAGCAGGCCCTCGCCGCGGCGGCGAAGGTGGCGGGCGTCAAACTCGAAAGCGAGGTGCTGGCTTGAGCACTTCCAAAGGTTGTTGTAACGGAACGTCCACCTCTTCTTGTGGCACAAACGTCTCGCCTGTGGCTACACAGTCTCCCAAGATCATCGTTTTAAAATTCGGCGGCTCGATCCTCCGCAACGAGCACGAGCTCGCCCAGGCCGTCCATGAGGTCTACCGCTGGTGGCGCGAGGGGTGGCAGGTCGTCAGCGTCGTCTCGGCCTTCATGGGCGTGACCGACACGCTCCTGACCCAGGCCCGGCGCTACGGCGACGACAACGACCCCGCGGCGATCGCGGCCCTCGCCGCCACGGGTGAAGAGACGACCTCGTCGCTGCTGGCGCTGGCCCTCGAAAAGGCCGGCATCCAGGCCGAGGCGCTCGACGCGCTGCGGCTCAACCTCCGCACCAAGGGCCCGACGCTCGACGCCGAGCCCGTCTCGATCGACACGTCGGTCATCCGCCGCAGCCTCGACCGCGGCTCGGCGGTCGTCGTCCCCGGCTTTGTCGGGCGCGATGAGGAAGGCCGCCCCACGCTCCTCGGACGCGGCGGCACCGACTGCAGCGCGATCTTCCTCGCCTCGTCGCTCGGCGCGCGCTGCCGCCTCATCAAGGATGTCCGCGGCCTCTACGAGCGAGACCCCGCGCGGCCCGGGCCGCTCGCCCGCGTCTACCGTTCGCTGGCGTGGGAGGACGCGCTGCACCTCGACGGCAGGATCATCCAGCACAAGGCCGTGCAATATGCCAAGGGGCACGGCTTGGAGTTCGAGGTCTCGTCGATCAACAGCCCGGAGGCGTCGAGCGTCGGTTCGAAGCCCAAGCAGTGGGGGGGCGTGGATCAGAAACCCCCGCCGCCGCTGAAGGTCGGCATGCTCGGCCTCGGCGCGGTCGGGCTCGGCGTGTACCGCCTGATCCACGCGCGGCCGGACCTCTTCAAGGTCGTCAAGGCGGCGGTGCGGAGCGTCGGCCGGCACAGCGACAGCGGCGTGCCCACGGCCCTGCTCACCTGCGACCCGTGGGGCGTCGCCAAGGCCGACTGCGACGTCATCATCGAGCTCATCGGCGGCGAGCAGCCCGCCGGCGACATCATGGCCGACGCGCTCAAGAAGGGCGTCCACGTCATCACCGCCAACAAGCGCGTCATCGCGCAGCGCGGCGTCGAGTATCACACGCTGGCCGAGCAATCCGGCGCGACGCTCTCCTACTCGGCGGCCGTCGGGGGCGTCGCGCCCACCATCGAGACCGTGCGGCGCGTCGCGCAGAGCGAGGGCGTCGTCGGGATCGAGGCGATCGTCAACGGCACGACGACGTTCGTGCTCGACAAGGTCGCGTCGGGCTTGAGTTATGACGAGGCGGTGCGCGAGGCCCAGGCCGCGGGCCTGGCCGAGGCCGACCCGTCGCTCGACGTCAACGGCGGCGACGCGCAGGACAAGATCCGCATCCTCGTCCGCGAGGCCGGCGGGCCGGACCTCAAGGCCAGCGACGTCAAGACCACCGGCATCGACAAGCTCAACGACGCCGAGGTCCGCGCGGCGTGCACGAATGGGCGCGTGATGCGGCTGGTGGCGTCGGCGGTGTGGAACGCCGACGGCACGGTGACGGCGAAGGTCGAGCCGCGGGTCGTCGAGCCGGGCGAGCCGCTCGCGGGGACCTTCGGCACGCGGTGCCGGTGCGTCGTGACGGGCAAGAGCGGCGTCAAGCACGTCGCCCTCGGCAAGGGGGCCGGGCGGTGGCCGACCGCCGAGGCGGTCTTCGCCGATCTCTTGGAGATCGTCCGCCGCCGGGCGGGGGGGGCGGCGGTGGCGTCGGTGCTCGCCGAGCCGGTGGTCGAGACCGAGGTGGTCATCACCGAAGAGATCGAGGTGACGACGCCCGTCTGAGACTGTTTGTTGAAGAAGCGAAGATGCTCCCGAGCCCGCAGGCCCGCCCTGTGGGCTTTTTCATAGGGATGGTTATGCGGGGTTCGGCGGGTACAATCGAGGCTCAACACGTCTGAGACGAACAGGATCCCGATCATGTCCGACGAACACCAGCATCTGCCCGAATCCACCAAGCCCGAGACCAAGCGGTACGCGATCCGCGAGGGGGCGGGGCTCGACGAGTCGCGGGTCAACCAGGAGTTTATCGACGCCCTGCAGAAGTACGGCATGTGGGTGCTGCTGCTGGCGGCGCTGGCGCTGGCCGCGTACAGCGGGTGGACGCGCTTCGAGCAGCACCGCAACCAGTCGCGGCAGGCGGCGTACGCCGACCTGTCGAGCGCGATGGAGGCCGGCAGCCCGGACAACCTTGTGCAGTTGGCGGTGACGCACCAGGGGCAGGGGGCCGTGGGGATCCTCGCCCGCCTGCAGGCCGCCGACCTGTACCTCGCGGCGTACCGCACCGGGCTTGCCCCCGGCGCGCAGCTCACGCAGGACGGCAAGCCCGCCAGCGACGCCGACGTGCTCAACGACGAGCAGCGCACCGAGCAGCTCAACAAGGCCGAGCGCGAGTACCGGGCCGTCTACGACACGTCGAAGGACGACCCGGCCTATGCGTTGCACACGATGGGCTCGCTCTTTGGGTTAGCCGCGGTCGCCGAGAGCCGCGGGAAGATGGACGAGGCGAAGAACTACTACTCGCAGATCGTCGAAGTGAGCGAGAAGTCGCAGTTGCCGCTGCCGGGCGAGGAGGCCAAGGCCCGCATCGCCTCGCTCGATTCGCTCGGCGAAGCGCCGAAGCTGTACACGACCGACGAGGTGCTGGCGCTGAAGCCGAAGGAACCCGAACCCCAGCCCGCGCCGGCCCCCGAGGCCACGCCGACGGCGGCGCCGGTCCTGACGCCGGTGAACCCGGAAGACGTGCCGGGCCTTGCGCCGTCTGGTGAGCCGACCGAGCCCGCGCCGAGCGAGCCGTCGTCCGAGACGCCCTGAACGAGTTTCCCAAGAAGTCTGGAGTTCAAAGCCCGCAGGCTGAGCCTGTGGGCTTTTTTTCGATACCATTCATGCCGTGAGCGCCCACAGCCACAAAGACCGCACGCCCAAGCCCGGCGACGAGAGCCGTCACAAGATCGGCGCGGGCGGCAAGGTCGACGGCCAGGCGATCCGCAAGGCCGTTTTCGGCGAGAGCGCCGCGTCAAGTCCATCGACGCCGGCCGACGCGCGCCTCGCCGCGATCGACGACCCGGACCTCTCCGATGCGGACGCGGCCGCCCAATCCTCGCTCGACGACGACGCGCCGAATCGCGTGGTCTTCTCGCTCCGCCGCGACCTCAACAAACGGCTCGACAAGTACCTCACCGACCGCATCACCTTCATGAGCCGAACGCAGCTCCAGCGGCTCATCGACGAGGGCGGCGTCTTCGTCAACCAGCGCCCGCCCAAGGCGAGCACCAAGCTCCGCATCAACGACATCGTCGAGGTCTTCGTCCCGCCGCCGCCGTCGAGCGAGATCCAGCCGGAGGAGATCCCCCTCGACGTGCTCTACGAGGACGAGCACCTGATCGTGCTCAACAAACGCCCCGACATCATCGTCCACCCGGCCCGCTCGCACAACTCCGGCACCATGCTCAACGCGCTGGCCTACCACTTCCGCCACACCTCCAAGAGCGGCGGGTCGCTCTCCGAGGTCGGCGCCGAACTCGCCCGTCCCGGCGTCGTCCACCGCCTCGACCGGCACACCTCGGGGCTCATCGTCTTCGCCAAAAGCGAAGAGGCGCACTGGCGCATCGCACGCCAGTTCGAGCTGCGCCAGGTCGACAAGCGCTACCTCGCGATCTGCCACGGCGAGTACCCCGTGCCGGTCGACCCGATCGACTTCCCGCTCGGGCCGCACCCGTCGAAGGAGAAGGGGCACCGCGAGAAGTTCGTCGTCCGCCACGACCATCTCGGCAAGCCGAGCCTGACGATCTGCCGCGTGCGGCAGGTGTTCCACATTCCCAACATGCCGTTCGACGTGCGCGGCAGCGCGATGCCGGGGAGCACCGAGCAAGCAGGCGGCCGTTTTTCCCTCGTCGAGCTCGAACTCAAAACCGGCCGGACGCACCAGATCCGCGTCCACCTCTCGCATATGGGTTTCCCGATCGTCGGCGACGACCTCTACGGCGGCAAGCCCGTGGGGCTCTACGAGTTGGGATTGCAGAAACCTCGTAAACAAAGCCCGCAGGCTCAGCCTGTGGGCCGTACGCCCGACCCGTCCGAATCGGCAGCCGCGAAGAACCATCCGCTCATTGCGCGTCAAGCCCTCCACGCCGCGACGCTCTCGTTTCGCCACCCGGTCACCGAACAGACGATGGCCTTCACCGCGCCGATGCAGCGCGACATGTCGGCGCTGATCGAGGCCCTGCGGCAGGCCGACCCGAGTGCCGAAGAGCGGTTGCCGCCCGGCGCGACGGTGAAGATCGAGACGCTGTGAGGGCAGGCGTGTGTGGAGGGTTGTACGACGTGAAGCGTACACGCGACCGAGAACGCGGAGGAGCGGAGTTCAGCGGAGGACGCAGAGTCAAGAATTTGTAGCTTTCGGCTCTTCCGTCCTCAATCGTCTAATTCCGCGGCCTCCGCTTTTCTTCGTTTCTCCGCGTTCTCCGACAAGCCTAGTCTTTTGCCGGTTGATGTAACCCAGACGTACTGTCCGCGGAGCCGCACGATGCACGAACGTTGGATGAGCACGCTGATGTCGGTGGCGTCGATCACGCTGATGAGCGGGGCGACCTCGGCGTTTGCGCAGGAGCAGGAGAACGTCAAGCCCGCGATCGGCGTGACCGGCCGGTACATCCTGACGATCGGCGACGGCGACATGGACGCCGAGTCGTACGCGACGGGCCTGCTCCCACGGCTCGACTCGGCCGAGGCAGGGGAAGCGGGCGAGGACCTGCTGACGGTCTTGGAGCTGCCGATCCGCGAGCCGCAGACGCCCTTTGCGCAGATGCCGGTCTCCAACTCGTCGTGGGGCCCGCCGAACATGCTCGCCGTCACCGGCGACGGGCGGTTCGCGTACATCGCGGAGTCACGCGGCTCGCGGCACCTGCCAAACGGCAAGGTCGCCGAGCGCGTCGACGAGCTGCCGCCCGGCGAGGTGGTGAGCGTGGTCGACATGAGCGACCCGCTCAAGCCCAGGCTGGCGGGAACGCAGTACGTCGGGCCGGACCCGACGGCCGTCGCGGTGCGCGAAGGTGATGATTTCCTCGCGGTGGTCTCGCGTCGGCCGGGTCAGGAGTTGATGGTCGCGCGGCTGAAAGACGGCCTGCCGCAGGGCGACACGATGGCTTGGCCGCTGCTGGGCCTCGACGGCTCGGCCGCGCCGGCGTGCGTCGCGTGGCGGCCCGATGGTCGAGTCTTGGCCGTCACGCTCCCCGAGCGCGACGAGGTCGCGTTCTTCGAGTTCACGCCCGACATCGGCGACGGCGAGATGGGCCTTGCGCCCTACGGCAAGGGCGTCCACGTCGAGGGATACCCCTACTCGTGCGCGTTCACGCCGGACGGCGAGTACCTCGTGGTGGCGTGCGTCCACTGGGGGCCGCGGGTGGAGGGGTATTTCGTCGGCGCGCCCCCCGGCACGGTCTCGGTGATCCGTTTGTCGAGCGAAGGCGGGCCGCGGGTGGTCGCGACGGCGAGCGTCGGCATCAGCCCGCAGGGCCTCGCCGTGCGTTCGACGCGGCCGGGCTCCGCGATGATCGTCACGTCCAACCTGCAGCGCTCGTTCCTCTCCGAGCGCGACCCGCGCGTCACCAAGGGCGGCTCGCTCAGCGTCCTCGCCCTCGATCTCACCCGCGGCACGCTCGACAGTGTCGCCGAGCTGCCGCTCAGCGCGATGCCCGAGGGCGTCACGTTCGACGCGGGCGGCAAGTACGTCATCGTCACGCAGTACCGCTCGTTCGACCCGTCGGTCGTCGACGGCGAGCTGGCCTTCTTCCGCGTGACGCAGGACGCGCAGGGCCGATCGACGCTCACCGACGCCGAGCTCTTCGTCGGCGTGGGGAAGAACCCGCACGGGGTGGTGATTGTGCGATGAAAAGGCCGGTTGCCATTGGCCATTGGCCGCTGGCAAGACGAAGCAAATGATCGAGCGCTTTGGCTGCTTGCCAATGGCCATCGGCCCATGGCCCATGGCCTCTGCATCACGCCGCCGCCAGATACCGGCCCGTGGCGAACTGCTTGAGCAGCCGTTCCTTGTCGCCGGCCCGCGCCCACTGCGAAAACACCGCGGCCATGCGCACCGGCCCCAGTTCGTCCTCGTCGGTGATCCAGATCACGTTGGCGAAGACGAAGACGCTCCGCCCCGGCCCGATGTCGTAGTTGTTCATCGTCGGCAGCGTGATCTGCATCGCGACGCGCGTGCCCGGCTCGATGCCGCGGTCCAGCTCGAACCGCACGCCCCCTTCCGAGATGTCGTAGGCGTGCCCCTCGAGGGTGAAGTCCTGGTCGTCCAGCAGCCGCACGGACATCGGCGTGTACATCGGCTCGGTCAGGAAGCGCGGATGCCGGCGGCGGTCGGTGTGCATGCTCACAGCGGGTCTCCTGTCTCTGGGCGTGTGCCTTCTTGGGCCATCTCAACCATTGAGACCGCGGCAAGGTCGCGTCGCCCTGGAGCGGATACACGCGCTATCGGTCCCGCCTGTGGAGAACTTGACCCACAACCGGCCGACGATCGGAAAATCGTCCCCCGTTTGCCTGTCAGGCCGAACGTCCGCGCCGGGTTATGAGCTTGGAGGATCAAGAAGCGAGCCGCCGCTCAGTCGAAGTGGTGCCCGCCCGCGTGCGGGCTCGTCTCTTCGATGAACGCCACGGCGATGCGGTCGATCTTCACGCCCATCCGCTCGGCGATCTCGCAGACCAGCTCCCGCGGGATCGACGCCACCGCCTGCTCGCCCAGGCCCAGCGGCACGTCGTGCACGCGGCCGTCGGCGCCGATCAGGTGCGCGTGCTCCGTCGTGTCCGCGTCGTACCGGCAGCCCCCCCCGCCCCGCCCCCCCCGGTGCCGATCCAGGTGCGGCTCCTCACCATCGCCCCGATCGGCGGCGGCGTGGTGCGGGGCCGCCGGGTGCGTCGCCAGCAGCCGGCGGACCAGCCCGGCCGCGGTGAGCGCATCGAGCGTGTTGTAGATCGTCGCCAGGCTCACGCCCGGCTCGGCGGCGTGCACGAGCTTGTACAGCTCCTCGGCCGTCGGGTGCGCGTTGGTCTCATAGAGCGCGCGGTAGATCACCTCGCGCTGGCGGGTGAAGCGGAGGTTGCGCTCGGCAAAGCGGCGGCGGACCTGTTCGATCGTGAGCGGTCCCATGCAATGTCAAGTATAGGTCGGATGAGGAACTGGCCGGGTTCCGGGTTCCGGGTCTCGGGGTCCGGGTAAAACTTGCAAGCACGAACATCTTCTGCTGTCCTTGGC
Organism: uncultured Phycisphaeraceae bacterium; assembly: GCA_964652945.1. Lineage (GTDB taxonomy): Bacteria > Planctomycetota > Phycisphaerae > Phycisphaerales > UBA1924 > CAZZDW01. The sequence continues at coordinate 12,656 of CAZZDW010000005.1, forward strand.
ATATCCCGCCACCGATTCATCGGCCCGGAATCCGGGACCCGGAACCCGTTTTTTAGACGAGTTCATCATCCGATCGCGTATTCAGCACGATCATCCGCCGATGGGGGATGCCGGCCTCTTCAAACGTCTCCGAGTCGTACGCCCAGCCGAGCGCGCTGTAAAAGCCGTACGCGACGTCCCGCGCGTGGCAGAACAGCGCGGCCAGCCCCAGCTCGCCGAAGGCCCGCCGCTCCATCGCGACCACGAGCTGCGTGCCGATCCCCTCGCCCTGGCGCTGCGGGTCGACGGCCATCTGCATCAGCTTCCCCACCTTGCCGTCGATCGTCATGCCGGGCCCGCCGCGGTCGCCCTGATCGTCGAGGCTCGGCAGCAGCAGGGCGCACCCGATGACCCGCGGCCCCGCGGGGTGGTCGAAGACCGCCACGAAGTGCTCGAACCGCTCCTCGAACCCCGGGAACGCCTCGGCCAGCTTGGCCATGTCGAAGCCGATCGGCCGCAGCAGCACCGACTCGCGCAGGGCGCACTCCTGCGGGTACAGCGGGTCGTCCATGGTGATGCGGCGGATCTTGATCACACGGGTGCCTTGGGTTCTGCTCGGCCGTGGCACAGGCGCGGGGGGCGGCCTGTGCGTTCAAATGGGTGGCGGAAGGTAGGAACCACGCCGCGGCTGAGCAAGTATCGCATGATTTGTGAGCCGGGGCGTGTGTGGGGCGTGCTCCGACCGTTTTCTCCGTTGCAAAGATCTTCCATGACCGTCCGCCCGCGCCATCTCGACCCGCAGACGCTCCTCTGCGAGTCCTGCGGCTACATCCTCGACGGTCTCCCCCACGCCCCCGACTCCCACCTCCCCGCCCCCCCCGCCCCCGACGCCGTCTGCCCCGAGTGCGGCACGCCCGTGCGCGAATCCCTGCCGGGCTCTTCACGCCCCGGCTCGCCGTGGCAGCAAGATCCGCGTTGGCGCACGCTCGGGCAAACAGCCGTTGAAACACTCCTGCGGCCGTCTCGCATGTTTCGAATCATGTCGATCGGCAACGCGGCGGATATTTTCACGCTCGCGAGCCGCTACGGAGCAATCGCCTCGACATTGATGGCGTTCGCGGGTTTCTACGTCATGGGCTTCCGGTTCTGGCCGATCGGCAACATCCAACGAATGTGGCTGCTCTTATTCGGCTGTTTCTCCATGGCGTCGATGATGGTCCTGGCGTTCCTTGTCTGGGTCGAGTTCTGCGGCATCCGGTTCTTCGGCAGGCAACGCGGCTGGCGCATCACACGTCGAGTCGCGGCGGCCGTGTGCGCACATGCTTGCGTAGGCTGGGTGCTCGGCGCGTTCGGGATGGTGGCGGTCTCCCTGGTGTATACGTCCAATTGGGCGGTCTCGGCGAGTCCCGTTGCGAGACTTCTCGTGACATGGCGGCCGCTCATGCTGGTTCTGCCGTTTTTCGCCGGCCTGCTCACGTTCGAAACGCTCGTCTACATCGGCGTGCGTCGCTGCCGATACGCGAATGTGGGTTAGAACCGGCTGTTCATGTGTGGTGCAACAGGATCAATGTGACTGGGTGGGGCGGGCGTCCCGCCCGCCCTGCGGTCGTCTTTGTGCATCCCATCGGGCGGGCGGGACGCCCGCCCCACCCAAAGCAATCGATCTCACATGCTCGGCTCGTGTGCGATCGTTGTGCAACGATTTCTCCTGCCTAGCATCGAACGTCCCGCCGGGCGGCTGTTTTCCGTCGGCGGATGACGGAGGTCCATGGACGGCGCGCAGGCTCAAACGGGGAAGGTCCAGGGGACGCGGGGAGTGGGGAAGGCGGGGGGGGCCGGTGAGATGGGGGATCTCGGGCCTGAGTTGGAAGGGGGCGGGGCCGAGCGAGCGGGAGACGCGGAATATCCGCACGCCGGTCACGACGAGCCGGTCTCCATCGGCACGATCGTCGGCGGCGGCCGCCCCGGCCAGGTCGCCTGGGAGCACGAGCCCGATCAGCAAACCCCCGAGGCCCAGACGGCCCGCGTCGCGCCCGCCGCGCACCCGTCCGCCGGCGACGGCGTCGCCCCCGGCATCGTCGTGCTCCCTCCGTCGCGCTGGGGCGTGCTCCGCTACGTCCACTACCGCAACATCTGGATCGCCTCGCTCGTCTCCAACATCGGCAACTGGATGGAGCAGATGGGCGTGCAGATGCAGGTCGCCAAGATCACCGGCGACCTGCGCATGCTCGGCACGCTCGCCGCGGCGTACCTCGGGCCGATCCTCATCTTCGGCACGCTCGGCGGCGTGGTCGCCGACCGCGTCAACCGACGCACCATGCTGCTGGTGACGCAGTTCCTGCTCATGCTGATCGCCGGGGGCATGGCCGCCGTGTCCTACTTTGGGGCGCCGCCCATCGGCCACCTGCTCGGGCTCAAGAGCGACATGGTCGCGTCGTTCATGGTGCTGTCGATCCTCCAGGGCTCGGTGACGGCCTTCAACATGCCGGCGTGGCAGGTGCTCACGCCGCGCCTGGTCCCAAGGGTCGAGCTGACCAAGGCGATCACGCTCAACGGGATGCAGTTCAACGGCGCGCGGGTGCTCGGCCCGGTCGCCGCGGGCTTTGTCATGGCGGCCCTGGGGCCGACGCCCCTGTTCATCATCAACACCCTTTCGTTCCTGGGCGTGCTCATCGCCATCACGACAACGCCCGACTCGCCCGCCCCCGCTCGCACCGGCCAAGGGGCCTGGCAGCAGGTGAAGGAAGCCGCGCGGTTCATCTTCGGCGGCAGGGGCCCGCGCGCGGTCTTCACCGCTATCGTCCTGCTCAGCCTCTTTGCCGCACCGCTGGTGCGCGTCCTGCCCCTCTACGTCATCGACGTCTACCGCATCGCCGAAGCCAGCGCCGACCTCGCCACCGGCTGGATGATGGGCGGCCTGGGCCTCGGCGCGGTCCTCGGCGGCTTTGCGCTCAAACTCTTCCCCGACTGGTACCCCAAGCACCACTTCATCCCCCTCGCCCTCGCCTGCTGCGGCGGGATGATCGCCATCCTCTCCTTCACCCAGGCCCTCTGGATCGGTCTGCCCACCATGATCGTCTGCGGCGTCACGTGGCTGTGGGCCTTCAACCAGTCGTGGTCCTCCATGCAGCACCTCGTCCCCGACGCGCAACGCGGCCGGGTCATGGCGATCTCCAACGTCTTCTTCTTCGGCTTCTCCGCCGTCGGCAACCTCGCCGTCGGCTACTTCGGCGAGGGGCTCAGCGCCTTCTCCGGCGACGAGTCGTGGGGCACGCAGATGGCCCTCCGCGTCATGGGCGGCATCCTGCTCATCGCCGGCGTGGTCATGCTCATGTGGCGCGTGCCCGAGGTCGACGGCATCCCCTCAAACCGCGGCAACCCGTCGCGCACCCACGCCCGCGCCCGCAGCATCCGCGAGGGCATCATGGCGAGCGCCCACCGCCGACAGGTCGGGTCAGGGTCGGTGGTGGACGAGACGAGCCCGAAGGGATAACGGGCCGGACGGCCCGCGCGTGGGTCAACCGGAGGAACAGTCCGGCGAGTGGCCGGTCGTGATGAGCATCCGCGCCTGCGTGAACAGGTCGCAGACCTGCTCCAGGCTCTGGTTGATCTTGTCTTTCTGCGCGGATCTGGCGACGAGCTGCTTGAGCCCGTTGACCGCCTCGACGAGCCCCAGCACGCTCTTGAGCGCCTCGCTCTGCTCGCCGGGCTCGTCGGCGGGGGCCTCCTCGCCGGGCACCGTGACAAACAGGTGCGTGTCGATAGGGTTGGTGAAGCGGACGCCGACCTCGTGGAAGCGTCCCTCGACGTGCTCGCAGTGGACGACCTGGCCGTCGACGCTGATCTTTTCGCCGTCGAGGGCGGTCAGTGTGACGCGGACCGGCGTGGTGGGGTAGAGAAAGCAGCCATGGATGAACCCCATGCCGCTCGCCGACAGGTCGAGGCCGAGGGAGAGGTAGGTGATCTCCTGCCCGCCATACTGGCGGATGCGGATTACCGGGTCGGCCCTGAACTCGCAGGGGTACCGGGCCTGGCCCCGCCGGCACGCGCCGGGTGCGGCGACGTGTTCTTCGAGGCGTCTGAGCAGCCGTTGGCGTTCTCCCTGCGAGATGCGCAGGGTGTCGACAGGTTGTTTGTCGTCCATGGCTCCTTGCTCGCGTGAAGGATGAAGTCAAAGATGAAGACTCCATCGACGCCGCGGCTGGCCCGATGAAGCCCGGATTTCATCTTCGGATGCAGTGGTTATGCCGGGGAGGCCCGACTTTTCGGGCTGTGCCGACGGGCGAAGCTGGGTAACCCCTGATGTCAGGGCGGCGTCCGTGCTCCCGAGGGAGATCCTACACTCCGCCGATATGCGCACACGACGTCTCAGCAAGCAGGTGGTAGTCGGCGATCAGCGGGTCGGCTTTGTCCGCATCGGCGGCGGGCTGCCGGATAACCAGGGCAATCCCACCACGCCCGCCGCGGTCTCGGTCCAGACGATGACCGCCGGGTACACCCACGACGTCGAGGCGTGCGTCGCCGAGATCAACCGCCTCGCGGCGGCCGGCGCCGACATCGTCCGCGTCGCCGTGCCGGAGAAGAAGGACACGGATGCGCTGAAGGAGATCCTGCCGCGTGTGCAGGTGCCGATCGTCGCGGACGTGCATTTCCACTTCAAGCGCGCGCTCGAGGCCGTCGAGGCCGGCGTCCACAAGATCCGCTTAAATCCCGGCAACATCAACGACCGCGAGCAGGTCAACGCGGTGATCGACGCCTGCAAGGCGCGCGGCCTGCCGATCCGCATCGGCGTCAACGAGGGCTCGATCATCGAACGCCGCGACAAGCAGAAGCGGATGAAGGAGCTCGGCCAGGTCTTCAGCGACCACAAGCACGGCTACCTCCTGGCCATCATGATCACCAAGCTCGAGGAATACCTCGACATCTTCTACGAGCGCGACTTCCACGACATCACCATCAGCGCCAAGAGCATGGACGCGACGATGGTCATCGACGCCTACACCGAGATCGGCAACCGCTTCCCGCACCCCTTGCACCTGGGCGTGACGCACGCGGGGCCGAAGGAGACCGGGTGCATCCGCTCGGTCGCGGCCCTCGGCACGCTGCTGGCCGACGGCATCGGCGACACGATCCGCATCTCCTACGCCTCCGATCCCGTCTACGAGGTCCAGGACGGCCTGGAACTCTGCTACGCGCTCGGCCTGCGCGAGCGCAAGGGCGTCGACCTCATCGCCTGCCCGACCTGCGGCCGTATCCAGGTCGACCTGTTCACGCTCGTTCAAGACGTCCGCAAGGCCCTCGCGGAAAAAGTCACGCTGCCGATCAAGGTGGCGGTGATGGGGTGCATCGTCAACGGCCCCGGCGAGGCCGAGGGCGCGGACGTGGCCGTCTTCGCCGGCGACCGCCGCGGCATCATCTACGTGCAGGGCGAAAAGGTCGCCAACGTCCCCGAGGAGGAGATCCTCGACAAGCTGCTCACCGAGTGCGTCGCCTTCCAGGACAAGGTCCGCCGCGGCGAGGCCAGGCTGGGTGAGAAGAAGGTCGACATCCTGCCCCCCGACCCGATCGGCGAGCTCGGCTCGGGGTACGACAAGATCGCGGCCGGGCAGGTGCTCACCGTCGGGAAGTCGTAAGAAGCTGGCAAAGGTAAGTCACCGCGGGTCGGTTCTATCCGATTGCTCTTTCTACGAGACGCGAAGCGTCAGTGAGCGTCTGCTGCTCCAGCGTTGTGCACGCTCGCTCCCGCTCGCGTCTCGTATGAGAGCGACAGCGTTGGTGGAAGGTTACTTGGAAGCTTTACTTCCGCGGCCTCACCCCGACCTCATAGCTCAGCGTCAGGTAGCGGCCCTCGGTCGTCTCCACGTCGACGTGGTCGACCTCGCCGCGGCCGTCGCGGTAGCACCGCATGAAGTACCCCACGGCACACTCGATCGCGTGCTCGTTGAGCGTGATCGACAGGCGCCTGGCCTTCTCGTCGACGACGCAGGCGACGTGCTCGCCGTGCTTCACCTCGATCGTGTATGTGCCGGTGAAGACGACGCACGAGTCGACCAGTTGGTCCCGCACAAGCTGCAGGCACAGGCACCAGTCGCCGAGACAGCCGGTGCCGACGGTCACCTTCACGCCGTCGCCGGTCCAGATGTCGACTTCCAGCGGCAGGTTGAGCGACTTGTTCACGACGGGCTCCCGGCGAGGCCCCGCCCGTTCTTATGTTACCCGATCGGCCGCGGGTTCCGCTCGCCAAAGCCGCGCTGGTGCCAGTAGGGGTACGCCGGCGGCAGGTCGCTCGCCTCGTCGAGCACCTTCACCTGCTCGGGCGTCAGGTTCCAGCCCACGGCCCCGAGATTGTCGCGGAGCTGCTGCTCGTTGCGCGCCCCGATGACGACCGTCGAGACCGTCGGCCGTTGCAACAACCAGTTGAGCGCGACCTGCGGCACGGTCTTGCCCACTTCCTTCGCCACCGCGTCGAGCGCATCAACGACCTTGTACAGATACTCGTCGTTCACCGGCGGCCCGGCGTCCGTCACCTTCTGGCTCTGCAATCGGCTCTTCTCCGGCAGAGGCTGGCCGCGGCGGATCTTGCCGGTGAGGCGACCCCAGCCCAAGGGGCTCCACACCACGCACCCGACGCCCTGGTCCTTCGCGAGCGGCATCAGCTCCCACTCGTAATCGCGCCCGATGAGCGAGTAGTACGCCTGGTGCGCGACGTGCCGCGGGTAGCCGTATTTCTCGGAGATCGCCAGCGACTTCATCAGGTGCCAGCCCGAAAAATTCGAGCAGCCGATGTAGCGGATCTTCCCGGCCTTCACCAGCCCGTCGAGCGTTTCCAGCGTCTCCTCGATCGGCGTCATCGCGTCAAACGCGTGGAGCTGGAAGAGGTCGATGGAATCGGTGCCGAGGCGTTTGAGGCTCGCGTCGATCGTCTTGAGCAGGTGGAAGCGCGACGAGCCGACGTCGTTGGGCCCCTCGCCGAAGCGGAACGTCGCTTTGGTCGAGATGAGCACCTTGTCGCGCCGGCCCTTGATCGCGGCGCCGAGGATCTCTTCGGACATGCCCTTGGAGTAGATGTCGGCCGTGTCGAACATGGTCACGCCGTGGTCGAGGCAGATGTCGATGAGCTTGCTCGCCTCGGCGACGTCGGTCTCGCCCCAGGCTTTGAAGAACTCGGTCCCGCCGCCGAACGTGCCGGTGCCGTAGGTGAGGACGGGGACTTTGAAACCGGACGAGCCGAGCTGGCGGTATTCCATGTTGGATGCTCCTTGAGATTTTTCGGATGCAGGGGGCAGGTCCCGGGTTTCGTGAATCTCACCAACTTTGTTGAGCGGGAGGTCTTGGGTCGTGGATCAAGGGTCTTGGGAAAATGACCCTCATACCCAAGACCAAGACCCAAGACCAACTCAACTCAGGTTGCCGGGTACGTGCAACTCGTCTTGTCCGTCTCCCAGACGGTGATCGACCGCAACACAACACCGTTCTTGCCGAACTCGTTTTCCAATACCGGTTTCAACAATCCATAACACACCTTAGCGATATTCTCGACGGAGGGGTTGAGGCCGCCCTGTTCGACGTTGAACTCGGCCGTGTCCTCGTTGAGGTGCGTGTGGTCGAAGCGGTCGATGATGGTCGTCGCCGTGACGCGTTCGAGGTCTTGCAGCGTGAACGCCGGCCGGTCGTTGCCGGCGAGGTTCAGCTCCACGCATGGCTCGACGCGGTAGTTGTGCCCGTGCCCGCGCGGGTTGTTGCACTTGCCGAAGAGTTCTCGGTTCGCCTCGGCGCTGAGGTGCGGGCAGTGCAGCCTGTGAGCCGCGGCGAAATCGAACTGCTGCCGCATGAGGACCGTGTCGGTTTGAGGGGAGGGGGGCATGGGGTCAACCTCCAGCGAATAAAACGGCGTGAGCCACCACCGTACGCCCCCGCCCCCCCCAACGCACCCGTCCAGTTCGCGGTCGACCGCCGCGGCGATCGTGCGCACCAGTGAGATCGCGTCGGCGTCGCCCCCGCCGGCGCAGGCTCGCTCCAGCAAGGGCACCGCGGCCGTGCGCACGGCCCGGTCGATCTCCTTGATGTTCACGAAATACCCGGTCCGCTCGTCGATCTCGCCGTGGCAGCGCACGTCCATCTCGTAATACCGCCCCGGCCCGCCCCCCGGCCCGTCCAACAGCGACGGCTCCGCGGCAAACGAGTTGTACCCAACCCCCGATGCTCCCGCAGCGCCAGGCGCGTTCACGCAGAACCGGACTGTTCGCGTCAGCTCGATCACATCGGACTGTAGGGGGTGGATGGAGCAGACAGTGCTTGTGAGACGGGGCGTGTCGCCCCGAACCATGTCTACGCTTCATCCAGCGTGTGCATATCAAGGAGCTTCGCGCATGAAACTCGTCAAGGTTGTTGCAGTCGCGGCTGGGGCGATAGGGGGGTGGATCGCCGCGGGGGCGATGCAGGGCGCGTCTGCTCCCGAGACCCACGCGCCCGAGGCGCCCATGCATGAGCCCGCGAAGGAGGACGCCGCCGTGCTCGAGTTCACCATGAACCTCATCGACGGCACGCCGAAAAACCTCGCCGACTACAAGGGCAAGGTGGTTGTCATCGTGAACGTCGCGAGCAAGTGTGGGTTTACGCCGCAGTACAAGGCGCTCGAAGAGCTGTACAAGAAGCACAAGGACGAGGGCCTGGTCATCCTCGGCTTCCCGGCCGACAACTTTAATCACCAGGAGCCCGGCACCAACGACGAGATCGCGGCCTTCTGCGAGAAGAACTTCGGCGTCACCTTCCCGCTCTTTGCGAAGATCAGCGTCAAGGGGGAGGACCAGCATCCGCTCTACAAGAAGCTCAGCGCCCTGCCGGCCCCGCTCGGCGGCGACCCGAAGTGGAACTTCACCAAGTTCGTCGTGGACCGCACCGGCAAGGTCGTGGCCCGGGCCGACGCGGCCGGCCGCGAGGGGGACCGCGCCAAGCTGGAGCCCAAGCTGGTCGAGGCCGTCGAGCGCCTGCTGGCCGAGAAGGGGGCCGTTTCTCCCTGATTCGAGGTGTCTTTACAGAAGATTAGCGCTCACCCGGACACAGTGTTAAGCCCATCTCGTCTATCGTCAAACTCCCCGAGGAGAACACCTCCCGGGCAACATTCAAGGAGAAGGCATGAAGACGATTCTGGCTGGTTTGACGACACTGGGTCTGGCCCTGGGCATGGCCGCCGCGGCTCCCGAGCACGGGGGCGTGGACATGAACCGCCTCAGCGGCACCGTCAAGATCGACGGCTCCTCGACCGTCTATCCGATCACCGAGGCCGTCGCCGAGGAGTTCGCCAAGGTCGCCCCGAAGGTCAGCGTCACCGTCGGCATCTCCGGCACCGGCGGCGGGTTCAAGCGCTTCACCGTCGGCGAGACCGACATCTCCGACGCCTCCCGTCCCATCAAGAAAGCCGAGCTGGACAAGGCCGCCGAGAACAAGATCGACTTCATCGAGATCCCCGTCGCCTACGACGGCCTCTCCATCGTCGTCAACAAGAAGAACACCTGGTGCACCAACCTCAGCGTCGACGACCTGAAGAAGATCTTCCTCGACGGCAACTACGCCAAGACCTGGAAGGACGTCCGCCCCGAGTGGCCCGCCACCGCCATCAAGATCTACGCCCCCGGCACCGACTCGGGCACCTTCGATTACTTCAAAGAGGTTGTCGCCTCCGAGAAGGGCCAGTCCATCCGCGGCGACATGTCCGTCTCCGAGGACGACAACGTCCTCGTCCGCGGCGTCGAGGGTGACGAGGGCGCCATCGGCTTCTTCGGGTGCTCCTACTACTTCGAGAACCAGGACAAGCTCAACGTCGTCGCCATCGACGGCGGCCACGGCCCGGTCAAGCCCTCCCCCGAGACCATCGAGAACGGCACCTACGCCCCCTTCTCCCGCCCGCTGTTCATCTACGTGAACAAGAAGGCCGCCGACCGCCCCGAGGTCGCCGCTTTCGTCGATTTCTACCTCAACCACGCCCCGAACCTCGTTGAAGAGGTCGGTTACGTCGCCCTCCCCAAGACTATCTACAGCACGGCCGAGAAGAACTTCGCCGCCAAGAAGGCCGGCTCTCAGTTCGTCGACGAGAACGGCGAGCACAAGAAGGGCAAAGTCACGGACATCTACCGCTAAGAGCGGCCGTATGGTCCCCTGACTGCTGACCTATGAATCCAACCGTCCGTCGCGTAGCCGCGGCGGGCGGGCTTCGAGACTGTCTTTGGTGGCACCGGTCGATGGGGGGCAGACCGGTGCGTGGGCGGGCTTGAAATCGAGCGTCCACGCTCGGCTTGGAGAGCCGAGCTACCACAAACCCGCTACATTCGGTTTTCCTTTCCATTCTCAAGTTTCACCCCGCCCCGCAGCACTCATGGCGACACTCTCGACAACCCCCCCCGCCCCCATCGGCCTGTTCGAACGTCTGGCCAAGAAGCGGGGGCGGTCGATCCGGCTGCGATACGCCGTCGACAAGGCGATCGTGTGGGTGCTCATCGCCTGCGGCTCGCTCTCCATCTTCACCACGCTCGCCATCATCGGCATCCTGCTCGATGAGACCCGCCGGTTCTTCGAGCTCCCCGACGTCACGGTCAGGGAGTTCTTCACCAGCACGGAGTGGAACCCGCTGCTGGGCGCGGAGAAGCACTTCGGCATCTGGCCGTTGATCTTCGGCACCGGGCTGGTCGCCGCGGTCGCCGCGGCGGTGGCGCTCCCCTTCGGGCTCATCACCGCCATCTACATGAGCGAGTACGCCCCGCGCCGCGTGCGGGCGATGCTCAAGCCCGTGCTGGAGGTGCTCGCGGGCATCCCCACCGTCGTCTACGGCTACTTCGCGCTGGTCATCATCACGCCGAGCGTGCAGTGGATCGAGCACGTCTTTTTGCAGCCGGCGGTTTATCCGCTCTTCGGGCACGTGCGGGAGTTCTTCGCCGCGCACATCCCGTTCCTGGTGAGCCAGGACTATGTCTTCGGGCGGATGCTCTGGTCGATCCTCGATCCCGACAAGCACATCGAGGGGTACAACGTCATCGGCGCGGGGCTTGCCGTGGGGATCATGACCCTGCCGATGGTCTGCTCGTTGTCGGAGGACGCGCTGCAGGCGGTGCCGCGTTCGCTGCGCGAGGGCGGGTACGCCGTCGGCTCGACCAAGTTCGACGTCTCCGTCCGCGTCGTCGTCCCGGCGGCTCTGTCGGGGATCGTCGCGTCGTACCTCCTGGCGATCGCGCGAGCGGTGGGCGAAACGATGATCGTGGCCCTCGCCGCGGGCGGCCTGGCGCAGATGACCGTCGACCCGCGCGACCAGGCGCAGACGATGACCGGCTACATCGTGCAGATCTACCTCGGCGACACGGCCAGCGGCGGGGTCGAGTATTACTCCACCTACGCCGTCGCGTTCATGCTCTTCATCATGACGTTCATCCTCACGCTCATCGGCCAGTGGGTGCTGTACAAATACCGGGAGGAGTACCACTGATGCCGCCTGCTGCTCCTGCTCAGCCTGATCGCCCGCTCAGCCCGCTGCCGCACGGGCGCGAGGACGCCGGCCCGGCCCTTGCGCCGCTGCCGGCGGTGCGAGTCTCCACCGCCCGCCAGCGCAGCAAGCTCCGCCGGACGTTCGTCAACAAGGGCTTCCACGCCCTGTGCATCCTCTCGGCGATCGTCTCCATCGCCGTGCTGGTCATCCTGCTCGTCTCGATCGGCTTTGAGGGCAAGACCTACCTCGACGGCGTGAACTCCACCGGCCTCGCCGGCGAGACCGTCGCCGTCCCCGCGGGGGGCTACGGCTACATCGACGCCCCGCGCGACGCGCTCAGCGTCGACGGCGGCTCCTACACCTTCCGGCGCGACGGCCAGCCGAGCGTCCGTTACGCCGCCGAGCAGGTCGCCGTGAGCGACGACAAGCAGACCTACACCGCCACAGACGATGAGGGTGCGCAGCAGACCTTCACCGCCGACGAACTCGTGCGGTCCGATCTGGAATATACGGTCGACGCCTCGAAGCTCGAGCCCTCCGTCGAGGTGTGGAAGATCAACGCGGGTGATGCCGAGAGCGAAGACATCAAGTACGCCCTCGCCACCGCCGTGCACAAGGCCAAAGAGCCCGGCCGCTTCACCGCCGAGGCGTACGACACCTCGGGCCGGAACATCCGCACGTCGACCGTCTCGTTCACCGAGGCGCAGGTCGTCGACAAGTTCCAGGGCGTGCCGGCCCGCACGTCTCCCTCGTCGAGCGTTGTCTACGGCATCCCGCCGGGCGATCGCGCGCTGAAGCGTCTCTCGATCGCCGAGGCCCGCGACCCGGTCGACCTGTCGTGGTGGGGGCGGATGAAGCGCTACACCGAGTTCTTCGGCTTTCTCACGTCGTTCCCGTCGCGATACGCCTCGCAGGCGGGGCTGGCCGCGTCGCTGTGGGGGTCGATCTTCCTGTGCATCGTCTGCGCCGCCGCGGCGATCCCGCTGGGCGTGGCCACCGCGATCGCGCTCGAGGAGTTCAAGCCGCGGAACTATTACGTCCGCCGCGTGCACGACTTCATCAACCTCAACGTCGCCAACCTCGCCGGTGTCCCCTCGATCGTCTACGGCATCCTCGGGCTCACCGTCTTTGTGCGCATGTGGGGCGTCTTCGGCAGCCCCAACATCGCCAGCTACGACGAGATGTACGCCCTCACGCTCCGCGACGGCGCCGAGATCCGCGCCGAGATGACCGACCGCTACGGCCTCGACAACCCCGGCGAGACCGTCACCTACAACAGCCCCCTCACCGGCGAGCACACCGTCGTCGCCGACGAGGCGATCCGCTCGTACACCGTCATCCACGTCAGCCGGCACGTCTTCGAGCTCACCGACGGGCGTTCGTGGGCCAGCCAGCACATCTCGTGGGACAACGACGCCGGCACGATCACGCTCGACCACCCCGAGCTGGTCGGCGGCGATGCGCCGCGGCCTCCCGCCGAGGCCGCGCCCGAGACGCTCACGTTCTCCCGCAGCGACGTCGCCGAGATGGGCGGCGAAGACCGCCTCGCCCTCGGCGGCCCGGACGACTGGTACTACGTCGCGCTGCCCTTCGGCGGCAGCGTGCTGGCCGGCGGGCTCACGCTGGCGCTCGTCGTCCTGCCGATCGTGATCGTCTCGGCGCGCGAGGCGCTGCGGGCGGTCCCCAAGTCGCTCCGCGAGGCGGCCTTCGCCCTCGGCTGCACGCGCTGGCAGATGGTGCGCGGCACGATCCTGCCGGCCGCGGTGCCGGGCATCATGACGGGGTCGATCCTCGCGATGAGCCGCGCCATCGGCGAGGCCGCGCCGCTCTTGGTCATCGGCGGGTTCCTGTTCATCATGTTCACGCCGGGGAACCTGATGGCCGACTTTGCCGCGATGCCCCTGCAGATCTTCAACTGGGCCGGACGCCCGCAGGACGAGTTCCACCAGGTCGCGGCGTCGGGGATCATCGTGCTGCTGGCCGTCCTGCTGACCTTCAACATCACCGCGGCGGTCATCCGCCAGAAGTTCCAGAAGCCCTTACAATAAGAACCATTGAACTTGATTTCACCACGGAGCACACAGAGAACACGGAGAAAGACAAAGAAACAAAGAGTGAATGCGAGGATGATCGCGGGAAGTTCTGATCTGGATGCGACGCTCTGTGTTCTCGGTGGTCTCTGTGGTTAGATACTTGTCTTTTAGAGTGAGCGAGCCGGTTCAATGAGCAGCACATATCAGACCGTCGGATCTGTGCCCGGAGCGACCATGGACACCCACCCGCCCAAATCGCCCTCCAAGTCTGTTGCGGAGCCTCGCGTCTCGGCCAAGCCGGTGTCCGCCCCGACCAACGGCGACGCCGCGCGCGAGCACGAGACCCCCCACGCGGCCAACCCCTTGGCCCACGTCGCCCGCCGAGCCGCCGCCGAACGCTCCGCCCAGGGCGAGGGCCTCGGCGACGCCTCGATGAGCATCCGCGGGTTCTCCTGCTGGTACGGCGATTTTCAAGCCCTGCACACCATCAGCCTCGAAATACCGCTGAAGCTCGTGACCGCCTTCATCGGCCCCTCCGGGTGCGGCAAGTCCACGCTCCTCCGCTGGATCAACCGCATGAACGACCTCGTCCCCGGCGCGCACTGCACCGGCTCGATCATGCTCCACAAGGAGAACCTCGCCGGGCCGGGGGTCGACGTCGTCAGCCTCCGCCGCCGCGTCGGCATGGTCTTCCAGAAGCCCAACCCCTTCCCCAAGTCGATCTACGAGAACATCGCCTTCGGCCCCCGCCTGCACGCACGGCTCAGCCGCTCCGACATGGACCAGATCGTCGAGACCTCGCTCCGCCGTGCCGCGCTCTGGGACGAGGTCAAAGACCGGCTCAACAAATCGGCCCTGGGCCTCTCGGGCGGGCAGCAGCAGCGGCTGTGCATCGCCCGCGCGATCGCCGTCGACCCCGAGGTTCTGTTGATGGACGAGCCGGCCTCGGCCCTTGACCCCAAGTCGACGGCCCGCATCGAGGACCTGATCCGCGAGTTGCGGACCAACTACACGATCGTGATCGTGACGCACAACATGCAGCAGGCCGCCCGCGTCTCCGACCAGACGGCCTTCTTCTTCGAGGGCAAGCTCATCGAGGCCAGCCCGACCGAGCAGATCTTCATCGCGCCCAAGCAGAAACAGACGGAAGACTACGTGATGGGGCGGTTCGGGTAAATCGGGTTCCGGGTCTCGGGTTCCGGGTTCCGGGTACGCAATGAGCCGCGGGTATGGTGATAGCGAGCCGACCGTCGTTTTGGTGTATATCAGCCCGTGTTCTGACCCGGGACCCGAGCCCCGAGACCCGGAACCCGTCTTTCTCGTTATTCCCCCCTTCCAATCCGTCGATATGGAGGGCTACCATGCATGGTGGGGCGGGGTTATTTGGTGCCATGGCCGGCGGTTCCGCTTTTAGACGGGTCGTCGGCGACAGACAAAAGGGTCTGCGATGTCCGCTGTCCCGCAAGCGATTGTGCCGGCCGTGAACGGCTGGAACGCGGAGTTTCTCGAATCTACCTATCGCCAGTACAAGGCCGATCCGGACGCCGTCGCGCCCGATCTGCGGTCGTTTTTCCAGGGCTTTGACCTGGCGATGGCGAGCCACCCCGGGGGGGCAGGAGCGGGGGGCGGAGGGGGGGTCGGCAAAGACCTGGCCGACGCGATGCGTGTCCAGCACGCCGCGGCGGACCTGATCGACTCCTACCGCCGCCGCGGACACTTTGCCGCCAAGATCGACCCCTTCGATCGTGAGCGTCCGCGTCCGGCCAACCTCACGCTCGAGTACCACGGCCTCACCCCGGCCGACCTCGACAAGCGGATCTCCACCGGCCGGCTCCCGATGCCCGAGACCGCGACCCTCCGCGAGGTGATCGACCTGCTCGAGCGCACCTACTGCGGCTCGATCGGCGCGCACTTCATGCACGCCTCCAACGACGAGGAGCGCCAGTGGCTCGCCAACCGCTGCGAGCAGGGCCGCGGCAGGATCGAGCTGACCCGCGCCGAAAAAGCCCACGTCCTCGAGCGGCTCGTCCGCGCCGAACAGTTCGAGGCCTTCCTCGGCAAGCGCTACCCCGGCGAGAAGCGCTTCAGCATCGAGGGGGGCGAGTCGCTCATCCCGCTGCTCGACCGCGTCATCGAGGCCGCGTCCAACCTCGGCGTCGAAGAGGCCGTCATCGGCATGGCCCACCGCGGCCGGCTGAGCGTCCTCAACAACATCCTCGGCAAGAGCTACGAGCAGATCTTCACCGAGTTCGAAGACTCCTGGGAGCCCGGCTTCGCCAACGGCGGCGGGGACGTCAAGTACCACCGCGGCTACTCCGGCCAGCGCACCCTCCCCTCCGGCAAGACCATCCACCTGGCGCTTGCCTCCAACCCCAGCCACCTCGAATCGGTCAACGGCGTCGTCCTGGGCCGCACACGCGGCAAGCAGCGCCTCCGAAACGACACCGCGCGCGAGCGCGTCATGCCCGTCCTGCTGCACGGCGACGCCGCGGTCATCGGCCAGGGCGTCGTCGCCGAGACGCTCAACCTGTCTCAACTGGAAGGCTACAACTGCGGCGGGGCGGTCCACGTCGTCATCAACAACCTCATCGGCTTCACGACCGGCCCCGAAGACGCCCGCACCAGCCGCTACTGCACGGACGTGGCGCTGATGATCGAGGCGCCCGTCTTCCACGTCAACGGCGAGGACCCCGAGGCCGTCGTCGCCGCGGCCCAGATCGCCGCCGAATACCGGCAGAAGTTCCACAAGGACGTCTTCATCGACATGTACTGCTACCGCAAGTACGGTCACAACGAGCAGGACGAGCCGTCGTTCACCCAGCCGGTCCTGGCGGCCCACATCAAGAACAAGCCCAGTGTCCTCAAGAACTACGCCCACCAGCTCCGCGACGAGGGCGTGATCTCCGACGCCGACATCACCGCGATCTCGGATCGTCTGCACGACTCGCTGGAGAAGGCGCAGCAACAGGCCAAGCAGAAGCCGCAGGACCCGGTGATCGATCCGGGGTCGAAGCGGTGGCAGGGCTTTTCAGGAGGCGAGGGCGGCGACGGCGGCTACACGTTCGAGCCGGCCAAGACCGCCGCGGACGAGAAGCTGCTCGCCGAGGTCTGCAAGGGCCTCTCGACCGTGCCGGCGGATTTCAACGTCAACCCCAAGCTCAAGAAGCTGCTGACCGAGCGCGGCGACCTGCTCAAGACGCGGCAGATCTCCTACGCCGACGCCGAGAGCCTCGCCTTCGGCACGCTGCTGCTCGAAGGGCACGGCGTGCGTCTCTCGGGGCAGGACTGCCGCCGCGGCACGTTCAGCCACCGCCACGCGGTGCTGCGCGACTTCGAGACCGGCCGCCCGTACACGCCGCTCAACAACATGCGGCCGATCCCCGCCAACCCCGACAACGCCGGCAAGAAGAACGACGAGGGCAAGCTCACCCAGGGCAAGTTCTGCGTCTACGACAGCCCGCTGAGCGAGTTCGGCGTGCTCGGCTTCGACTACGGCTACAGCCTGGCCGACCCCAACATGCTCGTCATGTGGGAGGCGCAGTTCGGCGACTTCAACAACGGCGCGCAGATCATCATCGACCAGTACATCGCCTCGGCCGAGATCAAGTGGGAGCGCTGGTCCGGACTGGTCATGCTGCTGCCGCACGGCTACGAAGGCGCCGGGCCGGAGCATTCCTCGGCCCGCCTCGAACGCTTCCTCTGCCTCTGCGGCAACAACAACATGCAGGTCGTCTACCCGTCGACCGCCGCCCAGTGCTTCCACATGCTCCGGCGTCAGGTCAAGGCGAGCTTCCGCAAACCGCTGATCGTGATGACGCCCAAGAGCATGCTGCGGATCAACACGTCAACGATCGACGAGATCACCGCCGGCTCGTTCCAGTGCATGATCGACGACCCGGTCTTCGCCGGCGCGGGGGCCAAGGCCAAGACGGGCGGCGTGTCCCGCGTCGTCTACTGCACGGGCAAGATCTACCACGAACTCGCGGCCAAGCGCGAAACACTGAAGAAGAACGACGTCGCGATCGTGCGGATCGAGCAGCTCTACCCGTTCCACCACGAGCTGTTCAAGAAGATCGACGCGCGGTACCCGAAGGACGCGGAGCGGCTGTGGGTGCAGGAAGAGCCGCGGAACGCCGGGGCATACCTCTTCATCGCCGACATGCTGCGGGTCGAGCACGGCATCGAGCTGGCCTACCTCGGCCGCGAGATGAGCGCGACGCCCGCGGTCGGCTCCAAGACGGCCCACAAGGAGCAGCAGGAGGCGATCCTCGCGGCGGCGCTCGGGCAGACGCCGTTCCCGGAAGGCGGCGAGGTGCCGCAGGAGAGCGACGAGGCGTCGAAGAACGGCTCCTCGCCGATCGCCAGCATCGGCGGGCGCTCCGCGGCGGCCTCGCGCATCGCCCGTTCCGTCCGCATCCCGGCGACGAGCCGAAGACGGTGAACCGGTCCTTGCCTTGAGGTGGCACCGATCTCCAGATCGGTGCGTGGGGGGATTGGGGGGGGTGAACTCGGACGCCAGCGCACCGGTCTGGAGACCGGTGCCACCAAGACTGAGAACGAAGATCCATGCCTACCGACATCGTCATCCCCGGGCTCGGCGAGAGCGTCACCACCGCCGTCATCCTCGAGTGGCCCATCGCCGAAGGGGCGTACGCCAACCGCGACGACGTGGTCTGCGTGCTGGAGACGGACAAAATCAACATGGAGATCCCCGCGCCCGCCAGCGGCGTGGTGAAGCACACGGCCAAGGTCGGCGACACCGTCGAGGTCGGACAGGTCATCGGCACGGTCGATGAATCCGCTTCCGCGCCGTCATCGTCGTCGTCCGTCGAGGCCAAGCCCGCCGTGGCGGCCGCTTCGGCCAACGGGCACGCCGGCGCACCGGCCGTGCAGGACCGCGGGGCTGCCCCCCCGCCCCGCGGCGTTCAGGCCGGGGAAAAGGGCGGCACAGTCACCGATGTCCGCGCGACGCCCCTCGCCAAGAAGATGGCCGCCGAGCACGGGATCGACCTTTCCACGCTCTCCCCGACCGGGCCGGGCGGCAAGGTCTCCGAGCACGACGTCGAACGCGCCGTCGCGAAGAAGGCGACATCTCCGAATGCATCCAAGCCCGCTTCGCAAGCCCAGGGGCATGCCCCTGGGCCTCAGCCCGCGACGACCGGCGCAACGGGTGGGGGGGCGCGTGGTGTCCGCCGCGAGCGGATGAGCACGCTGCGCCAGCGCGTCGCCTCGCGCCTCGTCGAGGCCCAGCACACCGCGGCGATGCTCACGACCTTCAACGAGTGCGACATGACCGCCGTCATGGAGCTGCGCAAGAAATACAAGGAGTCCTTCGAGAAGCGTCACGGCGTCGGCCTCGGGTTCATGTCGTTCTTCGTCAAGGCCGCCGTCGCCGCGCTGCAGCAGTTCCCGCAGGTCAACGCGTACTTGGCCCAAGACGCCAACGGCCAGCCGGAGATCGAGTACCACGACTACTGCGACATCTCGCTGGCCGTCGGCACGCCCAAGGGGCTGGTGGTGCCGGTGCTGCGCAACGCCGAGACGCTCAGCTCGGCGCAGATCGAGCAGGGGATCAAGGACCTTGCCGTCAAGGCCCGCGACGGCAAGCTCACGCTCGCCGACCTGCAGGGCGGCACGTTCACGATCACCAACGGCGGGATCTACGGCTCGCTCATGTCGACGCCCATCCTCAACCCGCCGCAGACCGGCATCCTCGGCATGCACGCGATCAAGAACCGCGCCGTCGAGCACCCCGTCGGCTCGGGCCAGGTCGCGATCCGGCCCATGATGTACCTCGCCCTGTCGTACGACCACCGCCTGATCGACGGCGCCGACGCGGTGCAGTTCCTCGTCGCGATCAAGAACGCGATCGAGGAGCCCGAGCGGCTCGTCATCGGCATGTGAGCCGATCCACTCGGGCGAGTTGACGCCGTCAGGAAGCCCAGGGCCGTGGCCCTGGGCCTTTTTCAAAGGCAGCAATGGTCCGCTGGGCGCTCCTCCGCCATGACCTGCCCGACTCGTCGTGGCACTACGACTGGCTGATCGACCGGGTGTCTTGGTGGCACCGGCCGGGGGGGGCAGACAGGTGCGCGGGCGCACCCGATCTTGATCCCGACGCGTGCGACCTCTTTGCGTTCCGAGTGCCGGTGCGCCCTGACATCGCCACGATCGATCGGTTCGACGCTGTCCGCCTCCCCGACCACCGACGGCTGTACCTCGACTACGAGGGCCCGCTCACCAACAACCGCGGCTCGGTCCGCCGGGTCGCCTCGGGCCTCTGCACGTGGTCGCAGCCCATGCCGGGCCGGCTGGATGTCCACATCGAGCCGGGCTCGTCACCGGCTCCGACACAGGCGATCCACTGGCACGGGCGGGCGCTTGGGCCGCAGGAGCCGCTCACCGCCGAAACTTCCTGGATTTTCACCTTGCAAACCCCACCCGGTTGATGGCATACTTGGGATGAACTTTCGGCCCGCGGCAACGCGGCGTCCGATATCCGGTATTGGGTAGACACGGGGGGAGGGCGCGGCCGCTGTTCTGACATGCCCCGTTCGGGGCCCGGCGATCGTGAGCGTGATGGGGGATTCCGGGGTGCTTTGGGTGGGGCAGGAGGTTCGCACATGCGCATACTCGGCACCCGTTTTCTCGCGCCCGTCAGCGAAGGCCCCGGCATGGGCGGCGGCGGCATAGGTGGAGCCGCTCCGGCCATCCGGCACGCCGGCTCGCCGTCCTTTGGGCCGGGGAGCGGGGGGGGTGGGGGGGCTACCCCCGCCGGGTTGACCCCCGAGCCGCCCAAGCCCAAGATCATGCACATCTCCCAGGGCCTGGTCGGCGGCATGTCGACCAACTCCGAGAGCCGGTGGAAGCGCAAGCCCATCGCCACCGGCACTGGGGCGTGCCACGTCAAGACCTTCCACTGCAAGCTCGCCAGCGAGAGCGTCGAGATGCTCGACTCGCAGATCAACGAGTGGCTCGACGAGCACCCCGACTACGAGGTGAAGATGATCACCACCACCGTCGGCGAGTGGCAGGGCAAAACCAAAGAACCCAACCTCATCGTGCAAGTGTGGGTGTGAGTGTGAGCCGGGGCACCCCCCAGCCGTCCCGGCGAAGGCGTAGGGCGTCAGGCGTCGGTGTCATGACAAACATCGAGGCCAGCCGGTGCTCGAAACGCCCGGTCGTCACTCCAGCTACCGACGCCCCACCGCCCCCCCGCCTCACGCCTCACGCCTGCTTCAGCCGATACTCCCCCCATGTGCGGGATCGTCGGTATCTTCGCGCCCCGTGGCGTGCCCGTCGGCGTCGACGAGCAGGATGTCGCCGTGATGCGCGACCGCCTGGCCCGGCGCGGGCCCGACGGGCTGGGGACGTGGTTCGCCCCGTCCCCCCGGCGTGACGCGGTCCTGGCGCACCGACGGCTGGCCGTCCTCGAGCCGCCCCCCTCGCACGCCGGCGTGCAGCCGATGATCTCGGCCTGCGGCCGGTACGTGCTCGTCTACAACGGCGAGCTGTACAACGACGCCGACATCCGCCGCGAACTGGCCCGCGAGGGCGCGCACTTCTACACCCACTGCGACACCGAGACGGTCCTCGGCGCGTTGATGGCATGGGGCGAATCCGCCCTCTCCCGGTTCCGCGGCATGTTCGCGCTCGCCCTCTACGACTACGCCGAACACGCGCTGCTCCTGGCCCGCGATCCGCTCGGGATCAAGCCCCTGTATTACGCGCAGGCGCCGGCCCGCAACGGCGAACAGGCCGGCGAGTTCATCTTCGCCAGCGAGATCCCCGCGATCCTCGCGCACCCGCGCTGCTCGGCAAAGCCCGACCCGGTGACGGTGAGCGCCTACCTCTCGACGATCCGCACCACGCTCGGCCGCCGGACGCTGTACGCCGGCGTCGGCACGCTCCTGCCCGGCGAGGTGCTGCGCATCACCTCCGACGCCGCCCGCGGCCTGGTCATCGATCAGCGCCCGCCGATCACGCTTCCCTCGTACGCGCACGAAACCGTTCCGCCGGACGGGGACATCCCCGCCGGGGCGCTTGGGCGGCTGCGCGAGCTGATCGGCGAGTCCGTCCGCTTGCACCTGCGCAGCGACGTGCCCACCTGCTGCCTGCTCAGCGGCGGGCTCGACAGCTCGATCATCACCGCCGAAGCCGTCAAAGGGCACACGGGCCTGCGGACGTTCTGCGCCGGCAGCCGCGAGTCGCAGTTCGAGCCCGGCAGCGATCTGGATGTTGCGCGCCGTGTCGCCGAGCGGCTGGGGACGCGGCACAGCGAGGCGCTGCTGACGCAGCCGCAGTTTGTCGAGCGGTGGGCGTGGATGGTCGATCGGCTCGGCGTGCCGCTGGGTACGCCCAACGAGGTGGCGATCTACGAGGTGGCGGCGTGCCTGCGCTCGGGGGAACGGGGGCAGGGCTGCGTCGTCACGCTCTCGGGCGAGGGGGCCGACGAGCTCTTCGCCGGGTACGACACGGCGCTGCTGGCGATCGCGGACGTCTCGACGCGGGCGCCGACGCTGCACCCGGGCGCGGCTCATCTTGCCGCGACGGCGTGGAACCCGCCGCCGAGCAGCGGGGGGGCGGGAGCGCAGTCGGTGAAGCCCGCGGTGCTCACCGAGCGGTTCTGGAGCGAGGCCGAGCACGACGAGCACCTCGTCGGGCACTACTGCGACCAGTTCGAGACGGCGTGGATGGCGTGCGCCGATGAAGAGGGCGACGCCTCGGCTCGGCCGCTCTCGGCGCACCAGCAGCTCTTGAGGCGGATCAACCTCACCGGGCTCCTGCAGCGCCTCGACACGTCGATGATGCTCGCCGGCGTCGAGGGACGCACGCCCTTCGCCGACGCGCACGTGACGGCGTACGCGGAATCACTGCCGATGCGATGGAAGTGCGTCCTCCCCGGGCTCAACGACGGCCGTGGCACAGGCGTCCCGCCGGTGCGCGGGCGCGGTGATGCGCAGGCGCTCACCAAGCGCATCCTCCGCTCGGCGTACGCCGACGTGGTGCCTCGCGAGGCGATCGAACGGCCGAAGGCGAGCTTCCCGCTGCCGTTCCAGCGCTGGGCGACCGCGGCGGCCGGCTGGCTCGCCCCCGAGCACACACGCGGCGGCTTCCTCGAAGAGATCATCCGCCCCAACATCCTCGCCGAGGTCCGCGCCGACCCGGCACGCCATTGGCAGTGGACGTGGCCGTTGATCAACCTGGCGATGTGGGCGAAACGCTTCGCGTAGAAAAGGGAACAGGGAATAGGGAGCAGGCAGCAGGATGATCATTCCCTGCTCCCTGCTCCCTGCTCCCTGCTCCCTGCTCCCTGCTCCCTGCTCCCTGCTCCCTGCTCCCTGCCTACGACTCTTCCATGCGCACCCCGCTCACGCACCCCAAGCGGTTGCCGATGATCGCCCCGTCGATTTTGTCGGCCGACTTTGCGAACATGGCCGCCGAGTGCCGCGGCATCCTGCCGATGTCCGCCGGCGGCGACGTCGGGCTCGTCTCACCCGGCGGGGCCGACCTGCTCCACCTCGACGTGATGGACGGGCACTTCGTCCCCAACCTCACGATGGGCCCGGACATGTGCAAGGCCCTTCGGCGGGCCTTCCCCGACGTGCTGCTGGACGTGCACCTGATGGTGGACGACCCCGAGCCGCACGCGATGGCGTTCGCGGAGGCGGGGGCGGACCATGTGACCTTCCATGCCGAGGTGTTTCGTGATCGGCAGGCCGACGGTTTGGAGCTAGCGCGCCGGGTGCGTCAACGGGGGCTCACCGTCGGCGTGGCGATCAACCCGCCGACGCCCGCCGAGGTCGCCGAGCCGTATCTGGAGGATGTCGACCTCGTGCTGGTCATGTCCGTCAACCCCGGGTTCAGCGGCCAGTCGTTCATCGCCGCCGTCCTCGAAAAAACCGAGCACCTTGCCGACCTCTTGATGCCAACACAGCGGCTGGAAATGGACGGGGGGATCAAGCCGGAGAACGCCGGCTCGGTCCTCGACGCCGGGTGCGACGTGGTCGTCGCGGCCTCGGCCGTCTTCGGCGTGCCGGCGTCCGACCGGCCCGGCGTCATCGCCGCCCTCCGCGGCGGCGGGCCCAAGGGGTAAACCTCGCCTGAACCCCCGACCGTCCGGCCGTCAAATCGTGCGGGATGATCCCCATTTAGCGGGAGAGAAGAGGGGAAATGTTCGGAGTACGATTGGATGATTGTGCGTTATTGGGACGCCGCCCGTTGGTGTCCGGGGTCGCGGCGAGCCGATGAGAGGGGGTACACTTTCGGCCTCAACCGCTTTTGGCCCGGACGGCCGACGTAGGAGTTGGTGAGGGACACGCCGCCGAACAAGCGTACCGGGGCGTGTTGCGAATGGGGTCGGGAAGGGGCGGGTGGAGTATTTCCTGAATGAGCATTGAACCACGGCTTCGCGTTGTGCTCGTCCGTGCGGGTCAGACCGAGTGGGACCGCAGCGGGCGTTTGCAGGGAACGTGCGACCTGCCCTTGTGCCAGGAGGCGCGGGGCGAGCTGAAGGCCGCCCTTGCCGGAGCGGGCGCGGGGGTAGGTGGGGTGGCGGGGGGCGTCGGCGGGGGTGCGGGGATCGGCATCGACCCGCCGCGGGCGGTGTTCTGTGCGCCCGACGAGGCGAGCCTGGAGTCGGCCCGGCTGGTCGCCTCGGCCACCAAGGCGGCCGGGGGGGGAGCGCCCAAGGTCACCGCCGAGGAGTCCCTCCGCGAGATGGACCTGGGGCTGTGGGAGGGGCTCAGCGAGCACGAGCTGGCCGAGCGGTTCCCCCGGACGGCGAGGCAGTGGCAGGACGACCCCGAGTGCGTCTGCCCGCCGGAGGGCGAGGCGTTCGCCGAGGCGCGAGGGCGCGTGGTCGCCGGCGTGCGCAAGATCATCGAGAAGGCCAGGCCCGGCTCGGTGGTGGCGCTGGTGCTTCGGCCGATCGCGCTGGGGGCCGTCCGCTGCTGGCTGACACGCACGGGGACCGATCAACTGTGGACGCAGGTCGAGCAACGGCCGGTGGCCGAATGGTTCGAGGTGGAACTGGACGAGAAGGACCAGCCCGTCGCGCACGTGCTGACGCCGGCGGTGAGGTAGGAAGTGGCCGTTGGCCGAGGGCCGGTGGCCATTGGTGAGACAGGAGCATGCCTTGCCATCGGCCCATGGCCTATGGCCAATGGCCCGAACACAAGACGCCGAGATGTTTTCGGCGAAGGACGAATCGACCGAATGACGACGACGACCAGCAACGCGGCAAAGACCTGGGCGGAGCTCAAAACGCCCCGCAAGGCGGCGATCCCCGAGGGGCTGTGGCTCCGCTGCCCGGGGTGCTCGCAGATGATCTACCGACGGCAGATGGAGGTGAACCTCCACGTCTGCCCGGAATGCCAGCACCATTTCCGCATCGGAGCCGCCGAGCGGGTCAAGCAGCTCGCCGACCAGGGCTCGTTCGAGGCGATGTTCACCGGCCTGCGTGCGGCCGACCCGCTCAGGTTCACCGATCTCAAGAGCTACCCCGACCGCCTCAAGGCCGAGCGGGCCAAGGCCAAGACCGACGACGCGGTGCTCGCGGGGACGTGCTTCATCAAGGGCCGTCCGGCGATGGTGTGCGTGCTGGACCTGAGCTTCATGATGGGCTCGATGGGGAGTGTGGTGGGCGAGGTGGTGACGCGCTCGATCGAGACGGCGACGGAGCGGAACCTGCCGTTGATCGTGGTCTCGGGCTCCGGCGGGGCGCGGATGCAGGAGGCCGGGCTGTCGCTGATGCAGATGGCCAAAAGCTCGGCGGCTCTTGCCCGCATGGACGACGCCGGTGGTTTGTTCATCTCGCTGCTCACCGACCCGACGACGGGCGGCGTGACGGCCTCGTTCGCCATGCTCGGCGACGTGATCCTCGCCGAGCCCAAGGCGCTGATCGGCTTTGCCGGCCCGCGTGTGATCCAGCAGACGATCCGCCAGGAGCTGCCCGAGGGTTTTCAACGGTCGGAGTACCTGCTCAAGGCCGGCATGGTCGACCGCGTCGTCCCCCGCACCGAGCTGCGCAGCGAGATCGCGCGGATCATCGACTATTCGGGGCGGTAAAACACCTCGGCGTATTGATGAGTTCATACGAGACGCGAAGCGTGAGCGAGCGTGTTCATACGGTATGATTCACTCATTATGGCCCTGCACGGCGTGACATTTCCGATGGACCGCATCGGCGAGATATGCCGGAGGTATGGGGCGGCCAAGCTGTCGCTCTTTGGCAGCATCCTCCGCGATGATTTTCATGCCGGCAGCGATGTGGACCTGCTCGTCGAGTTCCACCCGCAAACACGCATCGGCCTCGTCGGCTTGGCGAACATGGAAGCCGAGTTGAGCGAGGCGATCGGCCGGCGGGTTGATCTGCGGACCCCCGACGATCTTTCTCAGTATTTCCGCGACCGGGTGGTGAAGCAGGCGAGGCCGCTCCATGCCGCGTGATCCCGCGGAAGTTTTCAACGAGGATCGCATCCGCCTGACGCACATGGTCGAGGCGGCCCGTCGGGTTCAGCGTATATATGAGTTCCAGGGTGCTGGAGATCAGGGGGCACGCTCGCTCACGCTTCGCGTCTCGTATGAGAGCGGCAAGATCGGGTGTTTGTGAGCGTTCGGTCCTGCAAGCTTGTCCTACGCTTCCGCCATGCCACCCAGTCCATCACGCGAGCGGAGCAAGCACGAGCGGACGCCGTGGTGGACGCTGGTGCTGGCGGGGCTCGCGTACTCGGCGATCGCCGCGGCGGCGTTCCCGCCGGTGAATCTCTGGCCGCTGGCGCTGGTCGCGCCCGTGCCGCTGCTCTGGGCGGCGGGGTCGTGCCGGCCGCGCTGGGCCGTCGGCGGCGGACGCGGCGGGAGCGGGGGGGGCGGCGGCGGGACGCCGCGCGGCTCGACCTGGCCGCCGCTGATCGCCGGCCTGCTCGTTGCGCTCGGCTCGCTGCCGCTCTGGTTCTTCGAAGAGCGCTGGGTCATCGACGTGACGCTGCCGGGGTATCCGGGGCTGGCGCTCTACATGGCGATGTGGACGGGGCTGAGCGTCGCCGTCACCGCGTGGCTGCTCAAATATGGCCCGCGCACGAGGTGGTGGACGATCGGCCTCGCCGAGGCGGGAGCGATCGGGATCGTCGGGTGCGAACTGCTCCGCGGCGAGGTCGTGCTCACCGGCTACGCGTGGTTCCTCTCGGCGCAGCCGCTGATCGAGCTGCCAATCCTCGCCGCGCCGGCGGCGCTGCTCGGAACATACTTCGTGAGCCTGCTGGTGTGTGCGCTCGCCGGGGCGCTGGGGGACGCGATGGGGTGGTCGCCGCGGAGCCGTGCCGCGGGCAGCGCCGCGGGGCTCGTCGTCGTGGTCGCGTGGATCGTGACGGCCGTCGCCGGGCGAGCGGCGGTGGACGCGGTGTACGCCTTCGACGGCTCGGAGCGTCAGCCGGGCGGCGAAGAGGTGACCATCGGCGTGGTGCAGACGAACCTGCCGCAGGACAACAAGAAGGCGTGGGACGATGAGCGGCGGCGGGCCGAGTGGAAGCTCTGGGCCGACCTGACGCGACAGGCCGCCCGCACCCGGCCCGTGCCGGACCTGATCGTCTGGCCCGAGACGATGTACCCCGGCGGCTACCTCAACGACGAAGCGGTGTCGTTCTTCAGGGACAACGCCGAGCTGATGGCCGAAAGCGCCCAGCGGGTGCCGAGCTATTTCGGCGAGCTGCTGGCGCTGCAGAAGCAGATCGAGCGGCCGATGCTGATCGGCGCGATCGCCGCCGAGGGGTGGGGCCTCAACGAGGCGAGGCGCGTCTTCGAGGCAAAGCGCGAGTACAACAGCGTGTTTCTGGTGACGGAGGGGCGCGTCGACGCGCAGCGCTACGACAAGGTGGAGCTGACGCCGTTTGGGGAAGTCATGCCGTACGTGTGGCGGTGGCCGGGGCTGCAGCAGAAGCTGCTCGACCTCGGCGCGGCGGGGATGGCCTTTGATCTTGCGTCGGGCGAGCGGTACGAGCCGATCCGCGTCACCCTGGCGCGCTCGGCCGACGACGAGGACGAGGACAAGGCCGTACGGCCCGGCGCGCCCAGCGCGGGCGACGACGACGAGGACGAGCCGATGGTCCTCGCGGTCGCGACGCCGATCTGTTTCGAGGCGACCAAAGCGCGGCACGTCGCCCGGCTGGTCACCGACGAGGGCGGCGGCCGTCGCACCGCGCAGCTCATCGTGAACCTCAGCAACGACGGGTGGTTTAACTGGGCGACCGGCTGCCGCGAGCAGCACCTCTTGGCCGCACGCTGGCGCTGCGTCGAGCTGGGCACGCCGATGGTCCGCGCGGTGAACACCGGCGTCTCGGCGAGCATCGACGTCCGCGGCCGGGTGCGCAAGGCGGGGATCGACCGGACCAAAGAGAGCGACGCAAGCGGCGGCAAGAACGGCGAGGAGGGCCAGACGCTGACCGGCGTCGCCGGGTTCATGATCGCGCAGGTGCGGGCGCCGTCCTTGGATGCGCCCGTGCCGCCGTATGCCAGGCTGCGGGCGCTGGTGCCGGTGCTGGTCGGGGCGGCGGCGGCCGGGGTGGTCGGCGTGGGAACGCTGAGCCGTCTGCGCCGACGCCGGCGTGCCTGAGCCCCGCTTTGCTTGCGGCAGGTTGGACGGCGCGCCGATACACTGGCAACGCGGGGAAACCGTGGGGATCAGGACTTCGAGGGCTTGTGCATGGATGAACGCCGCTCGGCCGCGATGACCAGACTGGTGTGCCTGAGTGCGGCGGCGCTGCTGCCGTGTGTCCACGGGTGCGGGCGTGCGCCGGCGTCGGCGTCCGGCGAGTCGGCGGTGGTGCGTGACGGCCCGGGGGACGAAGCCGCGGCACGCGACGCCTCGCGGTTCACCAAGCTCGTCGCGCGGACCGCGCTGCGCGAGCGGGCGCTGGGCCTGCTCAGCCAGATGACCGCCGCGCAGCAGCCGGAGGTGCGGGCCAACGCCGCCGAAGCGCTCGCCGCGACGCCCACGCGCCTCAAGCCCCACGCCGCGGCGTTGCTGACCGACCCCAACCCCGGCGTCCGCGGCGTCACGGCGATGGCGGTGGGCAAGGCCAAGCTGGAGGGCTTCGGCGATGAGCTCCGGCGGATCAGCCGCGAGAGCAACCCGGTCGTGCGGATCTCGGCGTTGTACGCGCTGCGGAACACGGGGGAGGAGGTGGACCTGTCGCCGCTGGGCGACATGCTCCTTTCGCCGCAGCCCAGGGTGCGGGCCCAGGCGGCGTTCGTGCTCGGCGAGCTGGGCGACGCCTCGGCGCTGCCGATGCTCCGCGAGGTCGCCCGTGCCGCCGACGTCCACGGGTCGTACGGCGAGATCCGCTCGATGGAACTCCAGATCGCCGAGGCGCGGGCCAAGCTCGGCGACATCGAGGCGATGCACGAGATCCGGGCGGCCCTCTTCCCCGCCCAGCCCGACGACCTGGAAGCGACCGCCCTGGCCTGCCAGATCGTCGGGGGCCTGCGCGACCGCACCCAGGTCGACCGGCTCGTCAACCTGACGACCATGAAGGACGACCACGGCCAGACGATGCCCGCCGAGGTGCGGCTGGCGGCCGCGGGGGCGCTCGCCAAGATCGGGCTCCGTCAGGGGTCGTTCATCGCCGCCGAGTACGTCCACAGCACGGTGGAACCCCAGCGGAGCCAGGCCGCGTATGTCTTGGGCGAGACCGGGCAGATCGCCAACCTGGTGACGCTGGAGAAGATGCTGGAAGACCCCTCCGGGCGGGTCCAGGTCGCGGCGGCCGCGGCGATCGTGCGGATCACCGATGCGCCAGCCCGATAGGGTGCGGGGAAGGTGCGCGGGGCCTTTTCCACGGCGTGCGTGGAACAGATGCGGGCATGTTTCCGTAAGAACTGGCGTGCCAACGGGTTGCAAACGGCGGCGGAGCCGGAAATCTGGACAATCCGGGACGCGGGGGGCGTGTTGACAGGGCGAGCCGGTTACGATATCACTCCCCGCACGAGACCTGTGCTTGAGCCCTCGGCCGCCGGCGTGCAACCCGGCGCCGAGCGAGCCTGAACGATCGACAACCAGTCCGCCGAGCAGGCGGCCGTGATTCAGGAGTCTTACCCCGTGCATGTCGTCACCAAAGTCCTTGTCGTGTTCGCCGCGGTGCTGTGTGTGGTGCTGTCGGCCCTGTCGATCTCTCTGGCGGCCAACGTCGAGCGCGTCCGCGGCTCGATGGAAGGGGAGATGAAGCTCCGCCAGACCGCCCAGTCCGAGCTCGAGGTCGCCCGCAACCAGCACGCCCAGGAGATCGCGGCCCTGCAGGAGCAGCTCCGCATCCAGACCGACAAGGCCTCCGAGCTGCAGCAGGCCGCCGACAACGCCCTGGCCCAGTGGACCGAGCTCAAGGCCCAGGTCAACCGGGCGCAGGTCGAGGTCGAGTCCAGCCGCACGCGCAACGACCAGCTCGCCGCGACCGTGCAGACGCAGGCCGACGTCATCCAGGCGTACCGCGACGAGGTCACCGGCCTCCGCACCTCGATGACCGAGGGCGCCAAGCGCGAGGTCGACCTCTTCGACCGGATCAACGACCTCGAGGCCTCCCGCGAGGTGCTCGAGCAGACGGCCCGCACGCTCCGCGAGCAGCTCACCGAGGCCCGCAACCAGCTCCAGTCGGCCCTCTCGGGTCAGACGGCCTCGGCCGGCACGCCCGGCCAGAGCCAGCCGGTGGAGAACCTCGGGCCGCTGGTCCGGGCGCGGGTGCTCAACGTCTTCAAGGGCCCGGACGGCTCGGACATGATCGAGATCAGCGAGGGGGCCAACCGCGGCGTGAAGGAGAACACCTTCATGCACCTGGTGCGCGACGGCTCGCAGTACGTGGGCAAGGCGGTCGTGACGCGGGTCGAGCCGCAGCGTTCGATCTGCCGCGTGACGCTCTACGCCAACGGCGTCAACACGGCCAAGACGACCGACGAGGTCCGCAGCCAGATCCAGTAAGCAGGCCAAGGGCCGATGGCCATTGGCCGTTGGCAAGACAGAAGCGAAGTCGTTTGCGGGGAGAGGGTGGAGGTTGAACGATGGGTCAGTTCGGGATGCACATGCCGGGCGGCACGGTCAAGCCGCGTGCCACGCTGAACGTCTACACGGGGCTGATGGCCCTGGCCGTGGTGGCGATGCTGGGTGCGGCTCTGTTTGTCGCGATGCGTGCGGGGCGGATCTCGCCGGACGGCGGGCCCTTCTCGCTGCAGCCGGACACGAGCAAGCCCGAGAACGCGGGGAAGCGGATCAACTTCCGTTCGTGACCGCCCGCGGCTGGCCGAGAACCGGGCCGCTTCTCGGGCCGGGAAACGGGCGAAGCTTGACACTCGCGGCGTGAGGACTACATTTCTCCTCCCCATCCGGCCGTGAGCCGTGTGGGTTGAAGACATAGCTGCCGGGGCGGTAGCTCAATTGGTTAGAGTACCGGACTGTCGATCCGGTGGTTGCGGGTTCGAGTCCCGTCCGCCTCGCTTGAAACGGCCCTTTTATGGGGCCGTTTTCTTTTCGGCTAGGAAACGGCTAGTTTGAGCCCCCGCACGGGGCCGTGAAGATTTTTCTTCGCGGGTGGGGCCGAGAACGTCAAAGCACCCGCCCGACCCATGCGGCGTCAAGGAAGCCCGTGCGGTCGGCCCAGTAGACGCGAGAGAACCCGTGCTCGGTCGAGGTGAGCACCTCACGGCAGAGTTCTACCGCGCGAGGGCGGTGCGTCTCGTGGATGGTCTGATGGATCGCGTGCCCGTCGCTGTGGATGATGAGCCAGAGGGGTCGGCCGTTTGCCCGTTCACGGCTCTTGCGAAGGCTCTTGTGGGCCTTCTCGGCGACGTACTTCCGCACCCACTCCGCGTCGATGCCGATGAACCCGCCGCTCAAGTCGCTGCCAACGTCGGTCGGGAGGTAATCCTTCGACCCCTGAAACCGCACGCGCGAGAAGTGGGCCGCACAGACGGGGAACCGTGTCGCGTCCAAGTAGAGCACTCCCCGGCGCGTTCCCCATCGCTCGGCGATTTCTGGTTTGACGAACTGGACGGAGAGGAAGTGGTTGAAGTCGAGCCGGGGCACAAGGCTCACCACCACGCGAAGTTCCTTGATTACGGCCCCAAAGTCCCGCTCGCGCGGAACCGTGCGGACCATACCGAACTTGGGACCGGGACGGCGCTGCTCGCGGTAGCCGAGCGAGAGGGAGAAGCACTTCGCCTTAAGTCGGTTGTAGAGAGCGGGCTTGATCTTCTTGCGGAGAGCCACGTCTCGGCTCATCACGTCGCCACGATCATTCAGAGGCGAGTAACCGAGCAACTCCACGGCCACGGGGCCGCGAGACGTGCGGAGCACCCCATCCACAGTCGATCCATCCACGTTCAGCACAAGCCCGCGATGGAGAGCGTCTTGCATCTTCACTACGCGGTACGAAGCCTTGTACCGCTTTCGCATCCGCTTGCAGAACTCATCCAGCGCGTACCGCTCGCGTTTCACCTTCGGCGTGGTTCCGCCATAACTGAAGACGTGGGTTCGTGGGCTATAGCGGGGCATGATCGCCGATTGTAGATCGGAAGAGATTCACCGCTTCGGCGTCCCGTGCCGATCCCAGAACTTCGCTCTGAACCGATCCACTATCTCCGGCGGGGTGCCCTCGCGTTCCATCCGCCCGGCCATCGCATCGGCCAGTTCGTAGGGCGCGATTATCGGGATGCGGGCCTTCGTGTCTTCTTGCTGATACCCCATCGCTCAAAGGTGTGAGAGGCTCGTCGGTGGGGCTGCACTAGAAGCGACTGGATGAACTCTGGCGTCGGCTTCTCTTCCACGTCCTCAACCTGCCATGAGCGACGGCAGAAATGGTTGTGGTAGTCTCGCATCCACACGAACTTTCGGCGTACCCGCTCATTGCGGGCGTGTTCTACCAGCGCATCCTGAATCACGTCCCGATGTTTCTTCAACACGGACCACTCTGTTCCCCCGTCTTCGTTGGCCCACTCAAGGTAGTTTATAAACACGACACCATCGCTGCCGCGCCAGAAGTACGCCGTATGCGGGCACAGGTCTGGGCTTGAGTAGTAGCCCACATGACGCTCGGCAACCGAAAGCACGGTGTCCGAAACCACGATGCGAGGGTGTTTTGCTAGTTTCTGTTCTAGTTCGTAGGCTTCGATGGCGCTCGCCCCGAATACCAATCGTTCGCTGATATGCAAATCGCCATACGTCAGGCCGCCACGAATCGGGAATCCTGCAAGCACAAGTTGGAGTTGTGCATAAGCAATATCCATAACGGGAAAGCCAAGGTCCGCGTCGTCACCCCGATCCTCCGTAGGAGCGCCGAGAAAAAGCCCGTCCGAAACGAACTGATAGGATTGAGCGTTCTCGGTGCTGTTGAACTGTTCTCCTAGATCGTCTGAGACGCCATCGAACAAGCCATGAATCTGCCTACATAGTGCCAGTGTTGCCCTGCTGTTCTTGCAGGCTCGAATCTTTTGACGCAAACCCAGTAGGTCAGCGAATACACAGTACGAAGGTAGTACGAGCGGCTCGCCGGACTTGCTCATGTAGTGTTGAGGATGGGCCATGATTCAAGAATAGGGCCTACCGCTTCGGCGTGCCGTACCGATCCCAGAACTTCGCCCGGAACCGTTCCACAATCTCCGGGGGTGCCCCCTCGCGTTCCATGCGCCCACTCATTGCCTCCGCCAGTTCGTGCGCGGTGCATTGCGGGAGTTGGTGTTCGCCACCGCGAGGGAAGTTGCGCCACTCCTCGAATAGATGCCGCTCCACCTTCGGCATGACAGAGGCGAGCGGACGGAGGTGGTGGTCAAGAAACAACTCGGCGAGAGCGATACGAACCCGCTCGAACTCCGGGAACTCGTCAAGGATGCTGCCGCTCGGGTGCCTCATCGCCCACCCCCGTAGCGCCGCCGCGCAGTGTCCGCCGCGATGCTCCCGTACTTGCCTTCGTAAGCGAACTGGGCGGTAAGGTTCCAAGTGGGGCCGGGGCGGAAGCACGAATCGTCCCCGTGGGGGTTCGCACCGATCCCGCCTCCCCGCGCGTTCCCGCTCACGTTGCCGGGCCACCAGAACGCGCGGCGGGACTTCAACTCCGTGTGAATCCACGCGAGCGGCTCCGAGCCGGGGACCGTGTTCGGCGCGTCGGGCTTCGTGACCACGCGGCCCGTCTTCGGGTCAACGTGGAAGAGAGCGCCCGCGAGGTTGCGGAAGTCTTCGTAGTGCTCCTCTCGCGCTCCGCTCTTGGCGAACGCTTCACGGAGCGCCGCGTCCACCTTCTCCCCCGCCCAGCGTGCTTCCACGTCGGCGGCGCGGGCGTTCGCGTCGTCGCGTTCCTTCGTGAGCGCGGCGGTACGGGCCGCGAGCGCCGCTTCGGAGTCGGTGAGTCGGGCCGTAATCGACTCATCGTCCGCGTCTTCGCCCAGACCGAAGCCGGAGGCGACACGGGTGCGGAAGCCCCTCGCGGATTCCTTCGTCGCCTTGTGCTCGGCGCGCTCGGCTTCAAGAGCCTTCGTCAACTTCTCCACGTCTTCGGGCGTGGGGGCCGGAGGGGTGTTGGGGTTGGGCGTGCTCATTAGTTCGTGCTCCCTTCCAGCGCCCGGAGGGCCGCTTCCGCCTTCGCGTCCCGCGTGTCGCCGCGCCCGATGAGCGCACCGAAGCGGCGGGAGGTGATCGCGTCGGCTTGCTCCACGAGTCCCCGGAGCCGGTCAATCCCCGCGAGGATCGCATCGTGCTTCGGGGCGAAGGCGCGGGAGGCTTCGGCCCGGAGGTTCTCGAACGCCCGACGATCAAGTCCAGAGAGCACGGGAGACGCGGCGAGAACCGCCGCGATGACGGAGCGGTCCCCCGCGCTGATGCACTCTTGAAGGGCCGTGGTTCGGTCGGAGGGCTTCGTCATGCCCCGCAACCACTGGCGGACTTCCGCCCCGCGTGCGTTCGTGGTCACGGTGGAGCGGCTCTCCTCCGTGCCGATGAGTTGCTCCACTTCGCCCGCCACTTGCTCGCGGTGCTTCGTGAGCGCCTCAATCGCGGTATCCGCCGCCTTGCGAACCTCCGCGAGCCGCTTCTCCGCGCCGGCGCGGAGCCGCTTGTTCGCGGTCGGATCGTTCGTCGCCTTGATCGCGGCTTCCGCCTCCACGAGGGCGACGTTCGCCGAGTGCATGGCGGAGAACGCGGTCTTCGTCGCGCCGTGGGCCGGGTGGAAGACGGGCGAGCCGTCGGCGCTCGCGCCGATGGTGAGCGGGGAGACAATCTCCGCCGCGTCAAGGATGGTGGGGTCAAGGCTGGGCGACACGCCCAACGAAGGATCGGAACTCATGGTGGGTACTCCAAACGAACGAACGGAGGTGCGAGCGCCCGAGCACACGCATCGGGCCAGAGAAACCCCGCCGCGCCAGTACGTCGCGGCGGAGGGGAAGTCCGGGCAACGCGCCCGGACGGTTGCGGAATGGGCGAGCGGCGCTTTCGCGTCGCCGCGCCCGTGAAGCCCCGGACGACCTATGCCCAAGTCGCCGGGGCCGTTCCTCGCGTGGAAGTTCGGGCACGCGGGAACCCCAGAAGAAATCCGCCTCCCGCACGCTCTCGCGCACGGGTGCGGAGGCTGAACCCTTCACGCGGAAGGATCAATGGACTTTCGCCGCTCCGCCGCTCTCTCTTGCTCCGCCGCGTTGATGCGAGGGATTGCGGCTTTCCACTGCTCCGGCGTCATTGGAGGTGGTGCGGTGATCTGGACCGCGCCGCCGGAGGTGGTGAAGACGACGGGGCGATTCTCGAATCGCTCAATCTCCGCCGCCGTCGCGGTCCCCGCCTTGATCTTCTCGGCGAGCCGCATGTCTTCCTCCGCCGTCTGAATCCGGCGGTTCATCCGCTCCGCCAGCGCGGAGAGCGGGTCGGACTGGTTGGGCGTCGATGACTTCTCGTGCATTGCGTTCTTCCTTTCTGTCTCGAATCTGTGAGAGGAGTTCAACGAAGAGGGCTCGCTTCTCCGGGGGGAGGAGGAGCACGTCCGCCGCAGTGAGCGCGACCGTGAAGCCGTCGCTCGGCGTGACCGAGTGCTCTACGCGCACGTCGGCTTGTGTGCGCTGCGCCCATGCGTTGGGGTCAAGCCGCGCGGCTCGGCGGAGGAGGAGCGCGTTCGCATCGCGCCACACCTCGCGCCATCCCATGAGTTGCCCGCGAGAGAAGACCGGCACGCGCTCCGGCGTCATGCTCCGTTCGGCAAGTGCCTTCTCCACGTTGCCCAGCGCGTGGAAGCGGTCCTCCTCATGCTCGGCGGCAATCTCGGGGTAGCGTTTGATCCATCCAAGGATCGTGCGGTAGCCCGGCCCGTGGGTGGCGTCCTTCGGTTGGTCAAGGTGGGGGCTCGCGGCGGCGCACGCGGCGGCGATGGAGCCTGTCTCGCGGAAGACCTTGCGGAACACGTCCCACCGCTTGCGGATATGCGGGGGCACGGAGTCGGGTTGGGGCTGGATTGCGTCGGTGCTCATCGTGCGGACTCCGTTAGGGCGGCGTCGCGGGGCGAGGTTGTGCCCGCCGTGTTTCTGGAGGGGTGGTCCTGTAACCGGGTTAGGTGTTTTTTCCCCCACCCCCTCCCGGTTATCAGACGGTGGTGGTTATCGCACCCGAACGGCGGGTGGTTATGGACACCGAACAGGCGGGCCGGGAGCCCGGCTAGCCGAGTCCGGCTAGGTGCGTCCGAGAGAATGGGCCGTGAGGAGTGAGGAACGCGGATTCGAGCCCGCACCGACCGGATATGCACTCCGACCGTTGCACTCACGCGCGATCCGATAACCGAGCGATGCGGGCGATGCGCGGGGTGATCCGAGGAGTCACGCCCGCCGCTCCGATCCGCGCGTGCCGGGTGTGCCGGGTGCGGTCCATTGCAACGTGCGCCGAGTTCATCAGAGAGAAGGGAAAGAGAGAAGAGGTAGAAGTAGAGAGCGCAATAGGTGGAACCCGGCACACCCGGCACACCCATCGGCGGCATGGCGTTAGAAGACATCGCGCCGCCCTCCCTTCTCGCCCTCGCCGTTGTAGAGGCCGTAGTCGGGGATAGGAGGCCCGCCGAGCCGCACCCCGAAGAACACCGGGGCGTGCTTCCCCTCGCCCGCCTTGCGGCTCTTGCCGGGCTTGGCGCGGCCCAGCGTGGCGGCGATGAACTGCTTGGCGAAGAGTTCACGGGACAGCGCGACCACGCCCTCCCGGATGCACCACTCGCGGTACGAATCGTGGAGGCTCGCCTTCGTCTCCATCGCTTCCGGCGCGAACTCGCACTCATCCGCGATGAATGACTCCATCGGGGAGGAGACGCGCCGAACGTGGTCCACAAGAGCGGCGGAGGATTCGGGCACGCTGTAGCGGCCCCGAGCCTTCAACCGTCGCCACCCCTCAATCGCCCAGTTCAGGATGCCGGGCAGTTCCGCGAGGAGTTCGTCCGTGAGGTTCGGGTTCTCGCGTCCGAGGAATGACGTGTTCATCTGGACCACGATGAACCGGGAGGCAAGAGCGCCGCTCGGGTCCGTGATCGACGGGGGCTCATTCGAGAGGATGAGGAACCGCGTGGGCAAGCGACCCTGCCAATCGTCCCGGTGCTTACGGGGGATGTTCACGTCGTCCTCACCGGAGACGCGCAGCATCGCTTCGGCAACCGCCGCAACGTCCGTCCCCTTGCCCATGCGCATATCCGAGAGGATCGCGGAGCGCTTGCCGATGAGTGGCGCAAGCCCGAAGTTCTCGCCGAGCGCCGAGAGGCGGGGCGAGCACACGTTCGCGGGGCCGATGACCCGTGCGAAGACCCGAACCGTCGTCCCCTTGCCGGATCGCGGCGGGCCGATGATGGTGAGAATCTTCTGTTGCGAGGTATCATCCGTGAGCGCATTCCCGAACCACTCTTGAATCACGGGGATGCAATCGGGTTCGTATGAGGCTTCAAGGAAGCGAAGCCACTTCTCCGGCTCGGGCGCGGTCGGGTCAAAGCCGTAGTCCAGCGCGTTCAGTGTGAAGAGCGCCGGATCGGCGGCGAGAAGTTCGCCGCTCGGGAGGTGGAGAAGCCCGTTCGTGAGCGCCACGAGTTCACCCGGCTTCGGGCTGTCGCGTCCATCCAACCAACTCGGCGGGGTGTGCTCATGCTTGGGCACGAGGGCGAGCGATTCGAGAGCGTCCACCACGTTCGACACCATCGCGGCCCCGGTGGGGAGGCCCTCGCGTTCGAGCGTCTCGTACACCTCGCGGCGGATCGCGCCGTCTTCCACGGAGCGGTAGCACCCTCCCCGGTACTCGAACCACTCTTCTTGATACCGGAGGAGGCGACGGTCCCGCGCATCCAAGAGGATGCGGCCCACGTCCCGCCCCGACACGTTGTCTTCGGCGCTCCCGCGCCGCTTCGTCTTCGCCTTCGGCTGTCCCCACGTCCACCACTTCGCCAACTTCGGCGCGACGGCGGCGATGCCGAGCAACTCGCACAAGCGGGTAAGCCCGGTGCAGGGATCGCCCGCCTCCATCTTCTCGCGGGTGGCCGTCGCCTTCGTGCCGCGCTTCGCGTGCTCCTCATCCCCGGCCAGTTCCGCCACGAGAGATACCGTCGCGTTCGCCGCCTCATCGCTCATGCCGACGCCGATGCACGCGCCAGTGAGGGCGAGGGCGAGTTCATCCCGATTCCCGGCCACGCGGGGCCACTTGCGGACGAACACCGCGAGCACCGCGACGCGGGCGACGATCGCCTCCACCTCCGCCAGCGTGAGCACGGGCGGAGTTCCGGGCCGCTTCCATGCAATGCGAACCCCGGAAGGGTGCATCGACGGCGGGAACATGGTGTAGTGCCCGTTCCCGCGAATCTCGGCAACCATCGCCTTATCGTCCGGTGAGAGTCCGAGCGATGCCGCCTCATCCTTCGTGAATCCGAACTTGGTGATTCGGTGCTCGCCCTCGCACAGGAAGAGGAAGTGAGAGGCGGCGCGGTTCTCGTGCCCGAACGATGGGCACGGCGCGAGCGTGGCGGAGCGGACCAGGAGCGCCGCTACCTCCGACCAATCGCAATCAATGTCAGTGAGTCCACGTGAGTTCTTCCCGAGCACGATTCCCACGTTCGCGCTCCCCGCGTAGAGCGCATCCAGCGTGCCGGGTTCGCGGGCGATGCTCCACTTCCCTACGGATTGCTTGGATCGCGGCTCAAGCGCCACCTCCCGAAGACCCATCGCGCGGTATCGACGCGCGGCGTCTCCGATGGAGAGCGGCGCATCCGCGTTGAAGCGGATCGGCTCGGGCGGGTTGGAGTCGCCGAGGTAACTCATGCGCGCTCACGCTCCTCCGCTTCGTACTTCTCCCGAGGGCGAATGACGACGGGCAACCAGTGATCGTGCTTGTACGGGTGAGCCTTCGTAGCGATGGGAAGATCAAGCGTCGTGCCGTCGATCATGTAGACCAGTGGCGAGCACAACGCGAGCGAGAGCGGCCCGCCGTTGCTGGTAAGCACATTGATCGCATCGCAGAACTCCCGGCTCATTCCGGCCCAATAGAGGATCGTGGGAATCGACTGGGGTGCAAGTCCAGTGTCGCCGCGCATGTTGAACCGTGCGCCGAACTCGCGGGTGAGTTCCGCGAACGTAACGTGGTCATGTGCGATGACGTAGCCGAGGATCGCGTCGCGGAGAGCGCTCACTGTGCGGCCCTCCCATCGTCCGTGCTCGGCCCGCTCTCCGCCGCCGCGAGCACTTTGTCGCGCCAGCGTGCAGGGACGCGAACAGTGTCCCCGATCCGAATGGAGGGGATGCGGTTCTCGGCGATCCACCGATAGATGGTCTGGGTTGAGACGCGAACAAGGTCCGCGCACTCTTGGACGGTCAGGAATCTGGGCTCGGCGCTCATCGTGTCTTCTCCGGGCGCGACGTAGCCCACGCGAGGGCGTCGCCTTTGGTGGTGCGGATTGCCTTGCGTCCGAGCGTGTAGCACTTCGGCCCGCGTCCGAGCGAGCGTTCCGCCATGAGGTGGCGGAGGCTCACAGAAGCGAGCATCGCGGCTTCGCCGAGAGTGATCGGGGCTTCCGAGGGGAGGGCGAAGAGAACGGATGCCTCTCGTTCCTCTCGCTTACGAGCCCTAGTTGAAGTGCTTGTGCTCATGTAACGTTCTCCACACGGGGCACATAGACCCCGTGCTAAACGTTACTGCGCAGGCGTTTCGTTTCAGGTTGTTTGTGTGATCGCGGAACGGATCGCGTCACTTCGGCGTCACTTCACGCCGCGAGGTGTGGGGCGATATCGGCTTCGGTGAGCAACGGAAGAGACGTGCGGAGTTGCCCGAGGTCGATTCGCACGGCCCGGTAGTGCTCGGCATCGACCACGATTCCGGCCTTGACGATGCGGCGCTCCCACCATCGGTCAAGGTTCACTGTGTCACGCGGATAGCGTGCTCGCACGAGCGATTGAATCGCCTTCCGCGTCATGGGCTTGGACATTCTCCCGGTCGGTGTCGGCCCGATGAGGCCCGCCGCACGATCCTCCTCCGCGTGAAGCCGGTCGGTGCGGAGACGGCGCGCGTTCGAGAGGGCGCGTTCAACCCTCCGTGCGAACGCGGGGTCTTTCATCTTCTCTTCCCAAGCGTCTCCCGCTTCCATGATGAACGGGTAGAGAACTTCGTACACATCGGCTTCGCGGCTCTCCACGAGCCGCGCGGCGATTCGCTCCTCCGGGGGCATCGCGGTAATCTCGGCTTCGCGGCGCGCGCGGCTCGCGTCCGCAACCTTGACGATCGCGGCCCATTGCTTCTCACCCACGATGCGAGCGCGGCGAAGGTGTCCCTCCGGTGAGTTGTCCGGTATCGGCTTGGCCTTCACGCTACGCCCTCCTCTCCACGCTTCACCGCGTCTCGCACCTTCCCCGCCGTGCGCTGGATCGCCGCTCGCACCGCTTCCGTGCCGGGGCGGGCGTACCGCTCCGTTGTGCGGATGCTCCGGTGTCCGAGCGCACGCTGAATCACGAAAGCGTTCTCGCCCGTCTCGGACATTCGGGTAGCGAGGTTGGCGCGAAGGTCATGGAGCCGCGTTCCTTCGTCCGTCTCTTCGATGCCCGCCAGTTCTTTCACCCGCTTCCAAGCGTCGTGATACGCGAGGAAGTGACCGCGTTTGCTCTTGCCGTTCCCGGCGGGGAAGACGTACACCTCGCCGGGCTCGGCGCTCGCCTTGCGGCGCTTCAGAATGTCGAGAGCCTCATCGGGAAGGCCCGCCGTGTGCGGATCGCCATTCTTGAAGTACCGAGCGGAGATTCGCCACGTTCCACCGATGAAGTCCACGGCGGACCACTTCATCGCCCGCACGTTCCCGGCTCGCTGGCCGGTCCAGAGGCAGAGCCGGAGGAGGTCCGCCGCCGTGCGGCGGTTCTCGCGGGCCTTCGCTTGCTTCGCGGCGAGATTCTCGCGCCAGCGTTCGCGGGCTTCGGCCAACTTCGCCGCGTCCTTCGGCTTGCGGTACTCCGGCCACTCGGCGGGGTCGGTGCCTTCGTTGCCGGAGACGCTCACGGTTTCGGTTTCGTACACGTCGATTGCGTGGAGAAGCGCCCGCAACTCGGCATCGTTGAACGTCCGTTGGCGCTGGTGTTCCTTGTTCCGCACGACACCGCGAGCCGGGTTCGGCGCGCCTTCCGGGAGGTGCCACGCGAGGATCGCAGAGAGAAGGGAGAGCGTGCGGTTCGCGGCTCCGGGGTGGCCCTCCGCCGTGATCCGGGAGTGGATGCGGCGCAACCACTCGGTATCGACGGCGGGGATGGGCACACGGGCATGGGGCTTGACGTGCTTACGGAACGCGAGCACGAGTTCCCGCCACGTCCGCAACTTCCCCTTGTGCGCCTGGAAGTACCGGCCCGCCACGGCGCGGAACGTCAACTCGCCCGGCGCGAGGGTCGGTGTCTCCTCTTCGGTGTCCACCAGTTCGGGGAGTCCATCGGCAATGCGGACGCGGCGACGCTGCGCCTCATCGCGGGCGCGTTCCACACTCCACCCGTCCACGCGGACAGGGGCGAGGTTCCGCTTCACAGGCTTCCGGTCGATCCATGTATAGAGCATGAACCGCACCGCGCCGGAGGCGGGTACGCGAACCGCGAGGGCCGGTTGCTTGGAATCGAACCACGTCACTTCGCCCGTGGCGGGGCGGGCCAGCGTGATCGGCTCGCCCGCCTCATCCACGATGCCCGGCGCGCGCACGCTCTGGCCGTTCGCCACGGCCAAGAGGTGGGCCTTCTCGAAGCGGAATCGGAGTGTCGGTCGGCGGGCTCCCATCGGCGGTCCTCACTCGGCTAGTCCGGCTAGGAGTTGCTCGCACTCGCGTGCATCAACCCGCATCGACGGAAGACTTGCCGGGTGTAATATCGCCTCTGTAAGCCCAGAATCCAAGGTCACTTGCGCGCTATTCGGCTAGGTGCATCGGCCTGCATCGTCTATGCCGGATAGGGCGCGACTGTCGATCCGGTGGTTGCGGGTTCGAGTCCCGTCCGCCTCGCTTGAAAACGCCTCTGGCATCATGCCGGGGGCGTTTTTATTGGACGTGCGTGGGAGCGGTTGGGGTGGTGGGTCACAGGTGGGTCACAAAACTACCTGTTCGTCTTCAGCCCTGCGGCTGCTGCATACTCGATCTCGTGCCGGATGAAATCACGGTATCGCAGGGCGAATATGCCACAGCAGCCAACGCTCAGGATTGCGCCAACCATCGCCATTGCGCGGGGCACGTCGTAGCCGAATACCGATATCGCGCGCCCCCAGATCGCCGCCACGGCCAAAGCGATGAAAAGTAGCCCAAACGCAACGGACGAACCCCGGTAGAACCCTTGCCGAGCGGTGAAGACTTCCCTATCAGCAAAGTCAATCTTCAGGGCGTCCAAGGCCGCAAATCGCTCCGCTACTGACTTGCCAGGAACTGATCCGTTTGATTCCAATGCGCGGGTCACAACCGCATCGACTGTGGGTGAGGCGGCGCGAGCGACAGCATCCCGCATACGGCTGCGTGACAGAATCCGAAACGCAATGCCTTGAATGGCGTGGCCAAGGAAATATGTCCCAACGACTGCCAGCGTCCACGCCCCGGCACCGGACGGTTCCGCTACTGCCCAAGCGGGGTTGATGAGCG
Organism: uncultured Phycisphaeraceae bacterium; assembly: GCA_964652945.1. Classification (GTDB taxonomy): domain Bacteria; phylum Planctomycetota; class Phycisphaerae; order Phycisphaerales; family UBA1924; genus CAZZDW01. The sequence goes on from CAZZDW010000005.1 coordinate 55,237, forward strand.
CGCACACCACTGCCAATGCCAACAACCCGACTGCGCCGGGCAATAGATAGCCCACGATGTCGTAAAACGTCAGCCGAGAGAGGTAGTCACCCATGTCAGAATCCCGCGTTCACCGATCCGCCCTGATCCGTTCGGAAGACCTTTTCGCTGGTGTTGTCGCGGTAACGTTGCATGGCGGTCGGATGCGGCACGTTGGAGAATACCCCGGCCTGTGTTGACACCACCGTGTACTTGGCGTTCGCCTTCTTCACGAAGTCCAAGTCTGCGCCTTTGAGGCTTCCGTGATGGCTCGCCCGAAGCAGGTCATTACAGTAGTTTGTGGTGTTGCGTGCAATCGCGTTCAGACTGTAATCAGACGCATCGCCAGCAATCAGAAAACGTCGCTGGCCAGCGTACACGCCTACCACGAGGCAGGCATCGTGCAGTTCTCGCGTGGGACTCGTTGCCAAGTCACGAAATGGCGCAAGGATTTCAAAAGAGATGTCACCAGCATTCCAAAACCGCTCGTTGAAGTTCTCTTGTCGGTATGGTGTCCATGTCTTCGTGCCTCGGTTCACGAAGTAGTCACGAAGCGAGTTGAACTCATCCCATTCGTCACGAGGCGAACTCGCGTCGTCCCACTGACGATCATACGGTGAGTAGATTAGACAGTTGATGCTGTAGCCTTGACTTTTCAGGTACTGCAAGCCCGAGTAGTGGTCCCGGTGCTGGTGGGTCACGAAGACCCCCGGCAACACCTTCGATGTTGGAAGTAGGTGGGAATACCTCTGGATATCGTGGCAATCCACAAGGTAGGTGCCGGAGTTGGCTTGAATGATCGTGCAATCGCCGTGCCCCACGTCGCAGAAATGCGCTTGTCCCATACTGGCAAAGTGTATCCGCGACCTTCCCACAGATGTGGTGAGTAGAAAACGCCATCAACTTTCGTGCCGGATTCGATCCTGCCTTCACTCGCGAGCGAGCGTCACGTCGGCTTTGCCGACGCGGACGGACATGCGTCCCCATTGGAACGAGCGCGGCTCGCCGCTGGCGTCGCGGACGGCGCGGAGCGCGTCGCGGACCATGCGCTGGGAGAGGCGGTCTGCGCCCGTGTGTTCTGTAAGTTGCTGAGCCGCGAGGCGCAAAGCCTCGCCGGCCACGATCGCCGGGGCGGTGCGCAACAGCGTGCGGTTGAAGACGATGCCGCTCCGCGTGTGCGTGGCCGACTGCTCGATGAGCAGCTCGGCGAGCTGGGTGATGAGTGCGGCGTTCTCGCGCAAGAGCCCGGCCGCGGCGGCGGCGCGGTGCTCGACATTCGGCCTGATCTCGCGGAGGATCGGCAGCACGCGGTGGCGGAGCGCCGAGCGCAGCCGCGTGGTGTCGGCGTTGGTCGCGTCCTCGCGCCATGCCCAGTTTCCCTCACGGCAGATCGCCTCGGCGTCCTCGCGCGTCACGCCGAGCATCGGGCGGATGAGCTGGACCGTCGGTCCTTCGTTGCGTGAGCCGGGGCGCCCCCCCGCCGCCCCGGCGCACATCGCCCGCCTCGGCCTCACCCCCGCCAGGCCCCGCGGCCCGGCCCCGCGCATCAGCCCCATCAGCACGGTCTCCAGTTGATCGGTTGCCTGGTGCGCCGTCGCGACGAACGGGAGGCTCGCCTCGGCCGCCATCTCGGCGAGTGCGGCGTATCGCAGCCTTCGCGCGGCCGCTTCGAGGTTCCGCTGCCTGCCGTGCTCGCCGCGGCAGGCGACGCGGCGTTCGAGGAAGCCGCAGGCGAGCTGTGCGGCAAGCTCGCGCACCGCGTCGCGGTCGGCGAGCGCCTGGTTTTCCGGGCGGAGGTCGTGGACGACGTGCCCGAGGATGATGGTGGGGGAGCCGTTGCTGGTGCGTGCCCCGGCGAGGGCGATCGCCAGAGCCGCCGAGTCGGCCCCGCCTGAGCAGGCGACGAGCGTGCCCGCCCCCGGCCCGGCGCGGCGGTCGGTGGGGGGCGTGGTCAGGCGACGCCACGCACGAACGATCTCGCGCCGGGCCGCGTCGGAAGCGGCGCGGGGTGGGGGGGGGGTGGGGGGAGCGGGGGCGGAGGTGGCGGCGGGGGGCCGACGATCGCCCCCGGATTTGGTACGATGCTCGCTCATGGGCCTGTTTCGAACGATGCTGACGATCCTGGCGGCGGTCGAGGGGGACGCCCCGGGGACGCCGGCTGCCGCGGGAGACGATACGACGCTCGCGGCGTGGACGGCGTACGCGGCAAGCCTGCTGCCGTGGCTTTTGCTGGGGGCGGGCGGGTGTATTTTGGCGGTGATCGCGTGGAAGACGCTGGCCGGCCGGGATTGGCGGGGCGCGGGGTCCGGGAAGGGCGGCTTCGACACGGGGCGGGAGGCGGGGGAGGACTCGGCGCTTGCCGCCCACGCCCTGGCGGCCGACCTCCGCGAGCTGGCCGACGGGATCGCCGAGCGGCTGGACAAGCAGGCCGCACGACTGGAAGAACTCATCGCCGACGCCGAGCAGCGCATCGCGCGGCTGGAGCGGCTGACCGGGTCCGAGCGGCCGATCGTCATCCCGCCCGGTTCGCCGGCGCGGCGGCCGGAGGCGCTCGCCGCGTTCCCGTACGACGGGGACGACGGCGTCCCCCGTGGGATCGACATCCACGGGCATAACGCCGACGACCAGACGATGAACGAAGAAAATGGTGGAGGGGCGGGGGGGGCGATCTCGCGCGAGATCTACCGCCTCGCCGACGAGGGGCTGCCGAGCGTCGAGATCGCCAAACGCCTCAACCAGCACACCGGCAAGGTCGAGCTGATCCTGGCGCTGCGGAACCCGTGAGAAGAAAGGCGTGGGGCGTCGGTGTCATGACCGCTCAAAGCGGCATTGGGCATTCGGGATTCGGCATTCGCAGAACCGTGTGTTTTTCGAATGTCGATCAACACTCCAGCGACCGACGCCAGACGCCTCACGCCCCACGCCTGTCAACGGCATCCAGGCAGAGCACCTCGAACATCACGTGGGCCGCGAGCAGCGCGGTGATGCCGGCCGTGTCGCGGTCGGGGAGCACCTCGACGACGTCGGCGCCGACGACGTTGAGGCCCTTGCACGCGCGGAGGAGCCCGAGCACGTCGGCCGAGGAGAAGCCGCCGACGCTCGGCGTGCCCGTGCCGGGGGCGAAGGCGGGGTCGACGCAGTCGATGTCGAACGTGAGGTACGCCTCGTCGTCGCCGAGGCGGTCGATGAACTGCCGCAGGGGCGCGTCGCCCTTGGTGCGCCACTGCTCGTAGGTGAGGACCGTGACGCCGTGGTCCTTGGCGAACTTCAGGTCGTCGCCGGTGTTGAGCGGCCCCTTCACGCCGATCGAGATCATCCGCCGCGGGTCGACCAGCTCCTCCTCGATCACGCGGCGGAAGGGCGAGGCGTGCCCGAACCGCTCGCCCCAGACCTGGTCGACCGTGTCGAGGTGGCTGTCGAAATGGACGAGCGCGAGACCCTCCTTGGGCTTGCGGCGTTGCCACGTCGCCTTGATGTTGGCGTAGGCGATGCTGTGGTCGCCGCCGATCGCCATGAGCCTGGTCGACGCGGGGTCGGCGAGTGATTTCGCGAACTCGAGCTGCGCGTCGGCGTTCTCCTTGCACGAATACGGCTTCACCGGCGAGTCGCCCGCGTCGGCGATGCTCAGCGTCTCGCACAGGTCGAGCCCGTGCTCGATCGAGTAGCGTTTGACGTATTGCGAGGCCTCGCGGATGGCGCGGGGGCCGAAGCGTGCGCCGGGGCGGTAGGTGACGCCGGCGTCGAAGGGGACGCCGTAGAGGGCCCAGTCGACGGGGGTGTTTTCGGGGGTCACGTCTTCGAGCCGCGGGTATCGGCAGAAGGTGCAGACGCCGGCGAAGCGGGGTGAGCGGCGTGCATCGGGCAAGACCGTCTTCTTGTGAGATTCGGGCATGTGCGCAGTGTACCCGAAGACTTCGGAGAACGCGGAGATGCGGAGGAAAGCGGAGAACGCAGAGAAGACATTTTGAACACGGAGGTCACGGAGGACACGGAGAATACACAAGACAGGGGTGAACGCGAAGATCGCGAAGGCGCGAAGAAAACAGTCATGGCGTCATCAATCGGGTCTTTTCGAGTCGTCGAGGCCTTCGCGTTCAGTCTTATCTTCTCTGAATGTCTTTCTCCGTGATCCTCCGTGACCTCCGTGTTCAAAAAATTGCATTTCTCTGCGCCTCCGCAGTTCTCCGCATCTCCGCGTTCTCGGAAAAATTCAGCGGGCGAGTTCGCCGCGGAGCGCGAGCGAGCGCGTCTCGATGATCCTCACCGGCACGACCCTGCCGACGAGCGAGCGGGGATCGACCGATGAGCCCGTCGGCACGTCGATGTGGACGATCACGTCGCCGTCGGTGCGGGCCGAGAGCTGGAGCGACGCGTGCTCGACGGCAGCAGCATCGGGTTCGCCGTAGACGTGGCTGCCGTTCGTTGAGCAAGCCACTTCCGGGGCGGCGCGCCCCGGCTCACGCTCGCTCCCCCCGCCCCCCCCGAGCACTTTGCCACCCACGGTCAGCGAGACGCCTCCGCCGCCGTGTCCATTCTTGGCGTGTCCGCTCGCGCCCAGTTTCCCCTCGCGCCGTTTCTGCTCGTGCACCGACAGCCCCTCGACGAAGACCTCGAGCATCATGCCGTGGTACTCGCGCATGACCTCTTCGCCGACGCGGTCCTGCACGGCCAGCAGCTCGTTGTTCCGCCGCCGCTTGACCTCCTCCGGCACGTCGTCGGGGATCTTGTCGTACGCGATCGTGCCCGGCCGCGGCGAGTACTTGAAGATAAAGCAGTTCTTGTACCGGCTCCGCTCGACCATCGCGACCGTCTTCGCAAAGTCCTCGTCGGTCTCGGTCGGGAAGCCCACGATGATGTCGCCGGCGACGCTCAGAGGACGGCCGATCTCCGGCTGGTGCAGGTACTCCCGCGCCCGAACCAGGAACTCGTCGTACTCCTCGACGCTGTAGCCGCGGTTCATCATGCCGAGGATGCGGTTCGACCCGCTCTGCGCCGGCACGTGCAGGTAGCGGCAGATGCGCGGGTGGTCGCGGATCACCTGCAGGACGTCGTCGCCGAAGTCGCGCGGGTAGGAGGTGACGAAGCGCAGCCGCTGGATCGACGGGACTTCCTCATGGATCCGCGCCAATAAGTCGGCGAACGTCGTCACGTGCTCGCCGCGGAAGGGATCGGCGCGATGCCCCCCCTTATACGACCGGCCCTTCTGCGGCTGGACCACGCCCCCGAGCGTCACCGCCGAGTGATGCTCGAAGCGATAGTGGTTGACCGTCTGCCCCAGCAGCGTGACCTCGACAACGCCCGCGTCGGCGAGGCGCTTGCACTCGTCGACGATGTGCTCCGGCGGGCGGTGCATCTCGGCCCCGCGGGTGAAGGGCACGACGCAGTAGGTGCAGAACTTGTTGCAGCCGCGGGTGATGCGCACGTACGCCGAGCCGTGGTGTTCGACCGCCGACACGCTCCGCGAGAGGTCGAGCAGCTCGAGCGTGTCCTCCGCAGCGGCCAGCGTCGCCGAGCGGCGCGACGTGCTCCCCTGCAGCGCCACCTCGCTCGCGGACTTGAGCTTCTTGACAGGGCTTCTATCGGTCGCGCCAACGCACGTGGGGGGGGCGTCGAGCATCGCCCGGCGCGTCCGCACCGCGTTGTCGAGGAGCGTCGGCAGCTTATCGAGCTCGCCCGGGCCGCAGAGGATGTCGACCTGCGGCATCCTTCGGATCAAATCCTTGCCGTCGCGCTCGGCCATGCAGCCCAGCACGCCGATGACCATGCCGGGGCGCTCGGCCTTGCGCAGCTTGTCCTCGCCCAGGCGGCTCCAGACCTTCTGCTCGGCGTGCTCACGCACCGAGCAGGTGTTGTAGAGCACCACCTCGGCCGACTCGCGCTCGCTGGTGAACTCGTACCCCAGACCCCGCAGCGCCCCCGTCACCAGCTCGCTGTCGAGTTCGTTCATCTGGCAGCCGAACGTCTCGAGGTAGACGTTCGGGCGGCTGGAAGGGGAAGCACTCATGGGCCGGCAAGTTTAGGACGCAGACGGCGTGAAAAAGCCGCGGGGCTCAGCCCCAGGCCGCGTGCCGCGTCCGAGAAACAGGGGTCAGCCCTGCTGTTCCTGGTCTTCGTCGTGGCGCGGGCCGGTGAACTCGACGTTCATCCGCTTCACGAGCTTGTCGAGCGTGAAGGGGCTGTCGGTCTTGCTCTCTTCGGCGGCACGGGTGTTGAGCCGCGTCACCAGCGGCATCTGGCCCATCACCGGCGTCTGCCCGCTCAGGTAGTTCTCCCGCGTCACCGGCACGAACGACTTGATGACGCCCACCACCACGCCCAGCGAGCGGGGGACGGCCGTCGCGACGGTCCGCTCCTCGGCCGGCACCTCGTCGGTGGGCTTGGAGGGGTCGAGCGTCTCGGCCTTAGCGAGCACCGCGTCGCGGAAGGCGTCGTTGTCCAGCCGCGGATCACGCGGCGGCTGCCAGCGGCCGACCGTCGCCTGATCGATCTTCAACGACGTGCGCGTCGGGTCGCCCTCGCTGAGCCGCTCCTGCTGCTGGGCGAGGAGCTGGTCGAGCCCCTCGCCGGCGGCCTTCTGGCGGAACTCGTCGACCCGCCCCTTGAGCTGCTCGTACGCCTGGAGCTGCTTGTAATCGCGGACGACCTGCTCGCGGATCTCGTCCAGCGAGGCCGGGCTCGACTGCTTCCGCGCGTCGGTGATCATGTAGAAATAGCGGTTGCCCATCTGGTCGACCAGCACGTCGACGGCCGGCAGGCCCACCTGCAGGTGCTGCTCGTTGCCGCCGGCGATCTCGCGGACCTTCATCGCCAGGTACGGGAACGGGAGCTGCCGCCCCGCCTGGGCGTAGTAGGCGCGGCCGATCCCCGCCAGCCCGCTCAGGTCGCGGGCCGTCTGCCACGCATCGCCGCTGAAGACCGACGGCGCGGGGACGACGATGTTCTCGACCTCGCGCAGCCGCTGCGAGACCGCGCGGGCCGCGGCGGCAAAGTCCGGCCGCTGCTGGGCCCAGTCTTCGGGCAGCTTCTTGTAATCGCCCTCCGACGGGAGCTTGCTCGTCGACTTGGCGAACTCGGCCCGCACGGCGTCCTGGGCGGTCTTCATCGCCTTGTCCGCCAACTCGCTTCGGATCTCTTCGCGGATCTGCGCCTTGGCCTGGTCGGGGGTCATCTTCAGGTCTTCGGGCACGTTGCCGCCGGGGTAGCGGTCGAGGAAGCGTTTCTGCACCATCAGCTCGCTGGGCTGCACCGCCTGGCTGATCGCCGCGCGGTCGAGCGTGAGGGAGGTCAGCTTCACGCGGGCCGGCATGAGGTAGCCGATGCCGTATTCGCCCCCCGGCGTCACGTCGGGGTCGTCCACGACCGCGTCGGCGGCCGGCACATCCTTGAAGCGGTCGTAGAACGCCTCGAGCGTCGCCTCGTCGGGGTCGGCGACCTCGCCGGTGTACGCCTCGGCGGGGATGAACAGGTAATCGATGTTGGCCGAGTCCATCAGCTCGCGCGTCTGCGAGGCCAGCCGGCGGTCGGAATACCGCGGCGTCTGCACGTACGCCCGCTGCATCCGCCCGACGCCCGCGAGTTTCGCGAGGATCAGGTTGATCGCGTCGGGGCTCCCCCCGGCCTTGGTCGCCAGCATCGAGATGAACTGCGGGAGCTGCTGGGTGATCCGCTCGCGCTCGCTTTGCCACTGCGGCGTGTTCCGCATGTACTGGATCACCTGGCGGAACTGCGGGTACTGCTGGATGATCGACTGGGCCGTCATCTGCTCGATCAGCTCGTCCTTGATGAGCTGGGCGTCGGAGAGCCCGCCCATGTAGCCGGCCTTTTCGGCCTCACGGGTCAGCAGGTACCAGTGCTCCGGCTTGTCCGTCGGCTGGGCGCCGAACTGCTTGAGCACGTCGAGCTCGTACGCCGCGTGGGAGATCGCCGACTGGTGGACGCTCTCGCCGTCGACGGTCATGAAGACCGGGTCGCTGCGGTGCTTGCTCATCTGCTGGAACCCGGCGGGGACGAGCCAGGCGATCATCAGCAGCGAGCCGCCGACGACGAGGATCCACTTGCTGTACTTCCGCAAAAACTTGAGCATGGGGAAGAGTTCCTTAAGTGATCAGAAGTGCAAGCGTAGCAAACGAGAGCGATCTGTGTGGAACTGCGATACGAGAGCGGCTCGCCCCTTGGGGGCGTGCTCTTCCCCCTTGAAGCAGCACGAGGGGAGTGTGATAGGCGATGAGCGTCGTAGAGCGACTTATACGAGACGCGAGCGGAAGCGAGCGTGCTCAGGCTTTCAGCGTTCTACACGCTCGCTTCCGCTCGCGTCTCGTTGCACAACCGGATCCGAGCGTCCTAAGCAGGGGAGAGCGAGAGAGGGGCGGCACGCCCCTCTCTCACAGCATGTTCTACATCACGGATAGAACTCGATGATGAGGTTGGTGTTGACGTCGAACGGCACCTGGTCGGACGTCGGCAGCGCGACGATGCGGACGGTCAGCTCGCCGGGGTTGAAGTCCATCCACCCCGGCACCTCGTGCCCGGAGATCGACTCCATGTTCTCGCGGACGAGCTTCTCGATCTTCGGCTTGAGCGTGATGACGTCGCCGACCTCCACCCGGCACGACGGCCGGTCGGTCTTGCGCCCGTTGAGCAGCACGTGCCCGTGGGCGACGATCTGCCGCGCCGCCCAGATGGTCCGCGCCAGGCCCGCGCGGCGGACGACGTTGTCCAGCCGCGTCTCCAAGAGGCGCATCAGGTTCTCGCCGGTGTTGCCGGGCAGGCGCTGCGCCTCGCCGACGGCCAGGCGGAACTGCTTCTCCATCATCGAGTAGTGGTACCGCAGCTTCTGCTTCTCGCGCTGGCGGATGCCGAAGTCGCGCAGCCGCCGGCCGCGGTAGCCGTGCATGCCGGGGTACGTCAACTGACGCTTGGACGTGTGCTTGGGGGTGTCCTCGATCGGCGAGCCGACGCGGCGGGACAGCTTCAACTTGGGACCGGTGTAACGAGCCATAAGCGCAGTACGCTCCTTCCGTCATCGGCCGCGGCGTTCGTCCTGTCCCGTCGCCTACACCGGCGTCGGGTAAGACCAACCGCGTCCGACGTGCCTCCCGAAGGTCCTTCATCACGAAGGGGGACGGGGGCGACGGTTCTTCGAGCGTCGGCGGTTGCG
>CAZZDW010000006.1:0-61050 GCA_964652945.1 uncultured Phycisphaeraceae bacterium
GAGTCGTCACGATAGCTGCGACGGATTCCCAAGCCTTCGTCAACGAGCCGCCGAGGCCCGCTCGACGCGGCCCAGGCGGACGTGGCCCGGGTCAAAGGCAAGGCCGCCCGCCAGCCGCGCCTGGCAACTAAACGCTTGCTGAATGGAGACGCGGCAGCCCAAGTGCCGCCGCGTTTCCATTCGCCGCAGCTACAGTCTCAGGTACCAATTCTTCAGCACGTCCATCGCCGGCTTGCCCCAAGGAGCGTGTGCATTGTCACGGCTTTCACGGCCAATTCCGTTCGTGCCGACTTTCCACCAAAACATCCCCTGCAACCAAGGCTTGTCGTGGAAGCCTCGGAAGATCGCCTCGTACCCGGCGGCCTGTGGGTTTCGCTCCGTCCGTGCGGCGGCGGGGGGCGGCGGCGGCGGCTGGGGGCGCGGGGGGGGCGGCGCGGGGAGGGGAGGGGGGTCGATCCCCCGCTTGATCCGGTCGAGCTTGTCCTTGTAGAGCAGGTCGATCATGTACTCATACGCGGCCATCATCACCGCCATGTGCGCGCCCGGCAGCCCGTCGAGAAAGCCCAGCCGCCCGAAGTACATGTAAAAGAACCGCAGCACCGGCTTGAGCGGCGTCCTCGGCCAGACCTCACGCCGCAGCCATTGCCGGTAGCGCATCGCCGAGCGGAACAGCCGCCCCGGCTCCGCCCCGGCCTCCTGGCCGAACTTGAGCTTCACCCATTCGTCGCTCTCGAGGTCGGCGTAGCGGATGTGCTTTCTGATCCACTCCTGCACGCTCTCGGAGCGGATGTGCACCATCTCGTGCTTGAGGTACGTCGTCGGCCCGTCGCAGACCATGTGCTCGTGCACCGAGCGGTCCTCGTAGCGGCACTTATCGTGGCGGAAGAGGCGGAGGTTCCACGACGGGTACAGCCCGCCGTGGCGGATCGGCCGGCCCATGAAGACGACGACGCGGTTGGCGAAGTACCCGTCGGCCGAGGCGGGGTCGGCGGCGGTGCGGAGCACCTCGTCGCGCAGCTCGGGGGTGAAGCGTTCGTCGGCGTCGAGGATGAAGACCCACTCGCCGGTCATGGGCAGGTGGTCGAGGCCCCAGTTCTTCTGGCGTGCGTAGCCTTCGAAGGCGTGCTCGACGACCGTCGCGCCGGCCGCGCGGGCGATCTCCTGCGTGCCGTCGGTCGAGCACGAGTCGAGCACGAAGACCGGCCCGACCTGCAACGCGTTCGTGACCGTCTCGCCGATGACCGGCGCCTCGTTGAGCGTCGGGATGAGCACGTCGACGCGGCCCGTGTTTCTGGTGGCCCGGCTCTCCGAGCCGGGCGCGAGCGGAGCTGAATCCGTTTGCCCACGCTCGGCACGGAGTGCCGAGCTACCAGGAGCGATCATCGGCCCGGTCATCCGCTCGACCGTTCGGCTGATCTTCTCGCCCCAGGGGTGGGCCCGTTCGCGGATCTTCAGCTCGGTCCAGTATTCGTAGACGCTGATCATCGCGCAGTAGCGCAGCCCGGCCCGCCCGTCGAGGAAGCCCCGCCTCGCGATGTAGTTGTAGATGAACCGCCACAGCGGGCGGCCCTTGAGGAAGTACGAGAGGTTCTTCCACGCGCGGCGCTTGGTCATCCCCTCGCCGACGGTCGATCGGCCCAGCAGCTGCCCGAGCGTCGGCCTGCCGCGGCTCCGCACCTGCATCGCCTCCTCGGCCTCGCGCGTCGAGTAGTGGTTGTGCTTGTAGAACCACTCCAAAAGCCCCTTGCTGAAGTTGTAGTGGTAATACGGCTCGTCGAGCGTGCCGATCGGGTCGTCGCACTGCTCGCGCTGCCCGTGGCCGAAGTCGACGAATCGGCACCTTCCGTAGCGGAACAGCCGCATCTGGTAGGCCGGGTAGCCCCCCGACCACTTGAGCCAGCGCCCCATGAGCATCATCTTGTTGGGGCAGAGGTACGCGGACTCGGTCGGCAGCGAGCCGTCCGCGCCGAGGCGGCGGCGCATCTCCGCGACCAGCGCCGGCGTGAACCGCTCGTCGGCGTCGAGGTGGAAGTGCCACGGGTGCTTGCAGGGGATGTGGTCGATCGCCCAGTTGCGCTGGTCGCCGAAGGAGGTGAAGGGGTTGACGTGGACCTTGGCCCCCATCTCCTCGGCGATCTGGCGTGTGCGGTCGGTGGAGCCGCTGTCGAGGACGTGCACGTCGTCACACCACGCGCACGAGCGGATGCACGCGGCGATGTTGATCTCTTCGTTGAACGTCAGGATGACCACCGACACCGGCGGCCTCTCCCCGGCCGGAGGCCAGACCGTGCCCGGCTCGGAGCCGTCGCTCCCCAGATAGGTCGTTGAAGACGAGGCATCGGCGGTCATCGGCGGGAGTCTCCGGACGGAAACCTATCATGCGGTCACGGTCGGCGTCGGGCACGATGATAGTCTTTTCGGGTTTCGGCTCGGGGGTTCGTGATGCCGATGGAAGATCACACGATGAGCACCGCACCGACATCTCCGACGGGGCCGCAGGCAACGGCTCAGACGCCCACCAGCGAGCCCGTTGTCCATACGAGCCCGTGGACGACCGGGGAGAAGATCGGGCGGCTGCTGTGGTACCTGGTGCAGGGGACGCTCTTCCGCTGGTCGCCGCGCCGGGCGTGGGGGTGGCGGTCGATGCTGCTCCGGCTGTTCGGCGCCAAGATCGCCCCCAACTGCCGCATCCACAACACCGTGCGGGTCGAGATCCCCTGGCATCTGTCGATGGGGACCAACTCCTCGGCCGGCGAATACGCGATCCTGTATTGCCTCGGCCCGGTGACGATCGGGCACGACGTCTCGATCAGCCAGTACGCGCACCTGTGCGCCGGCACGCACGAGGTCGAGACGCGGCGGATGCTGCTGCTCCGCCCGCCGGTGACGGTCGAGCCGTACGCGTGGGTCGCGGCCGACGCCTTCGTCGGTCCCGGGGTCACCGTCGGTGAGGGGGCCATCCTCGGCGCACGCGGGTGCGCGTTTAAGGATCTGGAACCCTGGACCATCTACGGCGGAAACCCGGCGAAGAAGATCCGGCCGCGCGACAAGAGCGACTGGGCGAAGGTGCTGGGGAAGCAGGCGTGAGGCGTAGGGCGTGAGGCGTCTGTCGCTGGAGTTGATACGGAGGCGTCCGGATGCCGGTGATGTCCAACCAAGCAGTCATGCCACCGACGCCCCACGCCTGACGCCCGACGCCGGTCTTCTCCCTACGCTCGCTCGTTCCATGTCTACGTCCCGCCATCCCCGCTACGACCTGCTCGCCATCGACCTCGACGGCACGCTCCTGTGCTCCAAGGGGACCGTCTCGGCCGCGTGCAAGGAGGCGATCCGCGACGCACGCCGGCACGGCATCGCCGTCACGCTCTGCACGGGGCGCGGGCTGGCCGAGTGCCGTCACTTCGCCGAGGAGATCGAGCAACGCGACCCCGTCGTCGTCGCCGGCGGGGCGATCATCGCCTGCCCGGTGCGGCGGCAAACCCTCCATCGCTTCGCGATGGAGCACGCGCTCGTCGCCGAGCTGGTCGCCGAGATCAACGCCCGCGGCCACGCGGCGATGCTGTTGAAAGACCCGCTGGGTACTGCGGCCTTTTCGCCGCCTTTGGTGGACGCCGCTCTCCGAGCGGCGTGGGGACAAACCGAAACAGGGGCGCCAGCGCCCGGCTCGGAGAGCCGGGCCACCATCTTCGAGCCGGGGCACGATTACGTGATCGTCTCGCCGCTCGGCTTGCCGGCGGTGAGCCCGATCAGCCTGTGGTGGTTCGAGAAGCTCAAGGTCAAGCACATCATCGTGCGCGGGCTCGCGGAGGATGCGCACCCGGAGCACACGGTGCGTGTCGGCTTGTGCGGGCCGCGGAAGGTGACGACGCCGATCGCCGAGGAGATCGCCGCGAAGTTCGCGGGACGGACGACGATGCAGCACTTCGCGGCCGTCGTGCCCGAGAAAGCCCGGCAGGGCGACGATAACGAAGTGCTCATCATGGAGGCCTTCGGCGAGGGCGTGCACAAGTGGGCCGCGATCGAGCACCTCGGCGGCTTGATGGGCACGAGTGCGCGGCGGATCGCCGCGATCGGCAACGACGTGAACGACCTGACGATGCTGCAAAGCGCCGGGCTCGGCATCGCGATGGCGAGCTCGATCCCCGAGGCGCTCGCCGCGGCGGACGTCGTCACCCGCGGCAACGACGAACAGGGCGTCGCGCACGCGATCGAGAAGATTCTTAAAGGAGAGTGGTAAGAAAGGGAGCAGGGAACAGGCAGCAGGCAACAGGTTAGCATTCCTGCTCCCTGCTCCCTGCTCCCTGCTCCCTGCTCCCCCATGCAAACCCTCTCGCAGATCAAATCCCTCCTTGACTCCCGCGGCCTGCGCCCCAAGCGGTCACTCGGCCAGAACTTTTTGATCGATCACAATCTCATTCGGCAGCTTGTCGACAAGGCCGGCGTCGGCGAAGGCGATCTGGTCGTCGAGGTCGGCCCCGGCACCGGCACGCTGACGGAAGAGCTGCTCGCCCGCGGCTGCCGCGTGATCGCCTGCGAGCTGGACGACGCGCTGGCCGACATGCTCATCGAGCGGTCGTCCCCCGATGCCGACGGCCGGCGCGAGATCGCGCACGGCGAGCACCTCACCGTCCTCCGCGGCGACTGCCTCGCCTCCAAGCACGCGCTCTCGCCGATGCTCGACGAGCATCTGCGGGGCGTTGATCGCTTTTCGCTGGTCGCCAACCTGCCGTACGGGGCGGCCACGCCGCTCATGATGATCCTGCTCGCACGCTACCCGGCGTGCGTCACGCTCGCGGTGACGGTGCAGCGCGAGGTCGCCGACCGCGTATTGGCAGGGGAGGGGGGGAAGGACTACGGCCCGCTCGGCGTGCTTGCCGCCGCGACGGCGAGGGCGGAGCGCACGGCCAGCCTGCCGCCGGAGTGCTTCTGGCCCCGGCCCGACGTGCACAGCAGCATGGTCGTGCTGCACCGCCTCGCCGAGCCGAAGACCGCCGACCCGACGGCCCTGGCCGACTTTGCGCAGAAGCTGTTTTCGCAACGCCGAAAGCAGATCGGCTCGGTCCTCGGCAAGGACGCCGCGGCGGCGCTGGCCCGGCTCGGCATCGACCCCCGTGAGCGGGCCGAGAACCTCCCCGTCGAGACGATCGAGGCCCTGCGGGTCGCCCTGGGGGAATGAGGGGGGTTGTGGTGGCACGGCACTCCGTGCCGTGTGCCCGGCTCGGAGCGCCGAGCTACCAAGACCCTGGTGTTAATCCTGCCGTGGCCTCTCGACATCCCCGCCGGGTGGACGATACCTTGTGGGTATGGCCGATGACGGATCGATCGCGCCAATGGGGTTCGGCGCGGGGGGCGGAGGCTCGGGGTGGGACGCCTCCGGGCTGGCGCGGCTGCTGGCCCCGACGCTCGTCGCCGCGACCGACGGCCGGCTCTCCGAGATCGAGTGGTTCCAGTCCACTTGGCAGGCCGGCGGGGCGGCCACGGGCTTTTCGACGTACCGCTTCGACGACGGCGACGCCATCGACGTGGTGGTGAAGCTCCCCGTCGGGCCGGCCGAGTACCGCTGGACGGTCGGGCTCGGGCTCTGCTCCAGCTCGGCGTGGTGCTGCCCGGTGGGGCCGACCCCCAGCGTGGTGGCCGCGGGAACCGAGCTGGGCGGCTACGACCTGGCGTGGCTGGTCGTCGAGCGGCTCAAGGGGTCGACCCTCAACAAGGACCTGTGCGGCGACGGGATCGAGGACCTGCTGTACTCAGCCGCGGAGTGGTACGAGCGGGCCCAGCGGCTGTGGCCGATCCAGCAGGCGCTGGTCGCGCAGAGTTCGTACATCCGCCCCAAGCGCGAGGACTGGCCCCGGCTCTTGGCCAAGGCGCGGCACGCCGTCGCCGAAGGGGCGCTCATCGAGGAAGAGCGCTGGGCCGGGTTGCTGAAGCGCGTGGAGCGGCACCTCGATGCGCTCGTCAGCCGCTGGGAAGCCCGCCCGATCAACACCTGGTGCCACGGCGACCTGCACCCCGGCAACGCGATGCGCCGCCACCCCTCCTCCCCAACCCCCGAGACCAAGACCAACACGCCCGGGCTCGACAACAAGCCGGCGCGGTCGCCGATCGTGCTCATCGACCTGGCGCTGGTGCACCCCGGCCACTGGGTCGAGGACGCGGTGTACCTGGAGCGGCTCTTCTGGGGTCGCAGCGAACGGCTCGACGGCGTGAAGATCGTGCCGACGCTGGCCAGGCACTGCCGCGAGCGGGGCATCCGCGCCGGGGAGGATTACACGGAGCTTGCCAACATCCGCCGCGTGCTGATGGCGGCGACGGTGCCGGCGTTCATCGCGGGGGAGGGGCACCCGAAGTACGTGAGCGCCGCCGCCGAAGTGCTCGAGCGCGTGCTGCCGATCGTGACGGGGTGATTTATGGTTGTTCGGGCGCCAGCATCAGCGGGCCGATCTCCGCGTCGGCGGGCGTGCCCATCCCCTTGATGTCGAGGTCGGGGAACTGGGCGTACACCTCGTCGGCGGTGAGGTCTTCGGCGAGGATGTCGCCGTCGGGCCGGCAGATCGTGAAGCGCGGCCCGTCGGGCGAGGCGTAGATCCACGTGAGGTAGTCGCGGCCGAGCATGTTGCCCAGCGGCTTGAGGCCGCGTGGGTGCGCCGGCGCGGCCCGGCCGCCGGTCTCGAGGCGCGAGAAGTGCTCGGCGTCGGTGGCGCGGCGGGCGTTCCCTGTGCCGCCCGCTCCCCCCGCCGTCAGGTTCGCGGCGTGGTGCCGCGTGGCTTTCTCGGAGGCCGCGGAACTGCCGGGGCGGAGGGTCGAGGCGATGAAGCTGAAGATGGCCACCCCCGCGACGACGGCGATGACCCGCTGCAGCATCATCCGCGACTTGGGGGGCTGGTCGAGTTGCAGGCTGTCGAAATCCATACAGCGCGTATCGGCCCGCGGGCCCGGCGAATAAACCGGCGGCCGTGATCCCGCGTGCCGGGGCACGGATGGGAGAGAAGCAAGGTCCGGATAAGCAAGCCGCCCCGTTTTCAGGAAAACCTTATGATGAAACGATATTCATCGCTGTTTCATTTTCTCCGGGGCATGATTCATGATGCACGTCTGTGTGGTGACCATGAGCGTCCATGCCGAGGGGGGCGGCACGTCCACGGCGTTGCTGAACACCCTGGCGGCCCTGCGCACACAGCCGGACATCGCGTTCACGGTCTACACCCTCCGCCCGCCCGCGGGCGACCCGGCGTGGGCGACGATTAACGCCGACGAGGAGACCGGCGGCGGCGAGGGGGAGCGACGCTTCCGCTGGCGGCTGGCCGAGGACGTGAGCCGGGGCCTTCGGCCGCGGTCGCTGGGGCGGCTGGTCGCCGACGGCCTGCACCGGCGCGGCGAGGCGGCGACCGGGCACTCGCACGACCTGGTGCACATCCACGGGCTGTGGTCGGCGGACCTGCTCGCGGCGGCCAAAGCCGCGCACGCCGCGGACATCCCGTACGTGTGGGAGCCGCACGGCATGCTCGTGCGCGACGCCTTCAACACCAAGCGGTTCAAAAAAGAGCTGTTCCTGGCGATCGGTCTGCGGCCGGCGCTCCGGCGGGCCAAGAAGCTCGTCTTCATCACCAGCGGCGAGCGGGCCACGAGCGTCTTCCCGTGCGGCTCGTGCAGGCACCGCGGCGCGGTGGTGCCGCTTCCGATGGATTTCCCCGCCGACCTGCCGCCGCGGGAGGAGCTGCGGCGGCGGGGGCGCGAGAAGTTCGGGCTGGGCGCCGGTGACGAGGTCGCGGTCTTCATGGGGCGTCTGCACCCGGTGAAGCGGCTGGAGATGACGCTGCACGCCTTCGCGCGCGTCGCGCCCAAGCGGCCGAAGGCCAGGTTGCTGCTGATGGGCTCGGGCGAGGAGGCGTACGTCGCGTCGCTCCGCGCACTCGCCGAGCGCAGCGGCGTCGCCGACCGCGTGGTCTTCGCCGGCTGGGTCAGCGGCGAGGACCGCTGGGCCGGGCTCGCCAGCGCCGAGTGCCTCGTGCTCAACTCGACGCGGGAGCGTTTCGGCTTGGTCGTGCCCGAAGCGATGGCGGTCGGCACGGGCGTGGTGCTGACCGAGGACCTGCCGTTTGCCCACGAGATCATCGGGGCCGACGCGGGGATCGTGGTCAAGCCCAATGATGAGGCGCTCGCCGCGGGCTTGATGAAGGGGCTCGGGTATCGCCCCGATCACGAGCAGGTCGTGCGCGGCGGGGCGTGGGCCCGCCAGACGTTCTCCCCCGAGGCGGTCGGGGTGAGGCTCTATCAGCTCTACCGCGAAACCTTGACGCTGCATGCCGGCGGGTGTTGAGTGGGTGGATCGCCCGAGTGATCAGCCGCGGGCGCGTACCATCCGCACCTTCCTCTCCGCCCCCCGTCCCACGCACCCCAAGACCGGCCATGTCCATCGCAGAGCCCGCCAACACGCCGACGCAGCCGACCTCGGCCGACCGGCCGTTGCGGGTGGTGCAATATCTTGAACTGGTGCGGTTCGAGCTGGGCGGCGTGACGCGCGCGGTGCTGGACATGACCCGCGTGATGGCCGACCTGGGGCACCAGATCACGCTCCTGACGCACGACGCGCAGGACGTGCCGCGTGAATGGGCGGAGCGGGCGGAAGGCGAGCCGGGCGCGCGGGCGATCACCATCCCGCGTGTTCGGCCGGGCGCGGTGCTGCCCGAGGCCGCCGAGCGGGCGCTGCGCGGGGCGGACGTGGTGCACCTGCACACGCCGTGGCTGATCGACAACGTCTTTCTGGCTACGCGGCTCCGGAAACTCGGCAAGCCGTACGTGCTGACGGTGCACGGGATGCTCGACGACTGGTGCATGGCGCAGAAGCCGATGAAGAAGCGGCTGTTCCTGGCGCTGGCCGGGGGGCGGCTGCTCCGCGGGGCGGCGGCGGTCCACTTCACGGCGGAGGCCGAGCGGGCGCAGTCGCAGCCGTGGTGCGGCGGGCCGCGCTGCACGCCGATCGTCCTGCCGCTCATCTTCGACACCGAGCCGTACGAGCAACTGCCGGGGCCGGACGAGGCGCGGCAGCGGTTCGGCGTCGCGGAAGGCGAGCGGGTCGTGCTCTACCTCGGGCGGCTCGACGCGAAGAAGGGCGTCGAGCACCTTGTCCGTGCCGCGCCGAGCATCTTCGAGAAGCACCCCAAGGCCGTCGTGCTGCTGGCCGGGCCCGACCGCGGCGAATACCCCGACATGCTGCGCCGGCTCATCGCCGAGCTGGGCCTGGGCGAGCGCGTGCGGCTGGTCGGGCCGGTGACGGGCGAGCTCAAGACGTCGCTGTATCAGCTCGCGGACGTGTTCGTCCTGCCGACGAGCCAGGAGAACTTCGGCTTCGTGCTCATCGAGTCGATGGCGTGCGCCACGCCCGTGGTGACGACGAAGGGGACCGACATCTGGCAGGAGCTGGAGGCGGCGGGCGCACGCATCGGCACGCAGGACGCGCGGGCCGTGGCTGAAGGGGTGAACGGCGTGCTGTCGATGCCGGAGGCCGAGCGGCGGGCGCTCGGCGAGCGAGGCCGGGCGTGGACGCTTCAGCGGTTCGAGATGAGGACGCTCTCGGCCGAGTATGAACGGCTGTACCGCACGATCCTGGCGGGGCGGTGAGGGAAGAAGAAGGGGGGTGAACGCCCCGGCGGAGCGTTCCGTAGTATGCAGGTATGGACGTCCGCCGGATCACGTATATGGGCAGCGACGGGGCGCGGGTCTTCCTGCGTCAGGCGGCCTTCGGCGCGGGGGGCTCGGGGGTGGCGGTGACGCCGATGCAGAAGCTGCTGCTGGCCTTTCGGCTGGGGATGCTGGTCATCCTGGGCGTGCTGGTCTTGGTGCCGCTGGTGGCTCTGGGCGTGCTCTTTCTCGTGGCGGCGGTGGCCGTCGGCGGCGCGGCGCTGCTGACGGGGCGGCTCAAGCTCGCGCTCAAGTCGCTCAAACGCTCGGACAGCGAGGGGCGCGAGAACGTCCGCGTGATGGAACGCCGTGAGGCGGGGGAAAGACCGGCGTGAGGCGTTGGGCGTGAGGCGCCGGTGTCATGACTGTCGGATGGGAAACCGCCGATTCGACAACGCCTTCGTATCAACTCCGGCCACCGACGCCCCACGCCTGACGCCTGTCTTTTTCGCGTCAACAATCACCTATGCCCAATGCCGCTACTCCCCAGCTTGTCCGCGACCTGATGAGCACGCCGGCGACGACCGTGCCGGAGACCATGACGGTGCGCGAGGCCGCGCACCTCATGCAGGCGCGGAACATCGGCGCGCTGCCGGTGGTCAACGCGGCCGGCGAGCTGGTCGGGGTGCTGAGCGAGGGGGACTTCACCGGCATGGCCCGCTGCATCCCCTTCACGCTCGACCTGGCCCCGGTGATCTTCGGGCACCGGGCGGCGACGCCGGAGGAGCTGCTGCGGATCTACGCACAGGCCGCGGACCTGCCGGTGAAGCAGGTCATGTCGACGCCGGGCGTGAGCATCGGCGAGAACGCGCCCGTCGGCGAGGCGGTCAAGCGCCTGCTCGACAAGGAGATCAAGCACCTGCCGGTCGTGGCCAACCGCAAGGTCGTCGGCATGCTCTCGCGGCACGACCTGCTCAAGCTGCTCGCACGGATCTAGGTAGCACCGGTCTCCAGACCGGTGCGTGGGCGATGTGTTTTCTGCACCGATCTGGAGATCGGCGCCACCGATACCCATGTTCGCCGAACAGGACATCCACCGGGCCGTCGAGGTGCTCCGCGAGGGGGGCGTGGTGGCGTTCCCGACAGAGACCGTCTACGGCCTGGGGGCCGACGCGCTGCGCGACGCCGCGGTGGCGAAGGTCTTTGAACTCAAAGGCCGGCCGAGCACCAACCCGTTGATCGTGCATGTCGCCGGGCCGGAGATGGCGCGGACGGTGGTGGCGGCCGACGTGCCCGAGGCGAGCTGGACACGGGCCGACCAACTGATGCGCGCCTTCTGGCCCGGGCCGCTCTCGATCATCCTGCCGCGTGCGGCGTGCGTGCCGGACCGCGTGGTCGGTATTGGTGGGATGCGGCGTGCGGACGCCCTGTCAAACGAGCCCGCAGCGCAAGCAAGGGCCAGCGTGACTCCCGCGCCTGTTGGCGTTGCTGTCCGTTGCCCGGACCACCCGATGACGCTCGCCCTGCTCCGTCTCTTCGGCACGCCGCTCGTCGGCCCGAGCGCCAACCGCTCGGGCGGCGTCTCACCGACGACGGCCGAGCACGTGCGCGAGGCGTTTGCTTCCGATGACGTCTTCGTCCTCGACGGCGGCCCGTGCCGCGGCGGGATCGAGAGCACCGTCGTCTCCCTGCTCACCGATGTGCCAACGGTCCTGCGCCCCGGCCTCGTCAGCGCCGAGGACCTGTCCTCGGCGATCGGTGCGCCGGTGAACGACGCGGCCGAGGGACGCCATGCCGCGGCGGACACAGGAGCACTCGCCTCGCCCGGCCTATTGGAACGGCATTACGCGCCGCGCACCCGCGCGATCTTGTGTAAAGAGGGCCAATGGCCGGAGGTGGTCGGCGGCGTGGGCGACGTGTGCGTGCTGATCTCGCGCTTCGAGCGGCCGATCCACGAGCCGCACGGGCAGATCGTCTTGCCGATGGACGCACGCGGGTACGCCGCCCAGCTCTACGCGGCCCTCCGCAAGGCCGACGCGCTCGGCGTCGCGGCGATCGTCATCGAGTCGCCGCCGACGACCTCCCCGCTGTGGCGGGCGATCCACGATCGACTGAGGCGGGCGACGACGGGCGAATAACCGTTACGACATTGCTGTGCTCATGCGAGACGCGAGCGGGAGCGAGCGTGTATTGAGAACGCTGGAACATCTCACACGCTCCCTTCCGGTCGCGTCTCGTATGAGAGCGCCAAGGTTGTTGCTCACTCGTCCTTCGGCGTGCCGAAGATCGGCCTGAGCCCGAGCACCCGCCGCAGGGCCGCGAGCTGGCCGGCGTGCCATCCCTCGTGCCACGCGGCTTGCTCGACGAGCTGCAATCGGTCCGTCGTGAAGCCGCCCATCGACTCGGAGACGTCGGTCGCCAGCTCGTCGTCGCTCTGCGCCTCGATGCCGGCGATAAACGCCTCGGTCACGCGGTCGAGCCATTCTTTGACCTCGCGCAGCGGCGGGTACATCGACGGGTCGTCTGTGGGCGGCGTGTGCACGCCGCGGAAGAGCGTCTCGTAGTTTGACGGCAGCTCGGGCATCTCGACCGCCGCGGGCGGGGCGAAGTAGCGCGCGAGGTTGACGGCGACGTG
Source organism: uncultured Phycisphaeraceae bacterium (assembly GCA_964652945.1). Taxonomy (GTDB): domain Bacteria; phylum Planctomycetota; class Phycisphaerae; order Phycisphaerales; family UBA1924; genus CAZZDW01. The sequence goes on from CAZZDW010000006.1 coordinate 12,254, forward strand.
CCCGACCGTCCAGATCGCGTGGTTTTCACATCCAGCCCCGCCCTGGGCCGTGTGCTTGTCCTCCGGCCAGTCGGCGAGGGTGCGTTCGAGGACGCCGCGTGCGAAGCGGAGCATGGCGATCGCCCGTTCCTTGGGCGAGCCGAGCGGCCCGGGCGTTGGCGGGTGGGGCGAGCCGGCGTGCTTGCCGCCGGGCTTTTTGGGGTGGGCCTTGTCGCCCTTGCCCTTCGTGCCGCCGGATGATTTCTTCGCCAGCCGTTTCCCCGCCACCTTTCGGCTCGAACGCTTCTTCTTGGCCATGTCAACGCGCCCTGTGTGTTGTCCGATAGCAGGAAAGAGTGCGGCCGCATCGCTCGGCGAGCGTGCGTCCGGAGAACCGGGCTCCCCGGCCCTATTGTTCACCGTCCGTCGAGCGCGAGCGGCCGGCCGCACCGCCGATCCGGCCATTTCACGACCAAACACGTCTTTCGGAGTTGTTGATGCCCTCTTCGCCCGCCGCCGCCTCTCCCGCCACGACCCGCATCGCCCTCGCCCCCGGCGACGGCATCGGCCCCGAGATCATGGCCGCGACGCTCGAACTGCTCAAGGCCGCCAAGGTCACCGACCACCTCGAGTTCGTCCCCGTCGAGATGGGCAAGTCCGTCTTCGACATGGGCAACTCACGCGGGCTCACCGACGAGGCCGTCCGCACTGTCGAAGACTGCGGCATCCTCTTCAAAGGCCCCATGGAAACGCCCAAGGGCGGTGGTCCGGGAGGGGGGGGCGGCAAGTCCATCAACGTCACCGCCCGCAAGATGTGGAACGCCTTCGCCAACCTCCGCCACTTCCGCTCCCTCCCCGGCGTCCACACCGTCTACTCGCAGGCCAACGTCAATGTCAACTTCTACATCGTCCGCGAGAACATCGAGGACACCTACGGCGGGATCGAACACCGCCTCTCCAACGACATGATCCAGTGCAAGCGCCTCATCTCGGCGCCCGGCTCCGATCAGGTCCACCGCTTCGCCTTCCAGACCGCGCGCAAGCAGAAGCTCAGCCGCGTCCACTGCGGGCACAAGGCCAACATCATGAAGATGACCGACGGCATCTTCCTCGAACGCTTCCGCGCCGCGGCCAAGGACTTCCCCGAGATCGAGCACGGCGACGTGATCGTCGACGCCCTGTGCATGAACCTGGTGATGAAGCCGCAGCAGTACCAGATGGTCGTGCTGCCCAACCTGCAGGGCGACATCGTCTCGGACCTTGCCGCGGGACTCGTGGGCGGCTTGGGCTTTGCCCCCTCGGCCAACGTCGGCAAGCACATCGGGATCTTCGAGGCCGTCCACGGCACCGCGCCCGACATCGCCGGCCGGGGCGTCGCCAACCCCTCGGCGCTCATCCTCTCCTCGCTGATGATGCTGCGGCACCTGGGCATGATGCGCCACGCGGCCCTCATCGAGAACGCGCTGCTTAGCGCCCTCGAATCCGGCGTGCGCACCGGCGACTTTGGGGGGGGCATGGGGGGGGCGAGCGCGAAAGAGCCGGTCGGGACGAAAGACTTCGTCAAGGCGATCATCGACCGGCTGGGCGACAAGCCGACCACCGTGCCGGCGGTCGACGTTCCCGAAAAAGACGAGGGCGCGGGGGGGGTGACGCTGGCGCGCCCGCCGCAGCCGATGCACCAGGAGCTGATCCGCACCTACACCAACGTGGTGAGCCACGTCGTCGGGTGCGATATCTATCTCGATTCGCCGCTCTCGACGATCGCGGTGGCCGACGAGATGATGCGTGCCGCGCAGGACACGCCCTTCAAGCTCACGCTCATCTCCAACCGCGGCACGCAGGTCTGGCCGACCGGCTCGGTCTACACCGAGTGCGTCGATTACTACCGCGTGCGCTTCGAGCTCAAGGACGGCGTCCCCCCCGGCTCCTTCGGGCAGAGCCGGTGCGTGGCGCTGATGGACAAGATCGCCGAGAAGTTCATCGTCTGCTCGTACGAGCTGCTCCGCACCTTCGACGGCGTCAAGGGCTACTCGCTGGCGCAGGGGCAGTGACTTGTGAGGCGGGGCGTATCGCCCCGTTCTTTGAAGTAAACAGAGAACAGTCAGCAGTGAACAGGAGACAGAGGCCCAGGGACATGTCCCTGGGCCGCATGGATTTCGTGTCGTTTACTGCTCGCTCCGCCCCGCCGCCGGCGGCGACCCCTCGCCGCCGAGTCGTGAGAAGAGCCACTCGCGGGCCGAGGCCCACTCGCGCTTGACCGTGCGGTCCGACACTTCCAGGATCTCCGCGGTCTCTTCCACGCTCAGCCCGGCGTAGAAGCGCAGCAGCACGACGGTGTACCGCTCGGGGTTTTCCTTGAGCAGCGCGTCCATCGATTCGTCGAGGGCGATCCAGTCGAAGTCCTCGACCTTGTCGGCGGCGTCGACCTTGTCGATGTCGACCCGCCGCCGCCCGCCGCCGCGTTTCTTGGCGTCGCGGCTGCGGGCCTGGTCGATCAGGATGCGCCGCATCGTCTCCGCCGCCGCGGCGTACAGATGCCCCCGGCTCTGCCACCCGGCGTTCTTGCTCTCGGCCAGGCGCACGAACGCCTCGTTCACAAGAGCCGTGGGGGCGAAGATGTGGTTCTTCTGCTCGCGCTCCATGAGTTTGTGCGCGAGCTGGCGGAGGTCGCCGTAGAGGACGGGGAAGAGCTCCTCGGTGCTCATCCGCCCCTCGCCGAGGACGGGCTTCGGGCAGCCCGCCGGCGCGGCGTCTCCCGTGTGGTCCCCTGTGGTGTCGTGCTTGCCGGCGTTCATTGGGTGTCTCCTGAGTGGATTGTAGAAGCACCGCCAGCGCGAAAAAAAAAGCCGAAGGTCATGTCCCTCGGCTTCCATTGTCAAGCTCGATTCGCGCTGGCAGGAGGACAGCTCCGCTCAGTGGCACCCGGCCAGCCACGCGGTGAGGAAGTCGAAGATGTCCTGCACCGTGACGCCGTAATGCCCGTTGAAGTCGGCCGAGGCGTCGCCCGCGAGCCACGCGTTGAGGTAGTCGAAGATGTCCTGCTGCGTCACGCCGCCGAACCCGTTGAAGTCGGCCGCGCACAGCGGCCCGCTGTTGGCGACGTCGAGCCCGGCGACCACCACGCCCGTCGGGTCGGTCGGATCGCCCGGCAGGAACAGCCCTAGCGTCGCCTGGCCGGTGGCCGGCGCGCTGGTCGAGGTGAACCGGAAGTTATACAGCGTCCCCCAGCGGATCGCGTTGGCGTAGATGTTCTGGTCGTACGTCTGCGTCTGCCACGCGACGCTCGCCCCCCCCACGTTCACGCCCGGTGTCCAGTCCGTGCCGTCCTGCGGCTCGCCGGAGTGGTACACCACGTCGTGGAACCCGAAGCCCGAGGCCTGAGCCGCGTAATACCCCGCCGGCACGGCGAAGGAGCGCACGCCGCGGTTGCAGTTCATGTTGTACACCGCGTACTCGTACGTCCACGTGCCGTCGCCGTTGTCGGTCGCCAGGCTGCCGACGATCAGCCGCCCGTCGTTGGGCACGTCGACCGTCACGAGCTTGACGTCGGGGTAGAGCTGCTGCCAGGCGTCGATCGCCGGCGACATCGCCACCGTGTCGCCATAGGTGTAGAGCTCCGGCCCGATCTCGTCGTTGCCGCAGTAATAAAAATATTGGCTCGCCCACGGCCCGATCGTGACCTCGCGGCGCGACACGTTGTTGTACCGCTGGGCCGGCCATTCGTCGGTCACGACATACTGGCACTCGACGAAGTACCGCGCGCCCTCGTAGGCGTCGCCGGGGGCGTTGCGCAGGTCGCTGTTGGCGACCTGGAGCCGCTTGTTGATGCACGAGCCGTTGACGTTGGATTCGAGGATGTAGGGGTAGGGGAACTGCCCCGACCAGGCGTTGACCTCGCTGCGCGGCCCGAGGTTGCTCTGCTGCGAGTTGAGCGAGGCCGAATAGGTGTCGGTCTTGAAGAGCCCCAGCCAGTTGCACGAGACGTTGTCGCGGGGCGAGAAGCTCGGCTGCGGGTCGGCCAGCGTCAGCCCGCCGCGGGTGACGTTCCACTGGCTCTGGTCGACCAGGTTCATGCAGTCCGACGCGTCGGCGGCACAGAAGCCGTGCTTGAGCCACGACAGCCCGACCTGCTCGCACCGACCGTCGTAGATGCGGTACATCGACTGGCCGATGACGGGGTGCTGGTTCTGGTGCTCGCCGCCCGAGATCCAGATCGCGTCGTGGTAACCGATGTTGCACGAGACGGTGGTGAAGGCGTAGGCCGAGACGCCGTTGAGCGTGCCGTACTTGGTCAGCGAGCCGCCCAGCTCGGAGACGATCACGTCGGGGTATTCCGCCGGGCGCGGCCCGTCGGAGGGGACGCCGGCGGCGGCGCTGAGCGCGGTCCCGGCGATCGAACAGGCCGCGATCAGCAGTCGAACTGCGAGCATGCACATTCTCCCAAGAGCACGAAGACTCAAACGCCGATCCACGCCGCGTCTTGCACGGCTGAGTTGCCCCTTATCCGGCGGGCCGTCGTGGGCTCGCCGAGCGGTCCGCTCTGCCCGTCGCCCGGCGTGGGCGATGAGCAAACGGCCGAATCTTGGCATATTCGCGGGCGTCGTGGCGGGACGAGTCTTCCTCTGTGGCCGGTTTCCCGGCCAGCTCGGTCCACGTCATTGCTCCCGCCCCTCCCCTGCTTCCCCTTTCCCCGCGTTCCGCGCCCTTCCTTCCGGGAAAGGGGCGGGATGTTTCATCGTTCCCCTACGTCCCCGGCCCCCCTCGGGGTTCCCCTGCCCCCCGCCAATCTGGATGCGCGGCCGGGCGGTTGCCGTCGCCGACCGTCGTAAATCCTGTCACAACAGCATACTGCGTGACGCCGTCCGCACAAGCGCGAAGTTGGGCATCCGGCCGCTTCTCCCGAGATTGTTCGCATTTTAGCAGGAAAAATCGAGCGGTTCTCGGCCAAGTCCGAGCAGGGCGGTGTATTTCTGCGGCTTGTCCCCGGCTTCCTGGTGGTGACCCCATAACAGGGTGTGGACCTGGCGGGGCCGGGCCAAGAACTTTCGCCTTGGGCGCGCGGGGCGGTCGATATTCCGGCTTGGCGGTCTTTGTGTGCGTACTTGCCGGGAGATCCGGCGGGGTTCGCCGCGCACCGGGCACGGAGGACGCATGTCGGCGATCGGCACAGGTGGGTTTATGCGTTTGGGAAGCTCATCCAAATCGAAGAAGAAGGGCAAGGCCAAGGGCCGCGCCCGATCGGCGGGGGGCGGCCGCTCAACCGTGCTCGTCGAGACCGAGCCGGGGATGGTCGCGCGCCGCGTGGTGTGGGTGATCCTGGCGGCGTTGTGGATGCTGGTGGCCGCGAGCGTGTGGTCGTTCAACCCGTACGACCCGCCGACGAGCTTCGCCGCGCCGCACAACGCCGAGATCGCCAACTGGTGCGGCCGGGTCGGCGCGATGCTCGCGTATTACACCTATCAACTGCTCGGCTACGGCGTGTGGGTGCCGGTGGCGCTGGCGGCGCTGGGGCTGGGCATCTCGGCCTCGGGGCGGCGGATCTCGCTGCTCCCGCTGCGGATCGTCGGCGCGCTGATGATGGCCGCGACGGTCTCGGGGGCGCAGGCGCTCTTCTTCACCGACTCCGGCCCGATCCGCGGCTTGCCCGGCGGGATCATCGGCGTCAACCTGGCGTACCCCCAGACGCTCGGCGCCGGTCATGAGGCCGGGTATCTCACCAGCGGCTTCAGCACGCTCGGCGCGGGGCTGTTCCTCACGGTGCTCTTCTGCATCGCCGCGGTGGTGGCGCTCGACGTGTGGGCGCTCTTGGTGGCGATGTGGACGGGGCGTGCGATCTGGGCGGGGACGCGGGGCGGGGCAGTTTTGACTGCACGGGCCGCGACGGTCGCCGCCCAGGCCGCGCAGAAGCGCCGCGAGCAGTGGGCCGCGAATGCCGCCGAGGCGAGCAAGGCCAGGCGCAAGAAGGCCAAGGGCAAGGGCATTCGACTGAACGACGTGGACGACGATGAAGAAATCCCCGGCGCCGAAGCCGTGGGCGCCGGCTCGCGGCGGAAGAAGAAGGTCGTCGTCGAGCTCGAGCCCCTCGACCCGCTCGCCGGCACGGAAGAGGAAGACGGCGAAGAGACGGTCGTCATGGACGAGGACGAAGCCGCGGAGGACGACGCGTACGAGGAGTACGAAGAAGAGCCCGCGGCGCCGGTCCGCTCGGCCCGCCGCGCCAAGGGCGCTGTCGACGACGATGAGGAAGAGGAAGAAGAAGCGCCCGGCGCGCCGCAGGTGTTTTCGCCGGATGCGCTGCGGGAGAAGATCGCCAAGCTGCCGATGCGGTTCGCCGGGGCCAACAAGCGTGCGGCGACCGAGGAAGAGCTGCGCGACCTGCAGGGGACCAACAACCCCGAGGCCGGCGACGAGGCGTACCGCTTCCCCGGCCTCGACCTGCTCGAAGACCCGGAGCAGAACTACAACGAGAAGCTCGAGAGCTACGTCCGCGAGCAGGCCGAGTCGCTGGAGAAGGCGCTCAAGGAGTACCGCATCGACGGCACGGTCGTCGGCATCGACTCCGGGCCGGTCATCACGAACTTTGAGGTAAGGCTCGCCCCCGGCACCAAGGTCGCGGCCCTCTCGGCCGTCTCGTCGGACCTGGCCCGCGCGCTCAAGAGCGTGAACATCCGCATCGTCCCCAACACGGCCGGGCGCGACACCGTCGGCGTCGAGGTGCCCAACGCGATCAAGGAAAAAGTCCGCCTCAAGGAGCTGATGTCCCAGGGCGCGAACGAAGGCGACGGTACGCTCTTTGGTGGCGCGGGCGGCGGGGGGGCGTCGAAGATGGCCCTGCCGATGTTCCTCGGCAAGGACGCCTCGGGCGAGCCGCTGATCGCCGACCTGGCGACCATGCCGCACCTGCTCATCGCCGGCACCACCGGCTCGGGCAAGAGCGTGTGCATGAACACGGTCATCATGTCCTTCCTCTATACCAAGAAGCCCAGCGAGCTGAAGCTGGTCCTGGTCGACCCCAAGATGGTCGAGATGAGCCAGTTCAAGGACATCCCGCACCTGATGTGCCCGGTGGTGACGGAGATGTCCAAGGCCGCGGCCATTCTGGAATGGGCCGTCAACAAGATGGAGGAGCGCTACGCGCTGCTCGCCGAGGCGGGCTGCCGCGACATCGCGGCGTACAACGCGATGAGCTGGGACGAGCTGAAGGAAGCCTTCCAGTGCGAGAGCGAGGAAGAGGCGGCCCGCATCCCGCGCAAGCTCCCCTACATGGTCTTCATCATCGACGAGCTGGCCGACCTGATGATGACCAACAAGGAGGTCGAGCAGGCGATCGTGCGCATCGCCCAGAAGGCGCGTGCCGTCGGCATGCACCTGATCCTGGCGACGCAAAGGCCGCAGGCCAACGTCGTGACGGGGCTGATCAAGTCGAACCTGCCGGCGCGGATCTGTTTCAAGGTGGCCTCCGGCATGGACTCGCGGATCGTCCTCGACCAGAAGGGCGGCGAACTCTTGCTGGGTCAGGGCGACATGCTGTATTTGTCGCCGCGGTCGAGCAAGCTGTCGCGTTCGCAGGGGACGCTGGTGGACGACAAGGAGATCCGCCGGGTCGCCAAGTTCATGCGCGACGTCGCGGCGCCGACCTTCGAACGCCAGCTCATGCAGATCCGCTCAACAGGGAGCGGCGGCATGAGCGACGACGAGATCCGCGACGGCCTGGCCAACGCGCAGGAAGACCCGCTCTTCGATCAGGCCGTCGAGATCGTGCTGGAGACCAAGCGCGGCAGCGTCTCGATGCTGCAGCGCCGCCTGGCGATCGGGTACACCCGCGCCGCTCGGCTCATCGAGATGATGGGCGAGGCCGGAATCCTCGGGGCGCACAAGGGGACCGTCGCCCGCGAGATCGCGATGTCGCTGGAAGAGTGGCACGCGATCAAGGCCCAGGCCGCGGCCGACGCCGAGGGCGGGGCGGACGGGGGAGCGCCCACCGAGGCCGACCTGGCCAACGCCAAGGCCGCGGCGGGCATGGAAGACGAGTTCGCCGACGCGTTCGTGGACGCCGACGACGAGCCCCCGTTTCAGGCGGGAAGGCGGTAAAAACCAAGCCGCGGGCCGCGGTGAATCATCTCGTGTATCACTCGATCGTTCACCCAATCGGCATTCGGCAACCGGGATTCGGCATTCGCAGAGCTTGGCCGCCTTGCCCGTGGCCTGATGCCTGCGGCCCGCGGCCTCCTGGTCGAAACTCCCCGCCCGTCTTCCCTATACACTTTCCAACTCATCTCTTTGAAAGGACTTTCCATGACCTGTATGACACGACGTGCCGGACGGATGACGATGTGCGCGGGGCTGGCGTTCGGGCTCGTTGCCGCGGCGGCGAGCGCGATGCCCGCCGTGGTCGATCGCGTCCCCGAGGGGGCCGGCCTGGTGGTGGTGGTGCCGACCCCGGCCAAGGTGACCGAGCACGTGCAGGCGCTGGCGACGGCGGCCGAGTTCCCCCTGCCCCCGATGACCTTCGAAGACCTGATGATGCACGGGGCGCCGACGACCTCGCTGGACACCGCCAAGCCCTTCGGCCTGTTCATCATGCCCGACGAGCTGAACAAGGAGTTCGGCGACCCCGTCCCCGTCATCCTCGTGCCGGTGAAGGACTACAAGCAGTTCATCGCCGACATGCGCGAGTTCGGCGGCACCACCGAGGCCGACAGCCACGACGGCGTCGACGAGATCATGCTCGACTACGAGACGATGTATTCCAAGGACGTCGGCGGCGGGTACGCCGCGCTCAGCCCCGAGGCCGACAAGCTCGCCCTCGTCGTCGCCGAGGGGGGCAAGGGGGCGACGGCCGCGTTCAAGGAAGCCGCCCGCAAGAGCGGCAACGAGCTGAGCGACTCGGCCGACGTGGCGTTCATCTTCAACGTCGAGCCGATGCGCGACGCGATGCGCGACGCCCTGAAGGAGATGCGCGAGGAGATCGCCGCCTCCATGCCGGCCGACGCCGAGGCCAACCCCTTCACCGGCCCCCTGGGCGATTGGCTCAGCGAGACCTTCGTCCGCGACAGCCGGCTCGTCGTCGCCGGGCTCACGCTCGGGGCCAGCGGCGTCAAGGGCGACGCGTTCCTCTCCTTCAACGACGGGTCGTACCTCGCCAAGGCGTGCGCCACCGGCGGCGACTCGACGAGCCTGCTCAGCCGCCTGCCCGTGCAGCCGTACCTGTTCGCGATGGCGGCCGACACCTCCTCGCAGGGGTGCAAGCAGCTCCTCCGCGACTACCTGACGAAGATGCAGGCGTCGATGCCCGCCGACGCCGCGGCGATGTTCCCCAAGGAGTTCGCCGACATCGACGGCTACGCGGCGGTCGTCGGCAGCTCGCCGGCGGCGTTCATGGGCGGCGGGCTGTTCACCAACACCCTCGCCTTCACCAAGACCGACAACCCCGAGAAGATCAAGGACCTCTGCAAGTCCGCCATCGAGGCCGGCAACGGCAAAACCATCAACGGCATGACGTACACGACGACCTACGCCGCCGCGGCGACCGAGGTCAACGGCGTCAAGGCCGACGAGTGGTCGATGAAGATCGCCGCCGACCCCAACGACGCCACCGGCATGGGCGCGCAGCAGATGCAGGCGATGGCGATATTCTTCGGCCCCGCCGGCGGGCCGGCCGGGTACATGGCGGCGACCAAGGACGGGGTGTACACGACCTACGGCAAGAACACGCTGCTGCTGGGCGCGGCCCTCGACACCGCCGGCAAGGACGGCAACACCCTCGCCAAGGACACCGTGCTCAAGCAGATCGGGGACGAGCTGCCCAAGCACCGCGTCGCCGAGGTGTACCTCGGCACCAAGTCCATCATGGAGATGGTCGGGCCCTTCATGGGGATGATGGGCGTGCAGGTGGACCCGGCGCAGATCGCCGGCCTGCCGCCCGTCGGCATGGGCGTCGCGACCGACGACGGGGCGGCCCACGCCGGGCTGTTCATCCCGGCGCCGGTGATCCGGGTCGGGGCCGGGATCGGCATGGACATGCAGCAGCAGATGATGGGCGGTCCTGGAATGGGCGGCATGGACGACCAGCAGGACTGGGGCGATGAAAATCCCGATGAGAATGACGACGACGGCACTGGACAACCCCAGTTCTAACCGATATACTGGTGGCAGAAATCAGCCCCCCCCCCCGAGGAGCCGCTGGCATTGTGCCGCGGCTCCTCTTATTTTTACTCCGCCCGGTTTCTCCCCCGGTTTTCCGCTTTTTCGGGGCTCTTTACCCCTGTATTGACAAGCTTTTGCGCTCATCGACGGCTCATGAGCCAAGCGCCCCCGAGGGTCGAGGGAAGAACCCCTCGGCGAAGCTCCGCCGTTGGTTATCCATTGTCGCTGCCCACCCGCCCGCGGCCGATAAGGCCCCCGGCGGCCGGATTGTGGATAACTCGGCGGCGGGGCGAACTTTTTCCACCGCCGTGGCGCGGGTGATGCCGACGGAGCAGCTCCCCGCCCACGGCCCGAGAACGAAGGAGAGCGGTCATGCGGCAATCGGCAGGGAAGGCACGGAAAACGGGGAGCGGGGTCGCGGCGGCGTTGATAATCCTGGCGGCGGGCGTGCTGCCGGCGGCAACCGCGGCCGAGACGCCGGCGACGCGCGGCGACGTCCTCTTTGCCACGATGTCCGACACGCCCCCGTCTTCCACTTCGGATTCGTCATCGGGCGCGCAGCCGAAATCGCAGGCCGCGCCCGCCCCCACCCACCCGGCCGCCAAGCCGCCCAAGATCACGTCCTCCACCCCCCCCCCGCCTCCCGCCCCGCCGTCGGAGGCCAAGCCCGCGCAGGGCGGTGGTGTGGACGAGCAGCCGGCGGTCTTCCCGTATCGGCTGGAGCGGCCGATCACGCCGCGGAACGAGAAGGGCGAGAAGGAGATGACCTTCCCCCTGAACCTCTACGACGAGGCGGCGGACACGCGGGCCGAGGTCAAGGCCGCGTGCGAGAAGGCGGCGAAGGAGAACAAGCGCGTCCTGGTCATCTTCGGCGAGAACTACTGCGGCTTCTGCGCCTGGCTGCACGACACGCTCGTCGAGGACCAGCGCATCAAGGAGCTGCTGGCGAGCGACTACGTGACGGTCTTCGCCGACCTGGGCAAGCCGCCGTGGGGAAAGAACCTGGACCTGGCGCTCGAGTTCGGGCTGGATCTGAACACGACGGGCGCGCCGGCGATGGCGGTCTTGGAGGCCGCGACGGCGCGGCCGCTGCAGGCGATGCCGAGCAAGAACGTCCTCGCCAAGCCGATGACGATGCAGCGGGTGTTTGATTCGGAGCAGATCTGGCGGTATCTGCTGGCCAACCGCGTGCCGACGTCGAGCATGCAGGAGATCGTCGGCGACGCCCAGCGGACCGCGGCCGCGGACCACAAGCGGGTGATGCTCTGCTTTGTCTCATCGCGGAGCGAGCGGTCGACGAGGTTCCGCCGCATGCTCTCGTGCCTGGAGATCGCGCCGATGCTGGAGCGCGACCTGGTGGTGCGGTACGTCGACGTGGACCGCGTGGAGGGGGCGATCCAGCAGCTCGAGCTCTACGCCGGCCCGGCGGCGGCCCCGGGCGCGGGGGTCGCGGGGCGGCCGGGGCTGCTCGACGACCTGCCGTGGTACATCGTGATGGAGCCGGGGGGCAATCTCGTGGTGGACTCGAACGCCAAAGGCCGCAACCTGGGCCTGCCGTCGACGGGCGAGGAGATCGACGCGACGGTCGCCAAGCTGGCCAAGGCGTGCCCGTCGCTGAACTCGGCCGAGCAGGAGAAGCTGGCGGAGAAGTTCAAGAGCGTGCGCAGCGGCAAGAACGAGTGAGCCCTCACGCAAAGCTCGGCGCGTAGTGCCGGCACCAGTCGCTCTGGAAGATGCCGCGCGGGTCGCGGCGGCGCTTGGCCGCGAAGAACTCGCGCACGCGCGGGTAGCACCGCTCGACCTGCGACGGTGTGGCGAAGCGGTGGTAGGTGAGGTAGAAGCTGCCGCCCACCGCAGCGGCCAGGTCGATCAGGCCGCGCAGCGAGCCGGCCGCGTGCTCGCGCGACGGCGCGTCGCTTCCGACGTGCAGGTTGAAGATGACGCACGCCAAGCGCTCTTTGGCCCAGGCGAGCACGGTCTCGTGGTCGGGCTGGATGAGGCGGATCGTGCCGTAGATCACCGGCGAGCGCCGCTCGATGAGCAGCGCGGCCGCGGCGTGCAGAAACTCGACCAGCCGCTCGGGCGGCACGTACAGCTCGGTGATCATCTCGCGCCCGGCGTGCGCCTCGCCGCAGCGCCGGTCGATCTCGGCGTGGTAGCCGTCGGCGTATTCGCTGAGCTGGTGCGTGTCGCTGTGGTAGAGCTGGCCGTCGGTCGCGAGGTAGTGCTGGGCGTAGAGCGTGAACGCGCGGCGTTTGTCGGTGTGCGCGAGGGCCAAGAGGTTCATCCAGTCGTCGCGGGAGAGCTTCCGCTGCGTCGCGGGGATGGCCGTTTCACTCTCGATCGGCCGGTAGCCGCTGAAGACGCCCTTGGTGAGGAAGTCCGGCGAGTCGGGGTCGATGTCGAACTGGAAGTCGCCGTAGAGGAACCCTTCGCGGATCCGCCGCTCGGCCGCGGGGATGGCGTCCTCGATGTCGATGACGCGCACGGCGCGGCGGAGGATTTGCCGGCGAGCAAGACGCAGCGTGACATCGACGATGACGCCGAAGAGCCCGTAGCCGCCGATCGCGAGAGAGAAGAGTGCGGGGTTCTCCGTTCGGCTGCAGGTCAGCGGCTCGCCGCGTGCGTCGATCAGCGTGAACGACTCGACATCGGCGACGATCGGCGGCATGAGCAGCCCGCGCCCGTGGACATTCGCCGAGAGCGCCCCGCCGAGGGTGAGGTGGTCCGCGCCGGTCTGCTTCTGCGCGATCGCCCAGCGGGGCGGCGTATGCGGCTCGATCCGCTGCTGCCACGCGAGGATGCCCTCGATGAGCGCCGGCCACTGGATGCCGGCTTCTGCGCGGACGAGGCCGCGCTCAATGTCGAGGTGAAGGATGCGGTCGAGGCGGCGTGTGTCGATGAGTTGGTGGTGGTTGAGGAACTGCTGGCCGCCCATGGCGTGGCGCGAGCCGCAGAGCGCGAGGGGGCGGCAGTCGCGGGCCGCGGTGCGCACGATCACCGCCAGTTCGTCGATGGAGCCGGGCGTGTGCAGATGCACGCTCGCCGCGTTCATTGCCGAGTGGACGTCGTTGACAGGGGCAAGCGCCCAGGTCGACACGGACATATGTATAGTATATGCTAACTTTATATCGATGCAAGTGTGAGGACGCATGGCCGGGCGGAACGCCCGGCTCAAGCTGTTGAGAACGCTACGCCCCGGCGCTCAGCATCACGTCCTTCATCTCGCGCACGGCCTGCCGCACGCCGACGTACATCGCCCGGCTGATGATCGAGTGGCCGATGTGCAGCTCGCCGATGCCCGGCAGGGCCGCGATGGGGCGGACGTTCACGTAGTTGAGCGCGTGCCCGGCGTTGAACTTCATCCCCGCGGCGCGGATCCGCCGCCCCGCGTCGGCGACGCGGTCGAGCGACGCGGCGACGTGCTTCTCGCGCAGGCTCCCGCCGTGCTCGGCAAAGGCCCGCGCGTAGGGGCCGGTGTGGATCTCGCAGCAGTCGAACCCGCACGCCGCGGCCGACTCGATCTGCGCCGGCTCGGCGTCGACGAACGCCGAGACCACGATCCCCTGGTTGTGCAGCTTGCGGACGACCTCCTTGAGCCGCGTCGCCTGCGCGGCGACGTCGAGCCCACCCTCCGTCGTCACCTCGTTGCGCCCCTCCGGCACCAGCGTGCACATATGCACCTTGTGCTGCAGCGCGACGCCGACCATCTCGTCCGTCGCGGCCATCTCCAGGTTGAAGCGCACGCGCACGAGCGGGCGGAGCATCTGCACGTCGCGGTCGTGGATGTGCCGCCGGTCTTCGCGGAGGTGGACGGTGATGCAGTCGGCCCCGCCCAGCTCGGCCTCGGTCGCCAGACGCACCGGGTCGGGTTCTCCTTGTGGGCCGCCGCCGGGCAGCTCGTCGCGGTAGCGGGCCTGGCGGAGGGACGCGACGTGGTCGATGTTGACGCCCAGTTCGATCATGCGCGATGGTAGGGGGCGGGGAGGGGAAGCTGGCGGAGGAGGGGGGTTCTTGAGGGGCCCCGCGCGTCCTGCGCGGGTTATCCGCTCGGCGGTCCTTCACCCGCCGGCGGATCCGGCCGATAAGCGCCGACACGGCGGGCCTTTCCACCCGCAGCCAGCTCATGCCCCTGCCATTCCTCGCTCATCTCCGCGGCCGTCTCGACGAGTGCATACTCCTGACCTATCGCACGCCCGCCGAGGCGATCCGCCCGCTCCTGCCGCCGGGTGGGGGGCTCGAGCCGATCACGCACCACGCGCGGGGCACTGAGTGGGCCTTCTGGAACGTCGCGCTGTGCAGCATCGAGGCGCTGCGGCCGTTCCCCACGCCGCACGCGCTGGGCATGTCCTGCCAGTTCGTCGCTTACCGCCTGCTGGTGAAGGGGGCCGAGCAGACCGGGGTGTACTTCTGCCGCACCGACCTCGACCACTCGCTGATCGCCCGCACGGCGGCGCTCAGCGGCGAGCTGGCCGCCGTGCCGCGGCCGTGCCAGATCTTCATCTCCACGCCCGGGCGGCGGGTGCAGTTCATCGTCCGCACCATCGACCGCCTGGGCGACGCCGAGGTCGTCGTCGCCCCGCCACCCTCGCCTGATGACGACGAGCAGGACCGCCGCGACGTCGCCAAGGTGACGTACCCGCACCTGCAACTGGTGCGTGCGGAGGAAGAGCGTTCGTCGCCGCCGCCGATCATGCAGCCCGGGCAGTGCGACGACCACAACGTCTGCATCCCCGCGGCGGACAAGTCGATCTTCACGTCGATCGAGCAGGCGCGGCACGTGCTCGGCACGCCGCCGCTGGCCTTCGGGCACATGGGTTCGCCCTCCGCGGCGGCCCGCGCGGCCAAGCCCGCGAAGTCCGCGAAGTTCAAGCTCGTCGAGACCGTGCGCGATCAGGCGGCGTGGGACGAGCGCCCCATCGTCATCCACTCGGCGCGCTTCGGCTATCTCGCCTCGCTCGGGCAGACCGACCTGTCGCTCGAGCTGGCCGTGCGGGTCCGCCCCATCGACTGCGCATGGCGCCTCGGCAAAGTCGCCAAGGTCGGCTGACCTTCGGCGAACCAACCGCTCTCATACGAGACGCGAAGCGTGAGCGAGCGTGTCTGTCGTGCGTTCAGCAGACTCTCGCGCGCGAGGATATGCGAATCCCCCGATTGTCAGAAAGCAGCAACTCAACTCGCGTGCGGGTGGGGCGGGGACGAAAATCCCGTCCGCCCTCCGGCCGTCTCTGAGCATCCCATATGGTGGGCGAGACGCCCGCCCCACCCAAGACCTGTTTTTCGGGCTCGTTTATGACAAGCCCGAGCCCACCGTCTTTCCATGACGGACCACGACGGGCTGCTGCTGTTTCGTGGATATATCCGGCGGCATCTCCCGCGTCTCCCACTGCGCCCCGTCGGCCCGTGCCGCCTGCACGATCCGCTCGGCGGTCCGCACGTTGACGAACCCGGCCGTCGCGTCGATCTCCGGGCGCTGCCCCGTCTTCACCGCGTCGATGAACGCCTGGATCTCCATCAAAATCGGCTCGGCGTCGTCGATCTCCAGGTTGTCGATGTTCACCAGCTCCTGCCACTTCAGGTCGGTGAGGTCCTTGCCCTGGCGGAGCTGCTCGCGCACCTCGGCCATCTGGATCTCGTTGGCCAGCCGGCGGATGACCGTCCCCTTCTTGGCGGCGTAGTCGATCTTGATGTACGCGTTCTCGCCGGTGATCCGCGTGACGCGCTCGGTCTTGAGCGCCAGACGGCTCGTCGAGATGCTGGCGACGCAGACGCCGTGGGGGGCGGGGCGGCGGAAGGTCAGGCGGGCGTTGCAGATGTCTTCGTGTTCGGTGATGACCGGCACGCCGCAGGCGGAGATCTCGTCGGGCTCGTGCCCGCCCATGAGCATGAGCACGACGTCGAGGTCGTGGATCATCATGTCCATGACGACGCTGGTGTCGACGCTGCGGAAGGTCATCGGGCTGACGCGGTGCACCTCGATGAACCGCGGCACGATCGGCAGCCCGGCCGCCTGCTGCGCCCGCAGCGCCCGGACAATCGGGTTGAAGCGCTCGATGTGCCCGACCATGAGCACGACGCCCTTGCGCTCCGCCGCTTCTTTGATTCGCAGCGCCTCGTCCGCGGTGCCGGCCAGCGGCTTCTCGATCAGGCAGGCCACGCCCGCCTCGATGCACTCCAAAGCGACCGGCAGGTGCCCGGTGGTCGGCACGGCGACGCTGACGCAGTCGACCCCGGCCGCCAGGAGCGTGCCGACGGCGGCGAACGCCCGGCAGCCCCACTGCTCGGCGATCTCGCCGGCCCGTTCGAGGTTGGCGTCGACGATGCCCACCAGCTCGCAGTCGGGGTGCTGGGCGTAGACGCGGGCGTGGTGCCGGCCCATCCGCCCGACGCCGACCACGCCGCAGCGGAGCTTGCCCGTCACGGGCTTGGGTTTGGGGAGTGACGCACCGTTGGACGACGACGTGGAACTGCTCGGCATGATGCCGGGATTATTGGGGGGAACTCAACGCGGCGACGTTCGGGCGTTATGGGGCGTCTCAGTGAACGGTGGCACAGGCGTCTCACCTGTGCGAACGGCTCCACGTATGAGCACAGGCGGAGCGCCTGTGCCTCGGAAATACCGTTATCCGACCGCCGCCTCGAGGGCCGCGGCCAGGTCTGCCTTGGAAACCAGCCCGACCGACTTCTTGGCGATCTCGCCGTTCTTGAAGATGATGACGGTGGGGATCGCCGAGATGCCGTATTTGACGGAGATGTCGCGGTTGGAATCGGTGTCGACCTTGCCGACCTTCACCTTGCCGGCGAACTCCTCGGCGAGCTGGTCGATCGTCGGGGCCAGCATCCGGCACGGCATGCACCACTCGGCCCAGAAATCCACCAGCACCGGCTCCGACGAGCTGAGCACCTCATCCTGGAAGTTGGCGTCCGTGAACTCTTTGACGTTGGCGCTGGCCATGGAAAAGCCCCTTTGGGTAAATGGTGCGTACGGATAGGGCGGCCGGTTCTGCCGCGGCCCGCCGAACTCTACGCCCCGGATCAGGCCCGGTCTGGGCCGCTCGGGGCATCCCTTGAGATGCCCCCTCGGTGATGGGGTGACGCACCGGCTGGACCGCGGGGCTGAGCCCCCCCCACGCGGCTTTCACCCCCGCAGCTCCCTCAGCACGTTCCACGCCGCGTCGAGCGCCAGCCGGTGCTCACGCACGTCGTGCACGCGGAACAGACGGCAGCCCCGTTCGAGCATGAACACGCTCAGCGCGACCGTGCCGGGGAGGCGGTCGGCCATGTCCGCCGTCCCGCTGAGCTTGGCGACGAACGACTTTCTGCTCAGGGCGCTGAGCACGGGAAACCCGGAACTCAGCTCCGCGACACGCCGGATCAACTCGGCGTTCTGCGCCACGCTCTTGCCAAAGCCCAGGCCCGGGTCGACGACGATCGACTCCCTCGCGCACCCGGCTTGGAGAGCCGCCGCGACGCGCTCGCCGAGAAAGCGTTTGACTGTTTCCACTACACCCCCGCCCCCTCCCGTCGCGTAGTCGGGCTCTTGCGTGTACCGATCGGAGAAGACGTCCTCGCCGGGGGGTTTGAGGCGGTGCATCAGCACGATCCCGGCTCGTCTCTGGGCGACGAGGTCGAGCACGAGCGGGTCTTCCATCCCCGCCGAGACGTCGTTGATCGCGTCGGCGCCTTCGTCCAATGCGGCTTGGGCAACCTTGCTGAGCGTGGTGTCGATGCTGATGGGGATGTCGGGGAGGCGCTTGCGGATCGCCGCCAGCGCGGGGATCACACGGCGGATCTGTTCTTCGGCGCTCACCCGCTGCGCCCCCGGCCGCGTCGACTCGCCGCCGAGGTCGAGCATGTCCACGCCCTCGCTCGCCATCTGTTCGGCGCGGCGGACGGCGTCGTCCACGCTCGCGAGCTGTCCACCATCAGAGAACGAGTCCGGCGTGAGGTTCAAAATCCCCATGATCCGCGGGCGATCGAGCACGAGCGATCGAGCACCGCACTGCCAAACGGGCGCTGAATGTTCGTCAGGGGAACGCATCACGTCATTGAAGGCGCTTGCTCGATCGTGAGCCGGGGCGTATCGCCCCGGCCTTTCTGCGGGGCCCCGCGGCTTTCGCATACGCGCGTCACGCACCTGATCGGCGTACGGAGGGGCGGGGGGAGTTGCAGAGGGGCGGGCGGAGCCCCCCCTCTGCATTGCAAACGTTTCATCGCTGGCGCTCTCCGCGACAACCGCTTAGAATCACCCCCTATGGCCAAGCGGATCAGCAAGAACGGCGTTTTTCACACCAACGGCACACACGCCACGCCCTCCACACCGCCCGCCGCCCGCACCGCCGCCAATCAAAAACCCTTCCGCGTCATCGGCCCGACCGCCGAGCACCCCGGCGAGGCGACCGCGTACGTCGGCGACTGCCGCGAGGTGGTCCCCCAAGTCGTCGCGCCCAAATCCGTCGATCTGATCTTCGCCGATCCGCCCTTCAACTGGAAACGCGGCTACGACGAGTGGGACGACGACCTCCCCCGCGCCGAGTACATGCAGTTCACCCGCGACTGGCTCAACGCCTGCGCCGACGCCCTCGCCGACAACGGCTCGTTCTGGGTGAACATCCCCGACGACTCGGCCGCCGACATCGTGGTGCACCTGCGCGACCACTGCAAGCTCCACCTCATCAACTGGTGCGTGTGGCACTACCGCTTCGGGCAGAACACCACGCAGAAGTTCATCAACTCCAAGGTCCACGCCCTCTACTTCGCCCGCCACCGCGAGGTGCTCAACCCCGCCCCCCCCAAGCGGATGCGCCTCGCCAAGCCCGGCGGCCCGGGCAGAACGTGGAACCCCGCGGAGATTCTTGAAATCTCCGACCGCCGTGCGATCTACGGCGACCCGCGCACCGAATCGAAAAAAGACGGCATCGACGCCGGGCACCGCGTGCCGATGGACGTCTGGTACGGGCAGTACTGGGGCCGCATCCAGGGCAACAACGCCGAACGCCGCGGCTACCACGACAACCAGCTCCCCGAGGTCTACCTCGAGCGGGTCATCCGCGCCTGCTCCAACCCCGGCGATCTTGTGATGGACCCGTTCCTCGGCAGCGGCACCACCGGCGTCGTCGCGCGGGCGCTTGGCCGAAACTTCGTCGGCGTCGAGTACAGCAAGGCCAACGCGCAGAGCGCCTGCGAACGCATCGCCGCCGGCCCCGTCCGCGTCGGCAAGGTGCAGACCAAGGGCGTCAGCACGGCGATCTTTGAGAACAGAAGAAAAAAGGCAGGTGTGGGGCGTGAGGCGTGAGGCGTCGGTCGCTGGAGCAATAGACGAGGCACGAAGCATCAGCGAGCATCGACAACTCTGGTCAGTCCAGGACTCGCGTGCGCACGAGCCCGAAGCGCGAGCGAGGGCGGGCTCGACTTTCTACGACTCAAACGCCGGCCCGGCTTGAATCTACGTAAAGGCCACCTGTACGGCAACCGCGACATGAAGCAAGCTCACGCGCTCGCTTCATGTCGCGTCTCGTATGTGCACAACCTGCATCAGTTCGGCAGGTTCACCGGCATCACCACATACATGAAGTCGTTGTCCTTCGAGCGGATGAGGCCGGGTTTGTTGGACGCCTTGAGCTCGACGATCACCTGGTCGTCGCCGAGCACGCGGAGCACGTCGGAGATGAACTGCGGGTTGAAGGAGATCTCGACGTCGTCCCCCTCGTAGGCGCTCAGCCCGACCTCGATCTCGGCCTCGCCCATCTCCGGCGCTCGGCTCGAGAGCTTGAGCCGTTTGGTGTCGCTCGTGAAGTTGAGCCGAACACCGCGTGACTCCTCGTTGGTCAGCACCGCGGCCTTGCGCACGGCCGACGACAGATCGTCGCGCCCCGCGACGATCTTCTTGTCCTGGTCCTTGGGGATCACGTCCTCGTAGGGCGGGAACGCCCCCTCGACGAGCGTGCTCGACAGCACGGCCCGGGGCGTGCCCGCTCCCTCTCCCTTTTTCCCGCCCGCGGCCGGGCCGTCGAAGGCGAAGAAGATCCGCGAGTCGGCGATCGCGACGCGGACCATGTCCTCGGGGTTCTCGGTGAGCTTGCCGATCATCGAGAGCGCCTTGGTCGGCACGATGCAGCTGGCCGACTCGGCCCCCGAGCCCTTGCCGGAGGCCGACAGGGTCGCCTTGGCGACGGCCAGCCGCCGCCCGTCGGTCGCGACCATCTCCAGCTTCTTGCCGTCGCGCTTGAGCAGCACGCCGTTGATCGCGTACCGCGAGGTCTCGCGGGCGGTGGCGAAGGTCGTGCGCCCGATCAGGTCGGTCAGCTCCCCGGCCGGGTGGGCGAAGACGCTCTTGGCCGCGTCCGAGCCCTTCCCCTCGATCGCCTGCTGGAACTCGGGCAGCGGCGGGAAGTCGGTCGACGGCGAGGTCATCACGCGGAAGTGCGCGTTGACCCCCTTGATGTGGAGCACGCCGCCCGTCGATTCGAGGGTGAGCGTGGGCTCGCCCTCTTCGGCCGAGACGATGCCGCGGAGTTTCTCGGCGAGGACGGCGCACGTCCCCGGCTCGGCGACGTCGACGGAGGTCAGGGTGATCGACAGGGCGGTCTCGGCGTCGGTCGCGGCGAGGACCAGCTCGCCCCCGTGCGGGCCCTTGCCGGCCGTCAGCTTGACGTGCGAGAGGGCGGGGGAGGGCGTTCGGCTCGGGGCGACCGCGGCCACCAGGTTCACCGCGTTCATCAACGCGGCACGATCACAGACAACCTTCATCGGGGTGTACCTCCAACAGATGGGGAGTGTACCGCGAATACAGGTCCGATGTGTGGCGGAGTTGACGCGATCTCCCAGATCGTTCCGTTGAACAATATGAGCGGGCGCACCCCCGCACCGGTCTGGAGACCGGTGCCACCAAAGGCCAGAGGGCATGGACAAAGCACAATCCGTGCCGGAATTTCACCGGACTTCTGCCTTCCATTCTCAACTTCTCGCACCGTCCCCGCTATCCTCCGCCGATAACAGGAGCACCGTCGCGGCAAGAGGCATGTCTCGACAGGTGTATGTTCGGTTGTATTCTTTCCGCGCGGTTCTTGCTCTGTGGGCCTGGACGCCCCGACGGACACGCGGCTCAGACAGCGATACGCAGCTCAAGCTAAGGAGACGTCCCCCATGTCATATGAAGCCGCCGTGCACGCTCAGACGATCGAGCTGGACCGCATTTCGCTCGAGATGACCGCCGCCGCGGGGGCCGGGCACCCGACGACGTGCATGTCGCTGGGGCACATCGTCACCATCCTCATGTTCTCGGCGATGCGCTGGAGCCCGGACTACCCCGACTACCCCACCTCCGACCGGCTGGTCCTCAGCGAGGGGCACGCGGTGCCGATCGTCTACGCGGCGTGCTGCAAGCTGGGCGTGATGGTCGGCAACGACCCCGAGAACCGCCGCCGGCTGACGCTCGACGACGCCAAGACCCTGCGGGCCAAGGACTCTGTCCTCGACGGGCACCCCAACCCGATGGAGGGGTTCCCCTTCTTCGACGCGGCGACGGGCTCGCTGGGCCAGGGGCTGAGCGTCGCGGCGGGCCTGGGCGAGGCGGCGCGGCTCGACAAAAGCGACCGGCGGGTGTACTGCATCATCGGCGACGGCGAGAGCCGCGAGGGGCAAATCACCGAGGCGCTCGATTACATCGCCGACCACAAGCTCACCAACGTGCTGCCGATCTTCAACTGCAACGACTATGGCCAGGCCGACCGGGTCTCCCGCCAGCAGTCGGCCGAGACGATCGCGGCACGCCTCGAGGCGATGCACTACGACGTCAAGACGATCGACGGGCACAACCCCGCGCAGATCAAGGCCGTCTTTGACGAGTTCGCCAAGCGCTCCGGCAACGGCGACGCCAAGCCGCTGGCGGTCGTCGCCAAGACGGTCAAGGGCTGGGGCGCCCCCTCGACGCAGGGCGGCGGGTGGCACGGCAAGCCGGCGGAGGGGGACGCGCTCAAGCGGGCCCTGGCCGAGCTGGACGAGAAGCGGGTCGAGCTGACCAGCTCCTTGGTCTCGACGGACGCCTTCACCATCCAGCCGCCGCAGGAGATGAAGGAGCCGAGCGAGGCCGCCGGCGAGATGCCGACGTTCAGCCAGATGCTCAAGAAGCTCGACATGGAGAACGTGCTGCACACGGGCAAGATGGCGACCCGCCGGGCCTACGGCATCGCGCTCCGCGCCCTGGGCGGCGTCAACGACCGCGTCGTCGTCCTCGACGCCGACGTCTCCAACTCGACCTTCACCGACTTCTTCCGCAAGGACGCCGCGCTGACGCCGCGGTTCTTCGAGTGCAAGATCGCCGAGCAGAACATGTTCAGCGTCGGCGCGGGGCTCTCGGCGGCCGGGAAGATCCCGTTCTGCAACACCTTCGCCAAGTTCATCACCCGCGGCTACGACCAGATCGAGATGGCGATCAACTCCGGGGCCAACCTCAAGATCGTCGGCTCGCACGCGGGCATCAGCCTCGCCTCCGACGGCCCCTCGCAGATGAGCCTGCCGGACGTCGCGTGGTTCCGCTCGTTCTCGACCATCCGCGACCACCGCGGCAACCCCGGCTGCTACATCCTCCAGCCCGCCGACGCCTACGCCGCCTACGCCCTCGCCGGCGTGATGGCCGAGTATGAGGGCGCCTGCTACATGCGGACCCTCCGCCCGGACACCGAGTTCATCTACTCCGACGATCAGGTCTTCAACCTCGGCGGCTTCGAGGTGCTCAACCAGGGCCGCGACGTGCTGCTGGTCGCCTGCGGCTACATGGTCCACGAGGCCAACAAGGCCCTCGACCTGCTCGACAAAGAGGGCATCTCGGCCTCGCTCGTCGACGCCTACTCGATCCCCTTCGACGCCGACAAGCTCCTCGACCTGGCCAACGCCAACGGCGGGTACATCATCACCCTCGAGGACAACTACGGCGGCGGGCTCGGCTCCGCGGTCGCCGACGCGATCACCGAGTCCGGCGACTCGTTCACCCTCGAGCAGATGTTCGTCCGGCGCATCCCCAAGAGCGCCCGCACCCCCAACGAGATGCTCGAGATGTGCGGCCTGACCGCCAACGACATCGTCAACCAGACCAAGAAAATCCTGCAGGTAGTGTGAGAAGGACCTTGGGTTTTGCAACCCGCGTATTGAACACGCGTGCGGACGAGCCCGAAGCGCCAGCGAGGGTCCAGCAAACCTTCTCTTTCAACGTTCATCGGATTCTTTCATCCGTGGCACAGGCGTCTCGCCTGTGCCTATTTTTTTAGATTTCTGTCGCCCGCCCTCGCTGGCGCTTCGGGCTCGTCCGCACGCGAACTCCGATCGCATCCAGAGTTCTTGAGTGATGACCGACACCGCTTCTCTTCAACCACTTTCTCGCGCCTTTTATACAACTTCCTCGCAGAAGCTCGCCCGCGCGCTCCTCGGCGTGCTCCTCGTCCGCGTCCTCGACGACGGCACGCGCCTAACCGTCCGCATCGTCGAGACCGAGGCGTACTGCGGCGTCAACGACCGCGCCTCCCACGCCTTCGGCGGCCGTCGCACCCCACGCAACGAGGCGATGTACGCAAAGCCCGGCACGGCGTACGTCTACTTCACCTACGGCATGCACTTCTGCTTCAACGTCGTCTGCGGCAGGGAACACGAGCCGCTCGCCGTGCTCATCCGCGCCGGCGAACCGATCGAAGGTCTGGAAACCATGCACCGCCTCCGCGAGGCCCGCCCCGGCAAGACCACCAGCGCCCGCCTGAAGAAACTCCGCGACACCGATCTGTGCTCGGGCCCGGCCCGGCTCTGCCAGGCGCTGGCGATCGACCGCTCGCTCAACGGGCTCGACCTGGTGACCGACCCGCGGCTTTTTCTGGCTTGCCCCGCTTCGCCAGATTCCGCGTCCACGCCGCGGGTCCCGTCGCGGCAGGTCGCCCGCTCGGCGCGCATCGGCGTGGAGTATGCCGGTGCGGGGGAGGGGGGCTGGGCGGAGAAGCCGCTGCGCTGGTTTGTGCGCACAAACCCGCACGTGAGCGGCGTCAAGAGCCGCAAAGCCGATTGACTCTGCCGCGGCTCGCCTACCATCGTGCGTGCCCGATGTGTGCGGGCGCGTGGCTGCTTGCGGAGACGTTGAGCCGTGGAAACCCCGAGCCAGCTTGATACCAACTCGATGCGTCACGAGGGGAGCGCGGCGGCCAAAGCCGCGGCGTTCCCCGAAGAGGCGTTCCAGTTCGTCCGCGAAGGGCTGCAGCACACCGTCAAGGTGCTGCACGGCGCCGAGCCGGCGGCGGCCAAGCTCGCCGACCCCTACGAGCCGAGCGAGGTGCTCGACGAGAGCCGCCACGTCTCCGGGCAGCAGCTCTGCCTGGGCCTGCGCGACATGGCGATCGAACGCTACGGGCTGCTGGCCTCCACCGTGCTCAACCACTGGGGAATCCACCGCACCGACGACTTCGGCGTGATCGTCTACCGCCTCATCGAACGCGGCGAGCTGCGGGCCAGCGACAACGACACGCTCACCGACTTCCGCGGCGTGTACACCTTCGACCAGGCCTTCCCCCGCACGCTGATGCGGTAACGAAGCAGACACCACGATTGGTGCAAAAACGAACGCCCCCAGGCTCGGCCTGTGGGCTTGTTGTTTCGTGTATTGTGTTGGGGTATGGACGAGCAACACCCAACCCCGTCCTCGTCGTCGTCGGAAACCAATCGCCCGTTGACCCCCGCGGGCACGCTCGACTGGCGGCGGCTGCACCTGTGGCAGCTCCAGCCGGTGCGCGACCTGCTCATCCTCGCGGCCTTGGTGGGGCTGGTCTACCTGGGGTACGTGCTGCGGCTGGTGACGGTGCCGCTGCTGCTTGCGCTGCTGCTGGCGTACCTCGTCGAGCCGATCGTGCGGAAGGCGGCCTCGTGGCGGGGTCGAAACGGCAAGCGGCTGATCAGCCGCGCCGGGGTGGTGGGCGCGATCATCGCCCTGGGGGTGCTGGGCGTGCTGGTGCCGCTGGGCATCGGGGTGGGGTTTGCGGCGGTGCAGGGCGTGCAACTGGCCGGGAGCGTGGCGCACAACGTCAGCCTCGTGGTTACCTCGGTGAACGCGGAGTCGAAGGAGCAGCGGCAGGAGGCGTTCGCGCAGCTCCCATCGGTGCTGCAGCGCGCCGCCGAGTCGATGGCCTCGCTCAAGAAAGACGCCGAGGCGTACCACGAGTATGAACAGAAGCTGAGCGAGTACCGCCTGCGGCAGCAGTTCGAGGAAGAAGAAAGCCTCAGGCGGCGGCGGGAGTACGAGGCGCTCTTCGGCGGCGGCGGGACTGCCCCCGAGGATCAGGCCGTGCCCGCCGAGCCGACGACGAGCGATGAAACCGGCGATGGCGCAGCGATGGGGGCGGAGTCCAGACCTCCTGAAGAAGCCGGCGAGCCCCGGCCGCCGGTGCCGGCGTGGCGGGCGCAGCTCTACGAGGGGCTGCAGAGCGTGATGAACTGGGTGGGCAACAACGCGCAGACGCTCACCAAGCAGGTCGGCGCGGAGGTGCTGGGAACAGGCGCGCAGGCGCTGGCGGTGGTGCTGGCCGGCTTGGCCGGGCTGGGGTGGGTCGTCTTCACGGCGTTCCTCACGGCGTTCTTCTTTTTCTTTTTCTCCACCGGCTTCGGGGAGGTCGTCGACTTCTGGGAGAGCCTGATCCCCGAGCGGAAGAAGGGCCGTTCGATCGAGCTGGTGCAGAAGATGGACAAGGTGATCGCCGGGTTTGTCCGCGGCAGGCTGATCATCTGCGCGCTCATCGCGGTGTGGACGACGGTGAACTATCTGTGGATCGGCGTGCCGGCGCCGCTGATCCTGGGGCCGGTGGTGGGGCTGATGTTCCTGGTGCCGTATCTGGCGACGATCACGCTGCCGGTGGTGATCCTGCTGATGTGGGTGGACCCGTCGTCGAGCGCCGAGTGGCAGCGGGCGTGGTGGTGGATCATCGGGGCGCCGCTGGGGGTGCACGTGCTGGGGCAGCTGCTGGACGACTATGTGCTCTCGCCGGTGATCCAGGGGAAGACGACGAACATGGACACGCCGACGATCCTGTTCGCGTCGATCGCGGGGGGCGTTCTGGCGGGGGTGTACGGGCTGCTGGTCGCGATCCCCGTCGCGGCGTGCGTGAAGATCCTGCTCAAGGAGGTCTTCTGGCCGAAGTTCTCGGCGTGGGCGCAGGGAAGAGACAAGGACTTCCTGCCGATATCGCGGGAATAAACGGCGAGCGGTCGGGGGCGTCTCGGATCGTCTGTGGCACAGGCGTCTCGCGGCTGTGTTGAAACCCTCAATCTGGTTTGGGTGGGGCGGGCGTCCCGCCCGCCCGGCGGTCGTCCTTGTGCATCCCATTGGGCGGGCGGGACGCCCGCCCCACCCAAAGTCGAATGATCTCAACAGGCAGCATCCCGCCCCGTCCAAGACACACGGCTTCTCGCGGCACGGTTGACAGGGCCGGGCGAGGCGCGCTATCGTTCTTTTTGTAGCCGCGGCTACATTGTCGAGGCTCGGGCCGGGGGTAGTGAGGGGGCTGGCAGGACCGAGCAAGGAAGGAGCGGCATCGTGAGGCTTGCGCCGTGGCGGATGTGGGTGGTGCTGGGGGTGTTGATGTGCGGCGTGATCGCCGGGGCGGTGTACACCGTCGTCGGCGCGTCGGCGGACGAGCCGATCACGGCCGCCGAGAAGGCGCGCACGGCGGCGGCGGGGGAGAGGGGGGGCCAGCCGCAGTACCCCGACACGCCGCCCGATCGGCCGGGGGGGCCGGGAGGGCCGGGGGGGCACGACCCCAACGTGCTGCCGCCGATCCCGGACCTGCCCGGTTCGCCGGACGGCGTCGCGCCGCTCCCGCCGCGGAAGGAGGGGAAGCTCAAGGTCGTCGCGACGGTGACGATGCTCGGCGACATGGTGAGCAACATCGGGGGCGAGCGCGTCGAGCTGACCACGCTGATGGGGGCCGGGGTCGACCCGCACCTCTACCACCCGACGCGCACCGACATCGCGGCGATCCTCGACGCCGACGTGGTCTTCTACAACGGGCTGTTCCTGGAAGGGAAGATGAGCGAGGCGCTGTTGCGGGCGTCCAGCGCCGGCAAGGTCGTGGTGCCGGTCGGCGAGCGGATCGACCAGTCGAAGATCATCCACCCGCGGCCCCCCGAGGGCGCGGAGGAGACGGCGCAGCTGCTCGGGCACGCCGACCCGCACATCTGGATGGACCCGGACCTGTGGTCGCTGTGCATCCCGGTGGTCCGCGACGAGCTGTCCAAGGCCGACCCGAGCGGCACGTTCGAGTTCCGGGCGCGGGCCGAGCAGTACGACCGCGAGCTGTCGGGCCTGCGCGAGTATGCCCAGAAGGTGCTCAAGACGGTGCCGGAGGGCTCGCGGGTGCTGGTGACGGCGCACGACGCGTTCAACTACTTCGGGCGGCGCTACGGCTACGAGGTCGTCGGCATCCAGGGGATCTCGACGGAGTCGGAGGCGGGCGTGCGCGACATCGAGCGGATCGTGTCGATGCTGGTCGCCAAGAAGATCAAGGCCGTCTTCGTCGAGTCGACCGTCTCGGAGCGGAACGTGCGGGCGCTGATCGACGGGGCCAAGCGGCAGGGGCACGAGGTCGTCATCGGCGGCGAGCTGTTTTCCGACGCGACCGGGCCGGGCGGGCAGTACACCGGGACGTACCTGGGGATGATCGACCACAACGTCACGACGATCTGCCGGGCGCTCGGCGGCGAGGCGCCGCAGCGCGGCTGGCGGGGGAACCTGCCGGCGAAGGAACAGAGGCCCTGAGTCAGCCGCGCTCGGCCTGCACGCTCGCTCACGCTCGCGTCTCGTATGAGGACATCGATCTCATCTCACGTGTTCTGAACTCTGGCGCATCATCTTCATGCCCCTTCCGCACCCATCGCGTTTCCACGGCTCATCGCTGGCCGACCGGCCCGAGCACAGCGCCGAGAGCCCCTTGTCGGTCCACGACATGACGGTGGCGTACCACCGGCGTCCGGTGCTGTGGGATGTCGACTTTGACGCGCCGCCGCGTGCGCTGATCGCGATCGTCGGGCCCAACGGCGCGGGCAAGAGCACGTTCATCAAGGCGTGCTTGGGGCTGATCCCGCGGGTGTCGGGGCAGGTGGAGGTCTTCGGCGAGCCGATGGCGAGGCAGCGGCGGCTCATCGGGTATGTGCCGCAGCGCGAGAGCGTGGATTGGGACTTCCCCGTCTCGGCGCTCGACGTGGTGGCGATGGGGCGGTACAGGCGGCTGGGGTGGGTGCGGCCGGTGGGCAAGCGCGACCGCGAGGCGGCGCGGGCGTGCCTGGCCGACGTCGGGCTGGCCGACTTTGCCGATTGGCAGATCGGGCGGCTCTCCGGCGGGCAGCAGCAGCGCGTGTTTCTGGCAAGGGCGCTGGCGCAGGAGGCGACGGTGTACTTCATGGACGAGCCGTTCGCCAGCGTCGACGCGGCGACCGAACGCGCGATCGTCGACGTGCTCAAACGCCTCAAAGGGGAGGGGAAGACCGTGCTGTGCGTCCACCACGACCTGCAGACCGTGACGGACTATTTCGACCACGTGCTGATGCTCAACACCCGCGTCGTCGCGGCCGGGCCGACGCGCGGGCCGGAGAACGCCTTCACGCAGCAGAACCTGCACCGCACCTACGGCGGGCGGCTCACGGCGCTCGAGGAAGCGGCGCTGGCGGTCGAGAGGGCCGCACGCTAGTTGCAACACGCACAGGCGGGACGCCTGTGCCACGAATCACCGAACACTCCTTGCATGTCCAGCGGCACGTCCACCTTTCTCACCGAACTGACGCGAGCCCTGCTCTTCCGCGGCGGGCACAACACCGGCGTCGTGGTGATCGGCGCGACGCTCCTGGGCGTTGCCGCGGGGGTGCTGGGGGTCTTCACGCTGCTGCGGAAGCGGGCGCTGCTCACCGACGCGCTCTCGCACGCGACGCTGCCGGGCGTGGCGGGAGCGTTCCTGATCGCCACGGCCCTCGGCCTGGGCGGTGACAATGGAGGTAAATCGCTGCCGATCCTGTTGTGCGGCGCGGCGGTCGCGGCGGTCGTCGCGCTCGGCGCGGTGCAGGCCCTGCTCGCGCACGGGCGGCTGAAGGACGACGCCGTCATCGCCGTCGTCCTCTCGGTCGCCTTCGGCCTGGGCGTCGTGCTGCTGAGCGTCGCGCAGAACTCGGCCTCGGGGCAGCAGGGGGGGCTGACCAAGTTCATCTACGGGCAGACGGCCGCGATGCGCCCGGGCGACGCCCGGCTGATCGGCGGCGTGTGCGTCGTGGCGCTCCTCGCGTGCGCGGGGCTCTTCAAAGAGCTGCGGCTGCTCTGCTTCGACGACCGCTTCGCCGTGTCGGTCGGGCGGCCGACGTGGCTGCTCGACACGGCGCTGATGACGCTGGTCGTGCTCGTGACGGTCGTCGGGCTGCAGGCGGTGGGGCTCTTGCTGATCGTGGCGCTGCTCATCATCCCGCCGGCGGCGGCGCGGTTCTGGACGGAGCGGCTCGGGCGGATGGCCGTGCTCTCGGGGGCGATGGGGGGGCTTGCGGGGTACCTCGGCGCGTCGCTCTCGGCGGCGGCGCCGCGGCTGCCGACGGGCGGGGTGATCGTGCTCGCCGCGGGGGGCGTGTTCGCCGTCTCGATGCTCGGCGCGCCGTCACGCGGCATCATCGCCTCGGCGCTGCGGCTGGCGCGGCTGCGCCTGCGCATCGCCCTCGACCACGTGCTGCGGTCGATGTACGAGGCGCTCGAAGAACAGGCCGAAAAGGGGGGCGCGCACGCCGGCAACGGCGAGCGCGAGCCGAAGCCGGGGATGCCGCTGCCGGACGAGGCCCTGCACGCCGAAGACGAGCACGAGCCGGTCTCGCGCCGGCTGGCGCGGGTGTGGCTGCGCGTCAGCGGCGTGCTGGTGGCCGCACCAGGAGAAGAGGGCGGGCTCACGTTGAGCGAGCAAGGCTTTCGGCGTGCGCGGGCGATCACGGCGCGGCACCGGTTGTGGGAGCGGTATCTCGTGAGCCGCGCCGATGTGCCCGCGTCGCACGTCGACCGCTCGGCCGACTTCATCGAGCACGCGCTGACGCCGGAGGAAGAGCGCGAGCTGCGGCGTGAGCTGGGCTCGATCGACCTGAGCAAGCCGGGGCAGATGCACCCGAGCGTGCACCCGCTGGGAAAAACAGAAACAACAACGAGGCGAACTGGCGAACAAAGGGAGCCGTAGACATGCTCGCCATGCGAAGGCTCTTGCAATGTTGCTTATTTACACCTTTGGGATGTGCCGTCGTATTCACGCTGGCCGTGGCATTTATATCTGCGATGATGCGATTATTCTGTGATGATCTTGAATCGCTGTTCTTTGTAACCGTTTGGATTCTTTGGCCGGTCTATCTCGGGTTCAAAGTCGTTCCAGGCCTTGCGTATGTGCCGGCTATCACTGTGATTGGGTTGACCTGTTGGCGACTTCCCGCGCCGGAACGCGCGGCACGCTGGCGCATGACGACAGCAATTATGGCGTGTGCCGCGTACATACTGATATCGCTAATGCCAGTGACATTCTGGCGCGGAATGAGATTGGGGATGCTCAAGCCGGCATATGAAGCTGAGATCGCTCGATTCACCCAGAACTCTTCGTACAGATCAGCTCGTCTCGTGTCTGTTGGTTATTACTCTAATGAGCCGTGCATCGCATTCCATCGCGGCGCCGGCCTGCTCGATAACTGGAGCGCGTACATTTATACAGAAACGGCCTTTCCAAAGCCGTTTGACGAAAAGAAGCTGTTTGAATATTTCGATCGGCAGTTCGGCGGAACAACGATCTATGTCGAGCAGATCGACGAGCACTGGTTCTTTGTAGGTTTCACCTAAGCACAGGCGGGACGCCTGTGCCACGGCGAGCAGACACCCCATGAGCGACTGGCTGCACACATTCCTGGTGACGGACTTTGCGGCGGTGCTGTGCGCACTGTTGGCCGCGGTGTCGTGCGCGCTGCCGGGCAATTTTTTGATCCTGCGCCGCGAGAGCCTGCTGGGCGACGCGATCAGCCACGCGGTCTTGCCGGGGCTGATCGTCGCGTTCGTCATCGGCGGCTCGCGCGGGGCGCTGCCGATGTTCCTCGGAGCGGCCGGGGCGGGGCTGGCGTGCGTGCTGCTCATCGAGCTCATCAAGCGGCTCGCGGGCGTCGAGCCGTCGGCGGCGATCGGGGTGAGCTTCTCGATCATGTTCGCCGCGGGCGTCGTGCTCGTGCGGCGGTACGCCGACCAGGTCGACCTCGACCCCGACTGCGTCCTCTCGGGCAACCTCGAAACGCTCTTCTGGTTCGTCCCCAAAGACTGGGGCGAGTTCTGGCGCATTTCAACGTTCTTTGACACGGGGGATGGGGGAGGGGGGGGTGGGGGGATGCCGCGGCATGTGTGGACGCTCGGCGTCACGTGCGGCGTGTCGGCGACGCTCATCGCGCTCTTCTTCAAGGAGCTGCGGATCGTGACGTTCGACCCGATGCTGGCGGCGTCGCAGGGCTTCTCGCCGCGGGTGATCCACACCGCGCTGGTCACGCTGGTGGCGGCGTCGGTCGTCGCGTCGTTCGAGGCCGTCGGGTCGATCCTCGTCGTCGCGATGCTCGTCTGCCCGGGCGCGACGGCGCGGCTGCTCACCGACCGGCTCGCGCGGCAGGTCTGGCTCAGCGCCGTCTTCGCGGCTGTCTCGGCGGTGGGGGGGTACGCGCTGGCGGCGAGCGCCGCGTGGTGGGGCGGGCCGATCGGGATCGACAAGGCCGTCTCGGCCGCGGGGATGATCGCGGTCGTCGCGGGCGCGCTGCTGGGGGCGGCGCTCATCTGCTCGCCGGCGCACGGCGTGCTCGCCCGCGCGCTCCGCGGCGTGCGGCTGTCCGTCTCGATCGCGCGCGAGGACGTCCTCGCCCTGCTCTACCGGCTCGAAGAGCGTGCGCGCGACCCCGGCGCTACCCCCACGCCGGCCGACGCCGCGTCGGCGCCGCGGCTGCTCCGCACGCTCAACACCCGCGCCAGCGGGCGATCGGTGATGGTCAACGCGGCGCTCTCGCGCCTGGCGCTGCGGCAGGCGCGCACACGACGGCTCATCGAGCCCGCGCACACAAAGGCGGGCGCTGTGCGCACGTTCACGCTCAGCCCGACGGGCCGGGAGGCGGCGGCGTCGATCGTCCGCTCGCACCGCCTGTGGGAGCGGTACCTTGTGGACGAGCTGGGGATGAGGCCCGACCACGTCCACTCGACGGCCGAGCGACTGGAACACCTCCGCGGGCCGGAGTCCGAGCAAAGACCGACCGGCCCGGCGCAGACCGACCCGCACGGGCGGCCGATCCCGTGAAAGTGTGTAGAATCGGCGAGCCGCGGCGGAATCTCCGTCACGATCTTCCGAAGACAACATCTCAAGCGTGCGCCACGGCCGCGCCTCTGCCGACGCACACCCGAAGAAGGAGCCGACCATGCCGATGCTGACGCGCGTGAGGAAACCCAACGGACGCCGGGGCTGGGGGTGGATCGGCGAGGCGCTCCCGACGGCGTGCGCGGCGGCGGCGATGATCGCCGCGGGGTGCGAGGAGAAGACGGACAACGCGGCGAGCGGGAAGAGCGGCGGGCACGCGGCGGAGGTGTCGCACGACGACGCCGGGAAGGAGGGGCACGCGCCCTTCTCGGCGCTGAGCTTTGAAGAGGCGAAGGCCGAGGCGGCCAAGAGCGATCCGGCCAAGATCGTGCTGGTGGATTTCACCGCGACGTGGTGCCCGCCGTGCAAGGCGATGGAGAAGGACTCGTGGCCGAACGAGCGCGTCGGCAAGTGGATCGAGGACCACGCCGTGGCGATCCAGGTGGACGTCGACAAGCAATCGGCGCTGGCGCAGGAGATGGGCATCGAGGCGATGCCGACGGTCATCCTCGTCCGCGGCAACGAAGAGCTCGCCCGCACCGTCGGCTATATGGACGCCGACGAGCTGCTGGCATGGCTCGAACAAACCGTCGAGTAAGCGGAGCTGCGCACGTGCGTCCTGCAGAACCGAGGGGCTGAGCCCCTCGGCTTTTTATTTGGTGGTCACTGCTGACCGATAAACAGGGCATGATCGACACCGCCGTAACACCCGCGCACGTCCGCCGTTCGTGGCGGGCGCTCTTCGACGACCAGCGCGAGGCCGAGGCGCTCGCCCGGCTGTTCGCGCAGTCGCAGGCGATGCGCGAGGGCCGCGACGCGGCGAAGGCTGGCTTGCTCGCGGGATCAGAAACCGTGGTGCTGCACCCGCGGGCGCTGCGGGGCGCGGGTGTGGTGTGCCGCGGGGGGACGACCGACGCGGAGGTCTTTGACGACACGTTTGTCGGGCTGTACCACCTGCCGCCGGTCGAGCTGGGCGCGGCGGCGGTGGTGCTCGACCTGGGCGGGAACGCCGGGTACACCGCGGCGCACTTCGCCGCGCTTGTGCCCGGCGGGCGGGTGATCTGTGTGGAGATGGACGCCGGCAACGCCGCGGCGGCGCGGAAGAACGTGCAGGCGTTCGGCGAGCGGTGCGTGGTGGTTCACGCGGCGGCGTGGCCGCGTGAGGGCGAGGTCGTCTATGAAGGGACCGAGGCGTGGGGGTACCGCATCGCGGTGCTCGAAGGCGCAACGCCCACGCCGGCCGGAGAGCAGAAGACCGTCGCGCCCGCGCGGCCGGTGGAATCGATCCTGCGCGAGCTGGGCGTCGGCCGCGTCGATTACGCCAAGGTGGACATCGAGGGGGCCGAAGCGGAAGTGGTGACGCCCGACGCGCCCTGGCTGCGGCTGGTGCGCACGATCAAGGTCGAATACCACGAGCCGGCGACGCGGGAGAGCATGGCCCAAGCGCTCGAGGCGGCGGGGTTTGCCGTGCGCGACGACGACACGCACCCGCGGTGCGTGGTGGGGATACGGACGGCGTGAAACGCACAGGCGGGACGCCTGTGCCACGATGAACCGGCTACCGGATCATCCCTGCGGCGAGGGTGTTGTTGGTCCCCTCGTCGATCACGATGAAGGCCCCCGTCGCCCGACAGTCGCGGTAGGCATCGAAGACCAGCGGCGAGGCGAGCGTCACGCCGACGCGGCCGATGTCGTTGAGCCCCAGCCCGCTCGCGGCTCCTGTCGCATCGCCCTTGGGCGCGAGCGTGTGGATATCGAGGACGTGGCGGACGGGGCCGAGCATCGCCTTGACCGTGCGCGGGCCGTGCTTGATGAGCACGCGCTTGGGCGCCGCGCCGCCCCCCCCCAGCGGCTGCTCGCTCATCCAGACCAGGTCGGCGTCGAACTGGCGATCGGTGCGCGGCGCTGCGTCGTGGGTGTCCACCGCCGCCGCATGGACCAGCACGTCGCCGCGTGAGAGATCGATGTCGTCTTCGAGGAGCACCGAGACGGCCATCGGCGGCTTGCACTCGCTCAGCTCCTGCTCGCCGAGGTGGATGCGGCTGACCTTCGAACGCTTGACGCTGGGCAGCGCGACGACCGCGTCGCCGACCTTGAGCGTGCCCGCGGCGATCGTGCCGGCGTAGCCGCGGTAATCATGATGCGCGTCGTCCTGCGGCCGGATCACCCACTGCACCGGGAACCGCATGTGCGGGAACGGGTACAGCGCCCGTGGCGGCACGGTCTCCAGGTGCTCCAAAAGCGTCTTCCCCTCGTACCACGGCGTCCGCTCCGAACGGTGCACGACGTTGTCGCCGTTGAGCGCCGAGAGGGGGATGAACGTCGTCTCGGTCTTGGCGAAGACCCCGCTTTCCTCATCGGACGCCGCGCCGTCCGACGCCGTGAACGCCTGAAAATCCTTGACGATCGTGTCGAAGGTCTCCCGCTTCCACTCGACGAGGTCCATCTTGTTCACGCAGACGACCAGGTGCGCGATGCCGAGCAGCGCGGCGATGTAGGCGTGCCGGCGGGTCTGCTCGACCACACCTTGTCGCGCGTCGATGAGGATGAGCGCCAGGCTCGCGGTGCTCGCGCCCGTGGCCATGTTGCGGGTGTACTGCACGTGCCCCGGCGTGTCGACGAGGATGAACTTGCGCTTGGGCGTCGAGAAATAGCGGTAGGCGACGTCGATGGTGATCCCCTGCTCGCGCTCGGCCCGCAGGCCGTCGGTGAGCAGGGCCAGGTCGACGCGGGCGTCGCCGCGTTTGAGGCTGGAGTGGTGGACGGCCTCCCACTGGTCCTGGTGGATGCTCTTGGTGTCGTGCAGCAGGCGGCCGATGAGCGTGGATTTGCCGTCGTCGACCGAGCCGCAGGTGATGAGGCGGAGGAGGTCCATCGTGTGTGTTTCGGGTGGCAATGATCGGGGAGGCGAGATCGGTGCTTGGGGAGACTTGAAATCCGCAGACACGCGCACCGGTCTGGCGACCGGCGCCACCAAAGGCGAAGCATCCATCAGAAGTACCCCTCCTTCTTGCGGTCTTCCATCGCGGCGTCGGAGAAGGTGTCGTCGAGGCGAGCGCCGCGCTCGCTCACGCTGCTGGCGGCGATCTCGTCGATGATGTCGGCGATCGTCGCCGCGGGGCTCTCGACGCCGGCGGTGCAGGTCATGTCGCCGACGGTGCGGAAGCGGACGGTCTTGCGGACGACCTGCTCGTTTGCACGCGCCGGGAAGAACCCGGAGATCGGGCAGATCCGGCCGTTTCGCACGACCACGTCGCGCTCGTGCGAGAAGTAGATCGACGGCAGCTCGATCTTCTCGGCCTGCATGTAGTGCCACACGTCGAGCTCCGTCCAGTTGGAGAGCGGGAAGACGCGGATGTGCTCGCCGCCGCCGAAGCCATCCGTCGCGCGGCGGATGCGGGCGTTGTAGATGTTCCACAGCTCGGGACGCTGATTGCGCGGGTCCCACTGGCCGAAGTCGTCGCGGAAGGAGAAGATGCGCTCCTTGGCGCGGGCCTTTTCTTCGTCACGCCGGGCCCCGCCGAAGAGCGCGTCGAAGCGGAACTCGGCGATCGTGTCGAGCAGCGTCGGGATCTGCGCGCGGTTGCGGCTCGGGTTCGGCCCAGGGTCCTCGTTCGCCCGGCCGGCGCGGATCGCCTCGCCCACGCTGCGGACGATCAGCCGCTCGCCGATGCGCTCGGCGAGGCGGTCGCGGTACTCGATCGCCTCGGGGAAGTTGTGCTCGGTGTCGATGTGGACGAGCGGGAAGGGGAGCTTGGCCGGGCGGAAGGCCTTGAGGGCCAGGTGGACCATCGCGATCGAGTCTTTGCCGCCCGAGAAGAGCAGGGCGGGCCGCTCGAACTCGGCGGCGACCTCGCGCATGATGTGGATCGACTCGGCCTCGAGGGCGCGGAGGTGCGCGATCGAGACGGTCCGGCCGTGGAGCGAGGCCGCCGGCAGCGCGGACGAAGAGGAGGATGGAGAAGGGGGGGTCATGAGGTTCTGGGTGTCCGGCATGATGAGCGACAAAGTGTATGGTGCCGAGAAAACCACGGCATTTTCAGGCCCGCGGCGTGGTCACAGGCCGTAGGGAGCCGCGGCGGCGACCATCTCGGCGGCCGCGGCCCGCGCGGCGGCGATGGTCGCGTCGATCGCCGCCCGATCGTGAGCCGCGCAGACGAACCACGTCTCGTAGCCGCTGGGCGGCAGGTAGACGCCGTGGTCGAGCATCCCGCGGAAGAGCCAGCCGAAGGCGTCGTGGTCGGCGCGCTTGGCGTCGTCGTGGTTTTTCACCGGCGTCGGCGAGAAGAAGACGCTCAGCATCGAGCCGACCCGCTGCACGCGGGCGTCGGCCCCGGTCGCGCCGAGTGCGGCGGTCAGGCCGCGTTCGAGAGCCGCGGACGTCGCTTCGAGTCGCTCATAGATGGATGGCGTGAGGTGTGTGAGCGTCGCCAGCCCCGCGGCGGTGGTGACAGGATTGCCGGCGAAGGTGCCCGCGTGGTAGACCGGGCCGAGCGGGGCGAGCTGGTCCATGACCTTGCCGCGGCCGGCGACCGCGCCCGCCGGGAGCCCGCCGCCGACGATCTTGCCGAAGGTCGTCAGGTCCGGGCGGATGTTGAAGAGCTCTTGAGCGCCCCCGCCCGTTGGGCCGAGGCGGAAGCCGGTCATGACCTCGTCGAAGATGAGCAGCGCCCCGTGCCGCGTGGTGATCTCGCGGAGGCCCTGCAGGAACCCGGGCTCGGGCGGCACGAGGCCCATGTTGCCGGCGACCGGCTCGACGATCACGCCGGCGATCCGATCGGCGTGGCGGGCGAAGGCGTCGCGCACGTCGTCGAGGTCGTTGTAGCGTGCGACCAGCGCCCCGGCCGCCGCGTCGCGCGTCACGCCCGCCGAGCCGGGCAGGGCCGGCGACGCCGGGCCGGAGCCCTCCCCGCTCCGCACGAGCAGCGCGTCGACCGCGCCGTGGTAGTTGCCGTCGAACGTGAGGATAAGGTCGCGCTGCGTCACGCCGCGCGCCAGGCGCACCGCGGCCGCGACCGCTTCCGTTCCCGAGTTGGTGAACCGCACGCGCTCCGCGGCGTCTTGCGGCACGCGCGAGGCGATCAGCTCGGCCAGCTCGACCTCGCCGCGCGTGCACGTGCCGGGGGACGAGCCGTCGCGCACCGCCCGCTCGACGGCCTCGACGACCGCCGGGTGCGCGTGCCCGAGGATCGCGTGCCCCCAGCCGCCGACATAGTCGATGAGCCCGCGGCCTTCGACATCGGTGAGCACGCAGCCGTGGGCGCGGGCGATATACGGTGGCGCGCCGCTGCTCCCGAGCCCGCCGGCGACGTTCCTGCCCGCGCGCACCGGCGAGCTGACGCCCCCCGGCAAGACGCGCCTGGCCCGCTTGAAAAGATCCCTGGACGTGGTCATGCGTGCTCCTCGCTCAGCCACCGGGCGGCTTGTTCTGCAAAATACGTGATGATCGTCGTCGCGCCGGCGCGGCGGATCGCCAGCAGCGATTCGAACGCCGCCGAACGCAGGTCGAGCCAGCCGCGCTCCGCCGCGGCGACCAATGCGGCGTACTCGCCGCTCACCTGGTACGCCGCGATGGGCACGCCCGCGAGCGCCGTGTCGCGGCGCAGACGGCTGATGACGTCGAGGTATGCCCCGGCCGGCTTGACCATGACGAGGTCGGCGCCCTCGCGCGCGTCGAGCCGCGCTTCGAGGAGCGCCTCGTCGGCGCTGGCCGGGTCCATCTGGTGCGAACGGCGGTCGCCGAAGGCCGGCGCCGACGCCGCGGCGTCGCGGAACGGGCCGTAGAACGCCGAGGCGTACTTGACGGCGTACGACATGATCGCGGTGTGCGCGAGCCGCTCATCGCCGCTGCGGCGTGCTTCGTCGTCGAGCGCCGCGCGGATCGCGCCGACCACGCCGTCGAGCATGGCGCTCGGCGCGACGACATCCGCGCCGGCCCGCGCGTGGACGACGGCGGCACGGGCGATGAGTGCGACGGACTCGTCGTTGTTGAGGTGATCCGACGCTCCACGCACAGGCGAGACGCCGGTGCCACGAGCTGCGGCTGGTTGAACGAGCCCGCAGTGCCCGTGGTCGGTGTAGGCGCACAGGCACACGTCGGTCATGATCGCCAGCTCGTCGCGCGACGCCGCACGGCGCGCCTCGCGGATCGCCCGCGGCACGACGCCGTCCTCATCCGCCACCGCCGACGCCTGCGCGTCCTTGTGCGCAGGCAACCCAAACAGCAGCACGCCGCGGACGCCGAGACCGGCAAGCCGTTCAACCTCGCTCGCCACGTCGTGCAGCGCCAGCCGCCGCACGCCGGGCATTGATCCAATCGGCCCCGCCATCGCGTCGTCCTCGGTGACAAAGATCGGCTGCACGAGCTGATCCGCGTGCAGCCGGTGCTCGCGGCGGAGCGACCGCAGCGCGGCCGTCATGCGCAGGCGACGCGGCCTGTGAACCAGTGCCTTCTCTCGCACGGCCTCAACGCCCGCCTCATCACCAGACGGCAATCTGGACGACTCCGCGATCATGCGAGCACCTCCTGAGGCGCAAAGCGCTGGAGCAGCGCGTCGATCACGCCGTCGTCGCCGTACGACAACGGCACGATCGGCGACTCCTGACGCTCCAAACCCACCTCGGCCGCGGCCCGCGCCGTCGTCGGGCCGACGCAGACGATCGCCGCACCACCGACCGGCAGGCCGCTCGCCGCCAGCGACCGCGCCGCCGACGGGCTGTAGAGCAGCACCGCGTCGATGCCGTGCGCATCGCTCGCCCAGCGTTCGATCCTCGCCCGCTGCGCCGGCGTCGGCTCCTGCGGCAAGGTGTCGTACACCCGCAGCTCGTGCACATCGGCGTCCATCTCGCGAAGGCCCGCCGCGACTTCGTCCCGCGCGAGCGTGCCGCAGGGGAAGAGCACACGATGGTGCGGCCGCACGTGCTCGCGCAGCGCCGCGACCAGCGCCGTCGCGCGGTGCTCATCGGGCACCACCTCCGCGCGAAGCCGCAGCACGTCGTACAACTCCGCCGCCGTCTTCGGCCCGACCGCGGCGATCCTCGCGCCCGCCAGCGCCCGCGCATCGAGCCCGGCACGCTCCAGCGACCGCGCAAGACCACGGGCACCGTGCAGCGACGTGACGACGAGCCAGTCGTACCGCCCGCTGCGGCCGGCGGGGATGGGATAGGCCGCATCGGTGTACTCGATGCGGATCAACGGCACCTCCGCAACCTCCGCGCCAAGCTCGCGCAACCGTCGCGCCGCGTCCGCGCCCGCCTGCCGCGGGCGTGTGATGACGACGCGCCGCCCGTCGAGCGGCTTCTGGCGCATGCGCTCGCGCTGCACCGCTTCGTACGCCGCGGTCGGCCCGATCACCACGACCGCCGGCGGCTGAATACCGGCCTCGTCCGCGGCGTCGGCGATCGCGCTCAGCGTCACCGAGATGCTGCGCTGGCCCGGCAGCGTCGCGCTCTCCACGATCGCGGCGGGCGTCTGCGGGTCTTTGCCCGCGGCGATCAGCGACGCGGCAAACGCGCGGAGCTCCGCACGCCCCATCATCACCACGAGCGTGTCGAGCCTCGCCAGCGCGGCGAAGTCTGGGCCGTCATCCTCAGCAAACTCGTCGCCCGCCCGCGCGGTCAGGATCGTGACGGAACGCGCGATACCCCGCGCGGTCACGGGGATCCCCGCGGCCGCGGGGCCGGCGATCGCGCTCGTCACGCCCGGCACCACCTCCGCATCGATCCCCGCCGCGGCGCACGCGCTCAGCTCCTCCCATCCGCGGCCGAAGATGAACGGATCGCCGCCCTTGAGACGCACGACACGCCGCCCGAGCCGCGCGTGCGCGATGATCAGCTCGTTGATCTTCTTCTGCGGCACGCTGTGACGCCCAACATCCTTGCCGACGTCGATCAGCTCGACTCCCGCCGGGACCAGATCGAGCACGTCGTCGCCGACAAGCCGGTCGTAGATGACCACGTCGGCCGCGTGCAGCAGCGCCTCGCCGCGGCGCGTCAGCAGCCCCGCGTCGCCCGGCCCCGCGCCGACCAGGTGCACAGATCCTCGCCGCGTCATCGCGCGCCTCCCTGGGGAAAGATCGCGCGCAGCGCTCCCGCGATCGCCTCGGCGGGCGTTTCGCGCTCCACGCGCGTGATGCGGATCTCTTCGCCGGCCGTATCGATCGCGCACACGATAAGGTGTACCCAGCCATCGGGCTGCACGCCCGCGTGCGCCGCGGCGATCCACGTGGACTCCCCGTCCGAGCGCGCCTGGATCCGCCGCGCAACCGCGCGTTCGGTTTCGACGGCGAGCCGCGTCGCCGCATGATCGAGCGGCTTGACCAGTTGCCGCGCGGGCCGATCATCGCCGCGCACCGTCACCGCGATCGCGCCCTGCCCCGCCTCGGGCACGAGCCGCTCGAGCGCGAAGCGCTCGGCGATCCGCTCGCGCTCGCCGAGCCGTTCGAGCCCCGCTTCGGCGAGGATCGCCGCGTCCATGCGCCCCTCAGCGACCTGCTCGAGCCGCCGGTCCACACCGCCGCGGAGCGGAACGATGTGCAGATCCGGCCGAAGCGCAAGCAGCTGCGCCGTCCGCCGGGCGCTGCTCGTGCCGACCCGCGCGCCGCGTGGCAGTTCGGCGAGCCCGCGGCCGTCGCGCGTCACGAGCACCTCGTGCGCCGAGGCGCGCGGCAGAACCGCCGCGATGACCGTGTCGCGTCCTCGTCTCCTCGCGTCGTATTCGAGCGGCAGATCCTTCAGGCTGTGCACGGCCAGATCGATCTCGCCGTGCCTGAGCGCGTCTTCCAGCTCGTCGGTAAACACACCGTCGGTGCCGCTGGCGCGCGCCAGTTCATCAAGCGGCGTCCGCTGGTCCCGGTCGCCGACGGTGCCGACATGCACAAGCTCGACGCTCTCGCGTGCGAGCCCCTCGCCGACGAGCGCATCAACCACGAGCTGCGTCTGCCTGAGCGCCAGCGGGCTCGAGCGCGTGCCGACACGGAACACACGATCGGGCGCGTGCCAGCGGATCAGCGATCGCACCGCGTCGGCCAGCGCGGGCTCGAACGGCTCGTCGCCGAGCGCCGGCAGCACGACGTCGCGCACGCCGCCCCGTTGGTTTCGTCCACGCGAGACGCGCTCGCGGATGTCGTGCTCGACGTGGTTGCCGCCGCCGATCATGAACGGCACGAACACCGCGCTCCGCTCGGGGATCTGCGCGGCCACGTCCTCCAGCAACGGTTCCTGATCGAGAAACGCCGTCACGACGCGGCCCCTGGCGAGATGGTCAACCAGTTCGTCGGCCAGCTCGCGCGTCGACGCCGCGCTGCTCGCGTTGCGCCGCGTGCCGTGCCCGATGACGACCACCGCGACCGGCTCGCCGCCCGCCGCGAGGCGTTCGATCTCTTCGATCGCCCGCGCACGCATCGCGGCGATCAGCGACCGCACCGCGCCGACCGGCGGCGTGATCTCGACGGTTCCATCGTGTTCTTGGCCGGCAGCGCGATCGCGCACACGGCTCGACGCGTCGAGCGCCGCCGGCAGCCGCTCGCGTGTGAAATAGCCCTGGCTGGTCATGATCGGGATCACGGTGATCTTCTCCGCGTGGATGGTGTCGAGCGCGTCCGCAAAGCCTGGTGAACCAATGTTGAAGGCGAGAGCAACGGGCACGCCGCAACACTTCTCGCCCGTCAGCCGCTCGGCGAGCGCCCGCAGCCGCGTGTTGGCGTTGCTCGCGTCCCCGTCGCCGTGCGCGGCCAGCAGCACGCCGTGCCGCGCACGAACACCTGATTTCAAGGTCGTTCCGCTCACGCGACGACCCTCCGCTTCTCGCCGATGTACGCGAGCTTGCGGCTCAGCCGGTCCAGCTCGCGCCGCACAATCTCCTCAGCCGCCGCCACTACGAGCCGCGAATGCGACGGCCCCGCCAGATCGCTCAAGCCGATGAGACGCACGCCGGCGTGCCGCGTCACATCGGTCTCGATGTTGGCCGGCATGCCCAGATCCACAAACGTCAACGGCCGCTCGACGCGATCGAGCCCTTCAACATCCGCTTCCGTCACAATCGCCCGCGGCGAAGAGGTCGCCGCGATCACCGCGTCGAGCGTGACAAGCTCCCTTCTCAACATCGACAACGACGCGATCTCAGCGACCCCGCGAAGCTCCTTCGCGACTCGTTCAGGATGCCGCGTAAAGACGCGCACGTCCACAAATCCCGCAGCGATCAACTCTTGAACAAGTTGCCGCGCCATCGCGCCGCCGCCCAGCACCGCGATCCGCGGCCGGTCTTCTTCTTCAAACAGCCCACCAACACGCCCGACCGCCGCCGAGACATACGAACCGGCGAGGCGGCCCAGCTCCGTCTCGCCGCGCACGCGCCGCCCGGTGCGCGTCGCGCTCTCGAAGGCGGCTTTCAGCACCGCGTCCGCCGCGAAGACCGACTCGGCCTCGCGGAACGCCGCCGCGACCTGGCC
Source organism: uncultured Phycisphaeraceae bacterium (assembly GCA_964652945.1). Lineage (GTDB taxonomy): Bacteria > Planctomycetota > Phycisphaerae > Phycisphaerales > UBA1924 > CAZZDW01. The sequence goes on from CAZZDW010000006.1 coordinate 55,218, forward strand.
GAGCACGTGCGTCTCGCCGACGATGCGCGAGTCGAGCCCCGCCGCGACGCGCAGCAGGTGCCGCGCCGCCGCCTCACCGTAGAGCATCTCATCAACGCGCGGCAGCACGTGCCGCACCGCCTCACGCGGATCGAGAGCCGCACCGCTCAACACGCCGTACACCTCCAGCCGTTCGCACGTCGCCAGCAGTACCGCTTCTTCAAACACACCGTGCGCTCGTACGCACGCGAGCGCCTCGCGCCTCCAGTCTGCCCGCGCGGCCATCGCGCGGCGCGCTCCGGCGAGCACGCCCGCATCGGTCACACGGATGGCCACGAGACGCTCGATCACCGCACGACTCCCAGTTGCACGACGCGCTCGCGCGTCGGCGTTTCCTTGCCGGTCAGAATCCGCCTCGGCTCGTCCGGCGCCAGCGCCCGCTGGTAAAAATCGCCGAGAGCTTCCCCTTCGCGCCGCTCGTCGCGGTAGCGCATCAGCAGCGGCCGCAGCGTCTCGACAAAGTCCTCGACCTTCACGTCCGCCGCGAACAAGTCCGCCAGCCGGTCGCCGCCGAGCCCGCCGCCGACGAAGACGTGGTACACGCCCGGCCGCCGCCCGACGAACGCCAGGTCCGCGTTATACGGCCGCGCGCACCCGTTCGGGCAGCCGGTCATCCGCACCGTCAACGGCACGTCGCCGATCGACAGCTCCGCAAACTCGCGCTCCAAGACGTCGACGATCCCCGGCATGATCCGCTCCGAATCGGCGAGCGCCAGGCCGCACGTCGGCAGCGCCGGGCACGCCATCGACCACCGCCGCACATTCGACAGCTCATCCACCCTCTTCACGCCGTGCTCGTCGAAGATCTCGCCGATCCGCGCGACATCCCCGTCGCTCAGATCGGTGAACAGGATGCTCTGCATCGGCGTCAGCCGCACGCCCGGCCGCAGCTCTTTGACAATCCGCCGGAACGCCGTGCGGTACCGCGCGTGCTCGGTGTCCGCGACGCGCCCATTCTCGACAAAGACGCCGTAGAACTTCCTCCCATCACCCTGCTCGAAGACGCCGAGGTAATCCAGCTCACGCGGCGGCGGCATCTCCGCGGGCGGCTTCACCTCGTCCTTGCCGCTGAACCGCTCGCGGAAGACCCGCGTGAACTTCTCCACGCCCCACTTCTCAACAAGGTACTTGAGCCGCGCATGACGCCGGTCCTCGCGGTTGCCGTCGTCGCGGTAGATCGCGCCGACCGTGCGGATCGCCTCGATCGCGTCGCCCGCCGAGACCAGCGCGATCGGCGTGCCGATCCGCGCGATCGTGTCGGGCTTGTTGTGCGTCATGCCCAACCCGCCGCCGACGACGACGTTATAACTCACAATCTCGCGGCCGCCGCCCTCGCTCTCGCGCGTCACGCCGATCAGCCCCGCGTCGTACGTGTAAATATCGATGCTGTTGTCGATGTCGAGCGCGACGCCCGTCTTGAACTTCCGCGGCAGGTACTGCCGTCCATAAAACGGCTCCTCCTCGTTGCCGCCCGCCGCGACGCGCTCGCCGTCGAGCCAGATCTCGTGATACGCCCCGCTCGCGGGCGCGAGCGCCAAGGCCAGCTCCTGCGCGAGTTTCTGCGCGTCGCGGTGCGCGCGATCCGCGAACGGGGCGGCCGGGGCCATGACGTTCCGCTGCACGTCGCCGCACGCCGCCAGCGTGCTCAGGAGCGTCGCGTTGAGCCCGCGCATCAGTTTCCGCAAATCGCCCTTGGCGACGCCGTGGTACTGGATCGCCTGCCGCGTCGTCAGCCGCAGCGTGCCGTTGGCCACCTCGTCGGCCAGCCGGTCGAGGTCGAGGTACTGCCCCCACGTGAGCGCCCCGCCGGGGATGCGCACGCGGATCATCATCGAGTACTGCTTCCCATCGCCCGCGTGCCGCTGGTCGCGGTCGTCCTGCTGGTAGATGCCGTGGAACTTGATGAGCACCTTGTCGTCCTCGCCGAACGACGCCGCGGCATCGTCGTCCAGCGTCCGCGCGATTGTGCCGCGAAGGTTGTCGCTGTTGAACTTCGCCAGCTCGACCTTGGAGAGCTGCTCTTCGTCGATGCCGTAGGACGCCGGCGCGGGGTGCGTGCTCGACGATCGCGCCGAGTCGGTCGGATCGGCATAGCGAGAAGAACCGTTGCGTGAAGGAGGCGTCATCGTGTGTGTCCTTGTCGTGTCGTGTCGTGGTCGTGTTTCGTGTTCGTGTACTGCAGAAAGAGGCCGTGGAGCAAGGAAGGGAGCGGGGGATGGGGGGGTCAGATGTTCTCGCCGGCCGGGTCGATGTGCAGGCCGCACTCGGTCTTGCCCGTGCTGGCCCAGCGTCCCTGGCGCGAATACTCCCCCAGTGGCAACCCCTCGACGGGCGACGTGCAGTGCGTGCAGCCGATGCTCGGGTAGCCGCGTTCGTGCAGCGGGTTGTACGGCACATCGTGCTCGCGCACGTAGTCCCACACGTGCCGGCGAGACCATGCCGCCAGCGGGCTGAGCTTCACCAGCTCGAACTGCGCGTCCCACTTCACCGCTGCCGCGCCCGCGCGGCTTGCTCCCTGCGAACGGCTCACCGCCGTCATCCACGCGTCGGCGTGCCCCTCGCCGCGTGCGCCCTCGCGCACCAGCCGCCGCATCGGCTCCACCTTGCGGATCGCGCAGCACGCGTCCGGGCTCGTCTTCCACAGCTCCGCGCCAAACTCGCGCGCCTGCCGCTCGGGCGAGACGTCCGTCGCGACGCGCTCAAACCGCACCGCGGGGTACCTCGCCGCCAGCCGCTCGCGCAGCTCGTGCGTCTCGCTAAACAAAAACCCCGTGTCGATATACCACACCGTCGCGGCCTCGCCGCGCTCCATAGCCGCCTTCGCGAGCAGGTCGATCATCACGCACCCCTCCATGCCAAAGCCGGTCGTCACCACCAGCCGCCGCCCGTTTCCGTGAAACCGCTCGAGCGCCCACCGCACCACCTCCTGCGGCGACGCCTCCGCCCGCAACGCGGACGCCCCATTCGTCGAAGCTTGAGCCAGCGGCAGTCGCACGATGAACCTCGTAAAAACTCGGAGCCAGACACCGCACGCGCGGCGGCACACACCGACGACACCCAACACACCAAAGAAAAAAGAGAAGTGCAAAAGCAACACGACCCGCGGCAAGTGCTCGCGGGTCGTCGGTCGCTGTTCACATTGTCCCGAAAGGGGCCGAACCGTTTCAGTTCAGCGGGGGACAACAGACGCAGCTCGGACAACACCCGCGGGCACACGCACAGCGGCAGCAACATGCCGCACAGCAGCACGTTCCACAGCAGCACGCGGCATCCCGCATGAGCGTTGTCGCCAGTCGGCGCGTCGGGTTGAAGGCAGGATTCGCCATTCCGGCACAAACATAGATCACACTTGCCCGCCGGGCAAGCCGCCCCCGCCCATCCCCATCGCATTTTCACACACCCCCGCTCCGATGCGGGCCACCAGCGAACGGTTTCACGCCTTCAACCGCATGCTGTACACAGTTACCGGGCCTTCTGCTGGTCTGTATTAAACGGACTTTTGCAGCGACCTGCTTTGCATCATCCTCACGCTTCGCGTCTCGATAATAAGGAAGGACGTCTTAGACACCTTAAACCCCGGCTAAAACTCCCAGGCCCCAGGCCCCAGGCCCCAGGCCCCAGGCCCCAGGCCCCAGGCCCAAGACCCAAGACCCAAGACCCAAGACCCCCTCATCGGCCTCATTGTTTCCCTGCCCGAGTGCGCCTAGAGTTGTGGCCCTGCTCCGGGTTGAAGGCCCGGCGTGGTTGACCGACTGTTGGGAGGTTCTGATATGCCGTACGTCTGCCATTTCACCGGCCGCAAGGCTTCCTTCGGCAAGCAGCGCACCTGGCGCGGCCAGGCGATCAAGCGGGGCGGCTTCGGTCTCAAGCCGACCGGCATCACCCGCCGCAAGTTCCGGCCCAACCTCAAGAACGTCACCGCCCTGATCGACGGCGCTCCCGTCCGCGTCAAGGCCTCGACCCGCGCCATCAAAGAAGGCCTCGTCGTCAAGCCGCTCAAGCGGAAATACGGCTACACCCGCCAGCAGAAGCAGGCCGCCGGCCACTAAGGCAGACGGTCGCGGGCACGCACATCTGACGTCGACATCAACGCCGCGGGGCTCAGCCCCGCGGTTGTTTTATTTGGCGCGGAGAGGAAGAAGGAAGGGGGGCGGGCGGTGAACAGGCCCCGAGTCATGGGTGAGCGCGTATTCATGCCGCCTTGGGGCACGGTTTCATGTACGCGGGCGATCGTCAGGATGCGGCCGGGGGGCTTTTCCCCCGGCCGTTTATCCAGGAGCCCCATCATGTTCTACGGCCTGATCGGTCTGCTCGTGCTCGTCCTCGACGTCATCGCGCTCGTCAGCGTGCTCGGCGGGCGCGGCGACGCCACGCACAAGCTCATCTGGACCTTGCTCATCCTCTTCCTGCCGGTGCTCGGCATGATCCTGTACTTCCTCATCGGCAGAAGCCCGGCCGATGCGCAGGTCTGAGCAGGCCGCGCACCGGCCCCGCGAGGAGGCTCACGAGCTGAGCCGATTGGGCAGCCTCGCCAGGTGCGAGACGATCTCGCGGACGATCGTCGGCTGCCACGCCCACGGCGTGATGCGCGGGTTCGTCGGCTTGATCTCGAACGACGGCTTGATGCCGTCGGCGACCGGCGGCAGGCTGATCAGCAGGCCGGCGATCTGGTCTTCCTCGTTGCAGGTGACCAGCTTCATCGAGAAGCGCCCGAACTGGCGCTGCTCGACGGGTTCGCGGCTCAGCAGCTCGACATTCGTGTGCCGAGGGTCGCGGGCGATCGAGGCGTAGAGCGCGTCGACCTGGTGGGCCCGGCCCTCGAGGACCTGGTAAAACAGGTTCGGGCCGACCCACAGGCAGCCGGTGATGTCGTGTTCGCGGTTGAAGCGCATGGCCGGCAGGACGATCCCGTCGGTCACGACCTCGTCGGTCGTCGCCGGGGGTCGGGCGCTGCGGTATGAGAGTTGGATCTGTGGCATAAATCAACACGTCCGTACGCCGCACACACACGAACAGCGATCATACGCCGTTCGGTGCAAACCACCCGCCGCGGTCTGCGGCGGGGCGCTGAAGTTGTGCATGCTGGCGTGAAAAGCCAAGAGGAGCTGCGCGGCGGTTCTCCCTTACGCCGTGCAAAGGGGAGACAGGCGGGTCAATCAGGGACGCGCGTGCCGTGGGTGCTGCGTGCTCCGGGTAATCTCATCCTTCGGCATGCGGGAAGGGAGCACGCAAGCTGGATCGGTCCGGCCTGAAGACAACGTGGGAAAAAGTAGAGAAGATGTAGCTTGCCTTTGGTCGGAATCCTGCCGAGGGGAGAAGTCTATGTATGATTGTGGCGTGCAATGCGACAAATGCAATAGCGAAGCCACGGTTCATGAAGTCATGATCCGCGGCGGGAAGAAAATTGAACGCCATCTGTGCGAAGATCACGCCCGCGATGAGGGGATCGTTTCCCCCTCAGCGGCCCCGGCGGGCGGGCTCGGCCCTCTGCTGAGCACGTTTCTGACCGGATTGGGCGGGCAAGCCGGCGAGCAATCCGAATTAGGCCCACAACAGGGGGCATTTTCATCTAAAGGCTCCACATTGGGGAAAACTCCGCACGGGGGTCAGCCGGGGAACCCCCCGCTTGGGCCGGTCGGGCCGGTGAAGCCCGGCACCGTGCCGCCGACGGGCGGAGGGAAGGCCGGCGGGGGGATGGGGCCGGGGAAAGTCACCGTGACCGGGCCGTTCACCGGCGGCGGGGCGGCCGGCTCGGCCGGCGGCGGCGCGGGGCCGGCGACCGGGGCCGGGGGAG
>CAZZDW010000007.1:0-59130 GCA_964652945.1 uncultured Phycisphaeraceae bacterium
AGCGCGTCGTACGTGCCCAAATTCGGCCCGGCCCACGAACGCCTGCTCGCCGACCTGCACGCGATCTTCGAACGCTTCGCCCAAGCGGGCGCGGTCACGCTGAAGTACGTCACGAGCGTGCACCTGGCCGACAAACCGGCCTGACGCGGCTATGTGCTCGTGTGCGAGAACTGCCCCATCCGCCGCGCGATGTACTCGATGGGGTGCAGCGCGCGCGTGCCCGTCGCGTCGTGGATCTGGTGCCGGCAGGAGGTGCCGGGCGCGACGACGACGGTGCTCGGATCGTCGGCGATGGCTTCGCGCACGCTCGGCATGAGCCTCAGCTCGCCGATCTTCATCGACAGGTCGTAGCGGTCGCGGCTGTAGCCGAACGAGCCCGCCATGCCGCAGCACCCCGCGTCGAGCACCGCGACGCGACCGTCGCCCGCCACGCGGCGCAGCGCGGCCGAGCTGGTCTGGTCGCCCCACAGCGCCTTCTGGTGGCAGTGCCCGTGCAGCACCACACGCGAGCCGTGTGCCGCATCATCATCGGCAAACGCTGCGCCGCGTTCGGCGAGCACGCGCCCGACAAAGTCCTCGACGAGCATCGATCTGTCCGCGATCCGCGTTCTCACCTCCAGCGGCGTGCGCGGCGTGAGCTGCAGCCAGTCGTCCTTCACCGCGCTCAGGCACGACGGCTCACAATACACGATCGCCCTCACTTCAGGATCGTCGAGCGCCGGCGTCAGCCCGTCGCACGCGGCGTCGATCATGCCGAGCGCGTCGTCGAGCACGCCCATCGAGATCGCCGCTCGCCCGCAGCAGCTCGCCGCGAACCCGCCGTGGGTCTCGCCCGGCAGCAGCACGACCTCGTAGCCGAGCCGTTCGAGCACGTCGACCGCCGCCGCGCCGATCCGCGGCTCGTTGTACACCGTGAAGCAATCGGCAAAGAGAACGACCTTGCCGTGCGACGCGGCGGTGTGCCCGCTCTTGTGTCGGCGCTTCATCCACGCGTACAGCGACCGCTCGAAGCGCGGCACGTCGCGGCGCGGATCAATGCCGAGCGTTCTCGCCAGCAGCCATTTCGTCGGCCTCAGCCGGTTGAACCAGTTGGCAAGCCCCGGCGTCATCGAGCCGAGGCGGTTGAGCACGCGCACGTTGCCCGTGATGCGTGCGGCGAGCGGCGCCCCGCCGCGGGCGCGAAATCCCTGCGCGGTGTACTCGGCCTTCAAACGCGCGATGTCGACGTTGCTGGGGCACTCGCTCTTGCACGCCTTGCACGAGAGGCACAGGCGCAGCGTGTCGAGTGTGCCGGGGTCGTTCCACACGGGGCCGCGGGCGAGCCGGCCGTTCGCCGCGTCGCGGCCGATCTGCCCGGTGATCGCCAGGCGCAGCGCGTTGCCCCGGCCGCGTGTCGCGTGCCGCTCGTCCATCGTGCCCATGTACGACGGGCACATCGTGCCGCCCGTGCGTTTTCGGCACACGCCCGCGCCGTTGCACATCTCGGCTGCGCCGAGGAAGCCGTGCTGATCCTCGTAGGTGTAGTACGTGTCGGTGGTGGTAGCTCGGCTCTCCGAGCCGAGGGACACGGCCGTGCTACCGGCCAGCGTGCGCAGGTTGTCGGTCATCGTCTCGATCGGCAGCGGCTCGACGATGTTGCCGGGGTTGAGCAGGCCGCGCGGATCAAACAGGCGTTTGACCTCGCCGAACGCGCGGACGAGTTCGTGCCCGAAGAACGTCGGCAAGAGCGGCCCGCGGACGCGCCCGTCGCCGTGCTCGCCGCTCATCACGCCGCCCAGCGAGCGGGCCAGCTCGGCGACCTCGGCCGCGATGCCGCGCATGCGCACGCGGTCGGCCTCGTCGTGCAGGTCGATCATCGGGCGGACGTGCAGGACGCCGACGCTGGCGTGCGCCCAGTACGCCGCACGCGTGCCGTGGCGGGTGACGATCTCCTTGAAGCCGCGGACAAACTCGCTGAGTCGTTCGACCGGGACGGCGTTGTCCTCGACGAAGGTGATGGGCTTTCGCGCCCCGGGCAGCCCGTGCAGCAGCGGCTCGCCGGCCTTGCGGAGCTTCCACGCCGCGAGCATCGCTGGCGCATCGGTGTGGAACGCCGAGCCGACGACGCGCAGCGACGGCTCGATCGCACGGAGCCGTTCGTAGCCGCGTCGGATTTGCTGGAGCGCGCTGTCGCTTACAACAAAGCCGAAAAACTCGACATACAGCACGGCCTTGGGCGTGCCACGTGCGGCGTCGGCGCCGGGGAGCATGTCGACATACTGCCGATATTCCAGGTTTCCCCGTGCCGCGTCGAGCACGACGTCGTCGAGGAGTTCGACGGCGCTGAGGCCGCCGTCGCGCGAAGCGCCGAGGCACTCGTCGAGGATCGGCTTCACCGCGGCGATCGCGTCTTCGAGCGTCGCGAACGAGAGCACGGCGAGCGCGCGAGTGGTCGGCAGCGGCCGCAGCGCCAGCCGCGCCCGCAGCGTCGCGGCGAGCGTCCCCTCGCTGCCCGCCAAGAGCGCCGAGAGATCCAGCGTCTCGACCGTCGCGCCCGCGTCGAGTTGCGCGAGGACGCGGTCGAGCCCGTACCCGGCGTTCTGCCGGAGAGTCTTGGGGTAGCGCTCGCGGATGAGCCGTTCATACCGGCGGACAATCTCGACGACGCCGCGCGCCAGGCGCAGGGCGATTGCGTTCCTCGCGCCCGCGCCGGCCTCGAGCCACAGCCGTTCGCCGGTCGTGAGCACCGCCTCGACGCCCAGCAGGTTCTCGCTCGTTCGTCCGTAACGGATCGACCTCGCGCCCGCGGCGTTGTTGCCGATGCAGCCGCCGACCGTCGCCTGCGCCGTCGTCGCGGGGTCGGGCGCAAAGAACACCCCCGCCCCCCCCGCCCCCCCTGCGCCGCGCCCCGTGAGCACGCGGTTCAACTCGTCGACGGTTACGCCGGCGTCGCTCGTCACGCACGCGGACGGCACGCCGAAGCCCGACCTCGCAACCCAGCTCGCATCGAGCGTGTGCGCATCCGGCAGCTCGACGATCTCGTCCACCTGTCGGCAGCTCGCCGAAAGATCCATGACCAGCGCATGGTTGGTGCACTGCCCGGCGAGGCTGGTGCCCCCGCCGCGTGGCAGCAGCGCCACGCCGCGCTTGCCGCACCAGCGCACGACGCGCTCGGCCTCGTTGACGTCGCCCGGCACCACCACGCCGATCGGCTCGACCTGATAAAGCGAGGCGTCGGTCGAATACAGCATCCGGTCGTGCTCGCCGAAGCGCACGCGTCGTCCGTCGCGCGCCGACCCGTCGTCTCCAAGAAGCTCCGCGAGCGATCGGGCCAGCTCGGCCCGCTCGGCATCGAGCGGCGTGGAGCGGGAGGACGACGACAGAACGGGCAGACGCACGGGGCTTGTTCTCCGGCTCATCAACGGCGTACGCGACGATCAACGGGCTCCCGCCGCGGCGGGCCCAATGTTATCGACCAAACGCACGGCGACCCTGCCGGATTCTTTCGCCGATTTTCTTCTCTTGAACTGAACCAGTGCCGGTGACGGCCGGTCAAACGAAGAGAAGGACGCACACCTTGGCGTTTTGACGGTAGGATGGCTTTGGTGGCACCGCTCTCCGAGCGGTGCGTGGGTGTTCTTGAAGGGCAAGGATTGGAGGGGCGAGAGCCCGCGTGTCCTCGTATCTGGAGCAATACACATGACCACGTCGATCGATCGTCTCTCTCGTTCTGTTCCGCACCGTCCCCGCCGCCGGCTTGCCGCGCTCGTCATCGCGGCGGGCCTCGCCGTACCGATGGGCGCGGGGCTCGTCACGCCGTCCGCCGCGCTCGCGCAGGCCCGCGCCGCGCGAGCCAACGCCGACGCGCGCGATGCGGCCGGAGAAGCGGCCCTGCCGATCAAACGCATCACGCTCTACCGCTCGGGCGTGGGCAACTTCGAGCGCTCCGGCACCGTCTCGGGCGGCGAGGAGGTCCAGCTCCGCTTCGCCACCGAGCAGATCAACGACATCCTCAAATCCATGACCGTCTTCGTCGATCCCAAACTCGGGCGGCTCGATTCGGTCTCCTACGGCTCCAAGGAGCCGCTCTTCAAACGCCTCGCCTCCTTCGGCGTCAACATCGCCGACAACCCCTCGCTGCCGGAGCTGCTCAACCGCTTGCGCGGCGCCCCGATCAAGGTCAGCCGCAGCGGCGAGGAGTTCTCCGGCACGATCCTCGGCGTCGAGCAGCGCACCATCATCGCCGGCGAAAAGAACGAGCCCGTCAAGGTCGATTACCTCAACGTCCTCACCCCCAAGGGCATGCGATCGACGCCCGTCAACGAGATCAACTCGTTCGAGATCCTCGACAAGGACCTCGCCGAGGAGTTGAACAAGGCCCTCGCCGCGCTCGCCGAGTACCGCGCGGACCGCAGCAAGACGGTGAACCTGCAGTTCTCGGATGCCGCGGGTGGAGGTGGCGGCGCTGTCCCTGTGGCCGTGACCTACGTCCACGAGATGCCGGTGTGGAAAACCTCGTACCGCCTCGTGCTGCCCGAATCGGAGGAGAACGGGGGTAAGGACGCCGGCGGCGGGGTCACCGTGCAGGGGTGGGCGATCGTCGAGAACACGACCGACGAAGACTGGACCGACGTGCGGCTGGCCCTCGTCTCCGGCCGTCCGGTCTCGTTCCAGATGGACCTGTACGAGCCGCTCTTCACCTTCCGTCCGATGGTCCCCGTGCCGACGGTGCCGGGCGTCGCGCCCCGCGCCTACGCGGGCGGCGTGGGCGGCGACGTGTGGGACGAAGCCGAGCAGGTGGAGAACAGCCCAATGCGCTTGACGCTCGACAACGATGACAGCTACAGACGCGAGGCCGAGCAGAAGATTCAATCCCGTTTCCGCGACGCGGCGAAGATGGGCTATCCCGCTGCGCCACCCGCGCCTGCTGTTCGTGCCGCCGGGGAAAGCACCAACGGCGTCCTCCGTTCCGACTACGCCGCGGCCGCGCAGGCCCAGGCCGGCGAAGTGGGGGAGGTCTTCCAATATGAGCTCGCCGCCCCGGTCACGATCGAACGGCAGCGCTCGGCGATGATCCCCATCCTCACCTCCACGCTCCCCGGCCGCCGCGTCTCGATCTACACTAGCGCCGACGCCGCCGAGCACCCGATGCGCGGCGTCGAGCTCACCAACAAGTCCGACCTCCAGCTCCTGCCCGGCCCCATCAGCGTCTACGACGGAACCGCCTACGCCGGCGACTCGCAGATCGGGCACGTCGGCCAGGGCGACAAACGCCTGCTCGCCTACGCCGTCGACCTCGACGTCGACGTCGTCACCAAGCCGGAAGGCTCCTCCACCGTGCAACACATCAAACTCGTCGATGGATTGCTGGAGCAGCAGATCAAGAGCGTCAACGCGACGTCGTACGCCTTCAAGAACAACGACGAGGCGCGCCCCCGCACCATCGTGCTCGAGCACACCAAGTTCGCGAGCTGGGATCTGGCCGCCGCCACGCCCAAGCCCGACGAGCAGACGCAGGACCTGTACCGCTTCGTCTTCGACGTCGCGCCCGGCAAGGCCCGCAGCATCACCGTCGCACAGGAGCGGGTCAACTTCCAGCGCATCGGCGTGCTCGACCTCGACCTGCCGACGCTGCTGGCGTACCAGCGTGACGGCAAGGTCTCCAAGGCCGTCGTCGATGCCGTCAGGGGCGCGGCCGACCGTCAGGCCGAGATCAAGGCCGTCGAGCGGCAGATCAGCGAGTACGACCGCCAGCTCGCGGCGATCGAGCGCGACCAGAACCGCATCCGCCAGAACATGCAGGCCGTCTCCAGCAGCAGCGAGCCGTACCGCAACTGGGTGCAGAAGCTCTCTGACCAGGAGAAAGAGCTCGAAAGAATCGCCAACGCCCGCGCCGAAGTGCAGGCCAAGCTCGAATCGCTCAAGAACGACTACCAGGACTACGTCCGCGGCTTGAATGTCGAGTAACGCCTTGGGCGTCTTTGGTGGTGCCGGTGGGGGGGCAGACCGGTGCGTGGGCGATCGGAGTCAACAAAGAAGCCCAGCGGCACGCCGCTGGGCCTTTGTCTTTTTTACGAGAACGCGCCGCGTGCGTGTGCGACTGCGAGAACAGGATTTTACGCGCGTTGCCGCTCTTGTAGGAGACGCGAAGCGTGAGCGAGCGTCTTCGACTGCAACGAGCATAGAAAAAGAGCCCCGGAACGCCGGGGCTCTTTTCATAGATGGATGCGCGTGATCAATCTTGCTCAGCGCTGCGCGGAGCCTTCGATGATCAGCGGGATGAGGTCCGTGCTCGGCAGGTTGAGCGCACCCATCAGCGCCGCGGCGGCCGTCGCCTCCTCGTCCTTGCCCGTGCGGGCCAGGTCGACCAGCGAGCGGACGTGCCGCGCATCGAGCAAGTTGCCGAAGCGCTTGGCCGAGTCGGCCGTCTTCTGCAGGAGCATCACGCGCTCCTCGCCGCCCGCCTGCATCGCCGCGTCGAAGAGCGCCCCCTGCACCGCCGGCAGCGGGATGTACGAGAGCACCTCGGCGATCTGCATCTTCACGTCGCCCTCTTCCTGCCGCAGCGCCGCGGTCAGCGGCGTCGCGGCGTCGGCGATGTTCAAGACCGTCCCGCTCCCCGAGACCGCCAAATCGCGCAGCACCTTGAGCGAGCGCGTCTTGTACGCCGCGGCCTCCTCCTCGCCGATGCTCCCGCCCGTCGCCTTGTCGGCCAGCTCATTCGCCGCCTGCGCCACGCCCGCGGCCTCGACGCCCGCGCGGACCAGCCGCACCAGCTCGTCGGTCGCGTAGCGCCCGCTCAGCTCGTTATACCGGTCGAACGTCAGCACCGCCGCCACCGGCGTCGAACGCAGCTTGGCGCGCCCGCGGATCGACGAGATCAGGTCCGTCGTCCGCTCCGGCGGCTGGTTCGCAAAGTCCATCACCACCACGTCGATCCCCGGCGCCTCGGCGACCGCCTGGTTGATCTCCTCCAGCGAGCCCGCGGGCGGCAGCACCTGGTAGCCGCTGCTCCGCAGCGCATCCGCCAGCGCCGGCCGCTTCTCCGGGTCGTCGGTCAGCACCACCGCGTAGCGCGCCGAGGCGTCGCGGATCGCCGACGCCAGCGTCGGCACGACCCGGTCCGAGCCGTCAAACGCCGTCCGCGGCTGCGCCGAGCCCAAAGCCAGCGCCGCCTCGTACTGCACCCGCCGGTTCGAATACCGCAGCGCCTCCAGCAGCGGCACCCCCCCTCCCCCTGCCCCCGTAGCATCGGCGCCGCGGCCCGTCCACAGGTTGGCCCCGCCGGCGGTCTTCTCGATCGCCGCGATCGCCTTGCGGGCCAGCGGCGTGTCGGTCGCGCTCAGCGCCCGCCCCAGCACCCGCTGGCTCGCCATCGAGCCGGCCGCGACGGCGTAGTACATCGCCTCGCGCCGATCCGATGGGTACGCCGGGTTCTCGTACCCCTCCGGCGAGTCGATCTCGCGCGAGAAGTTGGCCGCCAGCCACAGGCTCAGCGCCCGCTCCAAGCCCGCGTCGAGCGTCAGCGCCCGCTCGCACAGCTTCATCGCCATCGCCTCGTGGTACACCTCGCTGAGCACGCCCGTCGGCAGCAGCCCGACGCCGGGGTCGTACGACCACAGCAGTTGCTGCTCCTCGCCGGGGAAGGACGTCAGGCTCGGCGTCTCGGCGTAATAGTCCTCCGCGAGCGCGACAAAGCGCTGCGCCACGGGAACGTCGTTGTTGATGCCGCCCACGATCTTCTGGATCGCCTCGTCGCAGGCGTCCTTGAGCGTGCGGACGCCGGCGTTCTCGCGGAGCGCGTACAGGAACGGCACGCTCGTGCCGTAGGGGATGTCGCCCAGCACACGGACGACGGTCTCCTGCGCGACCGGGTCGAGCTGCGGCAGCGCGGTCACCAGCGGGATGATCGCCTGCCGGCCCATCGCCACCAGCACCTGCCGCGATTCGGCCTGCAGCGTCGGGTTGGTCGTCTGGATGAGGGCCGGCAGCAGCGACGGCACGGCGTACTCGCCCGCCTCGATCAGGAGCGTCCGCGACGTGCTCCGCTCACGCATGTTGCCCAAGAGGCCCTTGACGTTCTGGTCGATCGCCTTGGCGCTGCGGGCCGTCGCGCGCTTCCCCTCGATATACAGCGTGCGGAGCTGCGTGGCGACCTCTTCGGTCTCCGGCCGGCGCTGCGCCCGCAGCACGGCGTCGTCGAACCGCTTGATCCCCGCCGACTCCACGAGCTTGACGAACTCGGCCGGGTCGATGGTGCGGTCCAGGATCGCCTGCCCCCACGAGCGGGAGAGGTCCAGGTTCTCGATGAGCGTGTAGTGGATGAAATCCACGAGGAGTTGCTGGTTGCTCGCGCCCCCCTCGGTCGCGGCGGCCGCGTCGCCGCCGGCTCCGTCCTGGGCGAAGACCGGGGCCGGGCCCGTCAACCCGATCCCCCCGGCGGCGGCCATCAGCAGCAGGGCGGCCGAGCGGGCACGCAGACGCCGCGTCGTCGAAATCAGGCGGGCGGGGACAGCGGACGGGCAGGATTCTCGGATGGGCACGCGCAAAACTCCCTGACGAAGAACTGGACGCCCCCCGTCCCGCATCCCCCCGCATCCCCAGCGGGTCTCGCCGTCGCCGGCCGGGCTCTTTCGAGCCCGTCCCAGCCCCTCCCTAGGCCTTCTCCTACGGCTCAAGGCCCCCCGCGGATGCGGTCAACGCCGTAAAGGGCCCCGCATCGCGGCAATGCCGAGCCGCGGGGTGGCAATCTATAGGCTCGCCGCCCGGGTGTCAATCGCAACTCTCCTGCGCACAACCGCTTGCAAGATGAAAGAAGGCTCATGTTTGGGTTCATGATCGTGGTGTAGAGTTTTTGCGTCCCCCGGCTCCGACCACGTCCGCATAAGTGCGTCGGATGCCGTCCGTGGGACGGGCCTATGCCGTATGGAGACGAATGCACGGATTGTGTTCGCGCTCCAGCGGCTCGGAGGACGACGAATTTGTATACCCAACGTCCGAAAAACCCCAACTTGATCCATCCAAACCCCACGAGCGTCAAGACCCCCTCCCGCCCTGTCGATCTAAGGCTTGCCGGGCCGCCCGACGTTTACGCGGCCCCCAACGGTTCGGCCGTCAGCGAGGGCGAGAGCATGAACTTTGACAAAGATGTTCTGACCACGGGCGAGGTTGCCAAGCTCTGCAACGTAGCACCACGCACCGTGTCCAAGTGGTTCGATACCGGCGTGCTTAAAGGGTACCGGATCCCCGGTTCCAAAGACCGGCGCATCCCCGTCTCCCAGCTCATCCGGTTCATGAAAGAGCACGGCATCCCCTTCGACGGGATCGCCGGCGGCAAGACGCGCGTCCTCGTCGTCGACGACGAGCAGGACATCGTCGACACCCTCCACAAAGTCCTCACCGAGCAGGCCAACTACGAGGTCCGCACGGCCGTCTCCGGCTTCGAGGCGGGGATGGAGTGCGAGCGCTTCAAGCCGCACGTCATGCTCCTGGACATCCACCTCGGCGAGGGGGACGCCCGCGACGTCGCCAAGCTCATCCGCGAGGACGACGAGCTCCAGCTCACCCGCATCATCGCGATGAGCGGCAAGCTCACCGAGGGCCAGCTCCAGGCCCTCAAGACCCAGGGCTTCGACGCCTTCCTCAAGAAGCCCTTCCAGGTCCGCCAGGTCATCGAGGCGATCGAGCAGTCCACCAGCGTCGTGCACTGAACGAGTCTCAAAGCGTTCGATTGCAAAGCCCACAGGCTCCTGCCTGTGGGTTGTTTTCATCCTGCACAATTGGGAAGCTCAGGGCACTCTGCACATCTCGACGATCTTCAGCGCCAGCGACGGCGCATCCCCCGGCACCAGGATCGTCACGTGGTCCCCCGGCTGCAGCTCGGTGTCCCCCGTCGGGGCCAGCTCGTGCCCCCGGCGTTCGATGCCGACGACCCAGCACCCCGCCGGCAGCCCCGCGTCGCGCAGCCGCTTGCCGTCGAGCGCCGAGCCGTGCTGGATGCCCATCACCACCGGCGTCGGCTCATCCGGGTCTTCGTGCAGGCCCCGGCGGCGGAGCTCCAGCTCCATCAGCGCCTCATACACCGGCGGGTCGCGCAGCCAGTCGGCCAAGAGGTACGAGACCAGGCACGAGGCCGCGATGGGGAAGAGCAGCTCGTAGTTGCCCGACATCTCCAGGATCAGCACGGTGCCGGTGAGCGGCGCCCGGACCGACCCGGCGAAGAACGCCGCCATCCCGATGATCGCCATCGACGTCTCGTCGATCGGCTGATTGGGGAAGATCGCGTGTACGCCGCGGCCGACGAGCAGCCCCAGGAAGGTGCCCATGAGGAGCATGGGGGCGAAGATGCCGCCGGGCGCGCCCGAGCCGTAGGAGATGATCGTCAGCGCGAACTTCACCAGCAGCATCAGCAGGATGAACCACGGCGTCGCCTCGGCAAAGTGCCCCACCAGGGCGTGCTCGGCGGTGATGTTGCCCCCGCCGACGACCTGCGGCAGCCACCACGCCGTCAGGGCGCACAGCGCCGCCGCGATCCCCGGCAGGGTCCACTGCGGCACCTTCATCTTGGGCGCGACCTTCCGCGAGTTGACCAAAAGCTTGTTGAACACCACCGCGCACAGCGAGCCCACCACGCCCACCAGCGCCACCGCCGGCAGCGACTGCACCGGCAGCGGCGCGGGCTTCAACCCCTGCGGCAGGTGGAACGAGGGGAACTCGCCGATCAGCGAGCGGGTCACGATATCGGCGCACACCGCGGCGATGAGCGCCCCGGCGTAGGTCAGCCGCGACATCTCACGCCGCAACTCCTCGATGACGAAGACGAATCCGGCCAGCGGCGCGTTGAACGCCGCCGCAAGCCCGGCCCCCGCGCCGCACGAGATGAGCTGCCCCACCACCCGCGGCGGGACGCGCAGGTACTGCGAGAGCATCTGCGCCAGAGCCGCCCCGAGCTGCACCGTCGGCCCCTCGCGGCCCAGCGAGAGCCCCACGCCCACGCCGAGCACGCCGCCGATGAACTTGACGGGCAGGAGTTTGTGCCAGTGCATCGGGCGCAGCCGGAGGATGACCGACTTGATGTGCGGGATGCCCGAGCCCGACGAGTCCGGCTCGATCTTCTGCACCATCAGCCCGACGACGGACCCGATGACCAGGGCCGCGGCCGGCAGGATCGCCCATCCCCAATCGGGGTAGTGCTCGTGCAGGTAGTTGAGCAGGGCGAACCGCCGCTCTTCGACCATGTAGAGCGCCCGCCCGAAGAGCACGGCGATCAGCCCGGCCGCGAGCCCGATAATCGCCGCATGCAGCGAAAAGGAGCGTCGCGTGGGCGCGGCGGGGCCGGCTTGTTCCGGTTGTTGCTGGTTGGGCTTGGTGCCGGGGGCCGACCCGTTGGAGGTGTCGGCACGACTATGCCCTTCGGCGGTTTCGCTGGCGGAGGCGGGTTCGGACATTCGCTCGATGCTCAAAGATTGTGCGGGAGGATGTGCTCAAGCAGGTTATGTGAGGTTCAGGCATCTCTCAATGCGGCTCAGCACGCGTTTCTTGCCCAAGATGGCGCAGGTGTCGCCCAGCGCCGGGCTGACGGCGACGCCGGTGAGCGCGATCCGCAGGGGCTGGGCGGCCTTGCCGATGCCGACGCCGCGTGATTCGCAGAACTTCTTGATCCCCGTTTCGACCGCCTCCGGCGTGAAGGGCTCGGTCTTTTCGAGAACGTCCCGCAGCTCGCGGAGGAGCGCAAGGCCGGTGAAGGCCGAGCCGTTCTCGGCGAGTTCTTCCTTGTGCAGGAACTTTTTGGCGGCGGCGGGGTCGGGGGTGATCGAGCCGCACGAGGCGATCGCAAAGCCCAGGGGCGTCGCGGCCTCGGCCAGCGTCCGGGCGCGGGGCTTTGCGGCGCGGGCGAGGAGTTTCCAGAGGTCTTCGCCGCCGCGGTCGGCGTCGGCAAGCCGGTCGAGCCGCGTAACGGTCTCGGGCTCGTAGACCTCGCACCATTCGCGCCAGCGGCGTGCAAAGGCCTCGTCGCTCATGGCGCCGATCGCGTCGGAGTTGAACGCGAGCATCTTCACGCGGTCGAACTTCGAGTTGGTCCGGCCGATGCGCTCCAGCGAGAAGTTCTGCGCGAGGAACTCGGCGTCGAACCGCTCCAGGTCGGTGCCGTCGGGGTTCTTTAGGCCGGGGTTCCAGCCGAGCAGCGCGACGTAGTTGCAGCAGACCTCCGGGAGGTACCCGCCGCGGCGGAAATCCTCGACGTCGATCTCGGGCAGGTTGATTTTGACGATCGCCGCCAGCTCGCGGAGCGCCTCGGTGGGGAGCTGGCGCTGCTTGTCGGTGAGCCAGGTGGAGAAGTTGGCCTCACCAACAGCCGAGAGCGCGGGGGCTGCCTTGGGTGGGGCGGACGCCCCCCCTTCCCCCGCCCGCCCTGTGTCGCTTTCGTGAGCGGGCGAGACGCCCGCTCCAACCAAAGACATGAGGTCGGCCAGGCTCTTGACGCCCAGTTTCTTGCACGCCTCCCGCGCGGCCTTGTCCTTGTCGCGCTTGCTCATCTTCGACCCGTCGGGGTTGAAGATCAACGGCATGTGCGCGTATACCGGCGTCGCAAACCCCAGGAGTTTCTGCAACACCACGTGCTTGGGCGTGTTGTTGAGGTGCTCCTGCCCGCGGAGCACGTGCGTGACGCCCATGAGCTGGTCGTCGACGACCACCGCGAAGTGGTACGTCGGGAAGCCGTCGGCTTTGCGGATCACGAAATCGTCCACATCGTCGCGGGTGTAGCTCACCTCCCCGAGGACCTCGTCGCGCACGACCACCGGCTCGTCGGGGACGACGGCCCGCACCACGTGCGGCTCGCCGGCCGCGGCGCGGCGGAGACGCTCCTCCTTGGGCACCTTCAGCCCCGCGCGGTCGTAGAGGTACGTCTTCTTCTCCGCGACGGCGGCCTTGCGCTTGGCGTCCAGCTCCTCGGGCGTATCAAACGCGTGGTACGCCTTCTCCTCGGCGATGAGCCGTTCGACGTAGTGGTTGTACAACTCCAGGCGTTTGGACTGATGGAACGGCCCGACGCCGCGGGGGTCGCCGCCGATGGTCCGCCCCTGCCACGGGCAGGTCGGCCCGTCGGTCCAGTCGATGCCGCACCACGCGAGGTCGTCCATGATGCCGCGTGCGGAGTCTTCGGAGGAGCGGGCCTGGTCGGTGTCCTCGATCCTCAGGATGAAGCTGCCGCCGTGTTTTTTGGCGTAGGCCCAGCAGAAGAGGGCGGTGCGCACGCCGCCGATGTGCAGGTGGCCGGTGGGCGAGGGGGCAAAGCGTGTGACGATGGGGGCTGTTGAGAAGGGGGCGGGCATGGGCTGAAAGGATAGTGCGACGCCCAGCCGGGGCGCTGCGAGCGTGCGACAATACCCCATGACCAGACGTTCACGCGACCGCGGCCGCCCACCTGTGCCGGTCACCACCTCGCCGATCCGGCAGATCCTCCCCACGCAGGCCGCGGCCCTCCGCCAGCTCTACTGGGAGAACGTCGTCCGCGAGATGCTCACCGACCTCTCCGTCGCCGCGATGAGCGGCAAGTCCCCCGAGATCTTCGACGGCCGGTTCGCCATCCTCACTTACGAGGGCGAACGCATTCCCATCGCCAGCGTCACCCCCGTCTTCGCGTGCGGCATACCGGGGGACGAGTCCGAGAAAGCCCTCTCCATCGCCGTCGAATGCACCGTCTTCCGCATCCGCGCCCCCGACGGCGAGGTCTTCACCCTCCCCCTCAGCCAGATCCGCGGCGTCCACACCCTCACCGCCGAACTCCTCGAACAGCTCGAAAAACAGGCGATGGACAAGCTCGCCGAGGGCGACAACGCCGAGTCCAAGCCCTTCGGCCTGGCCGCCTTCACCCACGCGGCGACGCAGGACGCGGCGGCCGAAACTCCCGCGAGCGCAGAAAACATCGGAACCGAAGGGGAATCTAACCGCGGGGCTTAGCCCCGCGGCTTTCATAGACGAGTTGTTCAATTGGGCTGGTTTTGAAAGCCGAGGGGCTCAGCCCCTCGGTTCGTCGAAGAACCAGGTAGGTGCGCGAACCTGAAAATCCTTGTACCCTGTGCCCCCCGCGGGCATCCAACGCTTGGGGCAGGCGGGATGGCCGCAGGTAGAGAAAGCATGAATACGTCCTCATCCGTCGGCAACAGGGTTCTCCTCGCCATCCCCGTCTATAACGAGGAGGCGTACGTCGCTCGCGTCATCTCGCACGTACTCGAGTACGCCGACGACGTGCTCGTGATCGACGACGGCTCGACCGACCGCACGCCGACGCTGCTGGCGCGGCATCCGGTCGACGTGATCCGCCACGGCGTCAACCGTGGTTACGGGCGTTCGCTCCGAGACGCCTTCGCGATGGCCGCCTGCCGCGGATACGACTGGGTCGTCACGATGGACTGCGACGAGCAGCACGAGCCGTCGCAGATCCCGGATTTTCTGGCCGCGATCGAGGAAAGCGGAGCCGACGGCCCCGACGTCATCAGCGGGTCGCGATACCTCCGCCTCGACCGCGAGGCCGATCGCCCGCCCCCCGAGCGGCGAGCCATTAACGCCGAGATCACCCGCGAACTCAACGACCGCCTCGGGCTCGACCTCACCGACTCGTTCTGCGGCTTCAAGGCCTTCCGCGTCAGCGCCGTCCGCAAGCTCGCCCTCACCGAAGACGGCTACGCGATGCCGATGCAGTTCTGGGTGCAGAGCGTCGCCGCCGGCCTGCGCGTGAGCGAGATCCCCGTCAAGCTGATCTACAACGACCCCAACCGTTCCTTCGGCGGCCCGCTCGACGACGCCGCGGTGCGCCTCGCCCACTACCGCCGCGTGCTCCACGACGAGATCGAACGCTGCGCCAAGTACCTCCCGGCGACGGCGCTGGCCGACGCGGTCGCCGCCTCTTCTCAAGAAAACGGCTGTGCGGCGTCGGTCTGCCACTGCAACAGCGGCCGTACGCGGTGAACCGTGGCACAGGCATACCGTCGCTCTGTTGAAAATATCCGTCTTTGGTGGGGCGTGCGTCTCGCCCGCCCAATGGAATGCACAGAGGCTCCTACACGGCAGGCGGGACGCCCGCCCCACCCAAACCAGATCGAGAGTTTCAACAAGCGGGATGTTCGTGCCGCGGATGGAGAAGAATGCCGCACATTGTTTCTCCAAGTTCTCTTGCGGCGCAGGTCTCACTTTCGCCCGATCCCGATGGCTGGTCGGCCCTCCTCGACGAACGTTGGGCAGAGAGGCCGATCGCAGGCGGGGACGACGCCTTCTCTCCAGTCCGCTTCCGCGCCCAGCTCGGCCTGCCGACCGATCGGCCGATCGTGATGTCCGGGCACCAGGCCGCGGTGTGGCACCCCGGCATCCTCGCCAAATACATCGCCGCCTCGGCGCTGTGTACCGCTCTCGCCGAGCGGTCGCAAGCCTCTCCGGCCCCCGCGGCCGCGTGGCTGGTCGTCGATCAGGACGTCAACGAGTGGGGGCGGGTGCGCTTCCCGATCATCGACTCGACAGACGGCGCGCGGCGGGTCCGCCCAGCGTCGTGGGAATGGGCGGCGGATTCGGCATCTTCATCCGAATCGCCCACCGGCCGCACGCCGCCCGTTCGGCACGTCGCGCCGCCGCCCGCGAAGATCGACCCCGCCGCGGCGTCGGTCGCGCCGGGGCTCACACGACTGCACCGCGCCTTGAGCAACGCGGCCGGGGATTCGTCGCACACGTCCGTCGCCGCGCAGCTCGCCGCCGCGGTCGCCGAACTGGCCCGCCCCGTCATCCCCGGCCCTCCGCTCACGACGATCATGGCCACCTCGCTCGCCAAGACCGACCTGATGCGCGAGCTGGTCGATCGGATGATCGCCGATCCGGCGTTCGCGGTCGGCACGTACAACGCCGCGGTCGCGGCCCACCCCGGCGGGGGCGTCGCGCCCCTCGCGATCGACCGCGACGCGGAGGAGTACGAGCTTCCCTTCTGGAGAGTTGTTCCTTCAAGCGGGCCGGGCGGCGAGACGGGGCGTGCCGCCCCGGCGCATCACGAGCGACTGTCCGTTCGCGAGCGCGTCACGTCGTCGACGCTCGCCGACATCCCGATCGACGAGCTGGCCCCGCGCGCCCTCCTCATGACCGCGATGCTCCGGCTCGCCGGGTGCGACCTGTTCATCCACGGCACGGGCGGCGGCGCGACGGTTTCTCGTGGCACAGGCGTCCCGCCTGTGCTCGCCCCCGATTCGAGCACGGCCCAGGATGACCTCTCCGGCTACGACCGCATCACCGAGGCGTGGGTCGCCGCCTGGCTCGGCCGAACGCTCGCCCCGTCCGTCGTCGCGACGGCGACGCTCACGCTCGACATGGACGCTGCCGGCCCAGCCGCGACCGAAGAAGACGTTCACAGCGCCGTGTGGCGGGCGCACCACGCCCGGCACGACCCGGCGCTGCTCGGCGACGCCGACGCCGCCGCACGCAAACGCGAGCTGCTCGGCGAGATCGCCTCGGCCAAGCGTGCCGGCGACCGCCGCGCCGCCGCCGATTCGTTCGCGCGGATGCAGACGCTCCTCCGCTCCGCGCGCCAGAGCGGCCGCGAGATCATCGTCGACCTCGACCGCCGCGCCGAGCAGGCCCGCGAAGCGGCACGCGACGCCGACGTCGTCTTCGACCGCACCTGGCCCTTCCCGCTCTACAGCGACGCGCAGCTCGAAGAACTGCGGTCGGCGATCGTCCGTGCCTTGGACCGGGTTTGAACCGTGCTGCAGGCTTCTCGCTGGTCTGTTGAGATCATGGGGCTTTGGGTGAGGCGTCCCGCTGCTCTGGAGAAAAGATGAGCCGTGCCAAGGTTTCGGGGGCTGTTTGAACGTGGCACAGGTGTCCCGCCTGTGCCGTGCGGCTCCAGTGTTCTTGCACAGGCGGGACGCCTGTGCCACAGACACGTGCGAACAATCGTTCATGCGTCTTCTTATTCCCACGCTCATGCTGGCCGTGGCGTTCCTGTTCGTATCACTCGCTTCGTGCGAGCGGCATGCGCCCGCTCCATCGGCAAGCGCCTCCCCCGCCTCCCCCCGCATCGTCGCGCTCTCCCCGGCGGTCGCGGCCTCGCTCCGTGAGCTGGGCCTCGCCGGGCACCTCGTCGGCCGCCACGGCTACGACGCGTGGAGCGACCCCGCCCTGCCGGTCTGTGGCGACCAGTCGGGCGTCGACTACGAAACGCTCCTCCGCGTCCGCCCCACGCACGTGCTCGTGCAGTGGGGCAAGCGCCAGATGCCGAGCCGGCTCGTCGAGCTCGCCGCCGCCCACCACTGGCACATCGAGACGCTCGACCCGCTCACGCTCGACGGCGTGATCGACTCGGGCCGGAGTCTTGCGAGGCTCTTCGCGCAGGCCTCCCCGCCGCCGGCGACGGCCGCGGTGGATCGGCTCGAAGATTCGTGCGCGCCGATCGACCGCCTCAATGCCGGGCATGTCGGCCGCGTGGCGCTGCTCGACTGGACTTCGGCCCCGCCGGGCTCGTACGCCCTGCTCGGGCCTGGCTCCTTTCATCAGCAGATGCTCGAACGTCTCGGCGCGACGCCGGCCTTCACCGACGACGCGCCGTATTTCATCATGGACCAGGAAGACCTGCTCCACCTCGCCCCCGACGCGGTGATCGTCTTCATCCCCGCCGCGCCCGATCATTCGGCGGCCAATGTGTCCCAGGGGAGAGAGCAGGGGGGGCGGCCGCCCGTCTTCGACGGCCCGCTCGTCGACGAGGTCCGCCGCCGGCTCGACGGCATCACGGGGGGCTCCACCCAGGGGCCCGTCCGCGTCGCGGTCATTGACGACCCCGAGAGCCTCCTGCCCGGCCTCAACCTCGCCCGCACCGCCGAGCAGATGCGGGCAATCCTCAGCCGATGGTCGGACGAGTCGGCACTCAATCCATCAAGAAGCCCATAAGGCGATCAGGCTTTTATCAAACCTGTATCAAACCTGGCGCTCTCATACGAGACGCGAGCGGGAGCGAGCGAGCTCCGCGCCTTTGCCCAACGCTTACGGCGTCTCGGGCGCCGTGTCGGCGGGAACCTCGTCGGCCTCGGGCGTGTACGTCGGCGTCGAATCGAAGACGCCGTTGGTGTACGCGAAGATGAACCCCGCCAGCGCCAGCATCGCGATCGACGCGACGATCTTGATCATCTTGGCCTTGTCCACGTTCGAGCCGGCGGACTCGACCTTGACCTCGGGCTCGGGCTTGCGGCCGGCGACGGCGTTCGGATCGCTCAAATCGATGCGCTGACCTGCCATGTGCGGTGCTCCGTTCGGCGGATGGGGGACAAGGGGCTTGATTTTACCCACACCTCCGGGAGCGCGGCTTGACCTCGCAAGTGGAAGAGGAAGACGGGGCAGAAGCCCACGGATCCTATCCCTGGGCCGTCTGGTTTGACGTCGGTCATCCCACTTCTCTCGTCTGGAAGAGGAAGACCGCCAGGGAGAGGAAGAAGACGATCTGCACGACGCCGTAGAGGAAGACCAGCCCGATGTGCGACGCGGGGATCGGCTGGTTCTGCGTGACGGCGTCGGTCAGCCAGAAGAACTGCACGTTGGGCACGATCCCCCACGCCGCCCACGCGACGCCGTTGACCTTCGTCGGCTTGAGGAAGACGTAATCGTCGGCCTCGGGCGGCCTGGCTACCGGCACGCCCGAGCCGGCGTTCACCAGCGTCACCCCCAGCCGCTCCGACGCCGTCACCACCAGCGAGCCCGGCTTCTCCCGGTTGGCCAGCTCGCCCGTGCTCGACACGTCCCCCTCGAACTTCGGATAGGCGGGCGTCTTGAGCCCGTAGCCGCTGGGGTTGGGCCCGTAATACAGCGGCGAGCCGGCGTCGATCGGCACCTCCGGCTCAAACTCGAAGGTGATGCGGTACGTGTCCCCGGGGTCGGTGAAGGGGGCCTGGTTGAGGGCCGCCGGCTCGACGGACTTGATCCGCGCGACCGCGCGGTTGTCGAAGGCGTGCCTGCCGAGGAAGTAGTTGGACATCATCCCGACCAGGAAGACGCCCGCGCAGACCACGATCGTCATGACCTGCCCCAGCCGCGCCGACGCCGCCGTCGCCAGCGCCGTGAAGACGAGCTGGGCCATCACGATCCCCGCCGAGACCATCGCGATCTGCGGCTTGAAATCCGCCCCGATCGGCTGGATCTCCCACTTCTTGCTCAGCAGCAGGACCAGCACGTACGCGACCGTCATGAACGGGAACAGCAGCAGCGACGAGGTCTGCACGAAGTTCCAGCCGTAGAAAAAATTCCCCCAGATCGCGATGCCGATCGAGAAGAAGACGGCCATCGTCGTGAAGATCACCACCGGCCCGTCGAGCGTGTCCGCCGCGGTCGACATCACCTGGTGGCGGATGCCCATGTGCAAAAACAGCAGCATGGTCAGCACGGCGACCATCATCGCCGCGGCCGAGCCGATGTACTTGCCCATCACCACGCGCAGGCGGCTGACCGGCTTGGAGACCACCGTGAGGACGGTCTTGTTCTCGATCTCGCGCGAGATGACGCTGGTGGCGTTGAACGCCGCCAGCAGCAGCCCGCACACGAAGACCGTCGCCATCCCGATGTCGAAGGCCAGCTTGGTGTCGCCGGTGACCTCGCCCGAGTCGGTGAGGTTCATCGAGTAGGCGGCTCCCCACACGGTGACGAGCTCGAAGAAGCCGCACAGCGCGATGAGGATAAAGAAGATGGGCTGGCGCACGCTCTCGAGGAACGTGTTCTTGGCGATGGTGAGCGTCTGCGAGAACATGCGTGGGGGTGCAGTATAGAGCAATCGGTGAGACAGGGTTTAGGTGGCACCGGTCTCCAGACCGGTGCGTGGGCGTACCTTGATCAAGAAGCACCGGTCTGGCCCCCCCCGACCGGTGCCGCCAGAAAATTTTTATCCCCTCTGCGAACAGCCCCCTGAGCCAAGCGTACTCAACGTACCAGCCGGGTCCGGGGTTCGCGGAATCGGCGAAAAAGTTGTTCCGGGTCTTTCGTCGAAAGGGTTGGGTCTGGCCGATGGGTTATCCCGACGTGACAATCTTGCATATTGCCGGCCCGGCGGCTAGACAAGGCGGCGCAAGGGATGGAAAATCCCGCCTCTCTCCTCCGGGTTCGTGCTCGATCGATCCATCGGGTTCCTCGGACGGGCTGTTCGGGCAGAGCTGTTCGGACAGAGCTGTTCGGACAGGTATGTGCGCAATGTTCGCGCGATCGGTTGTAAGTTGATCAAAGCTGGTCGCTGTTTCTGGTAGAGTGGTCGAACGTATTCGTGTGGACGGGAGCGGGGGGCAGGTACTCAGCGGACGATTCCATGAAGGCAGACCATCGGGCGTATAAGCGTGCCACCGCGGTGAGTTTGGCGGGTCTGGCGTTGCAGCTTCTGCTCGGCCTCGGCTTGTTGATCTACGGCTTCCTGTCGAAGGACCACGCCGCGCAGAGCGGGGCGTACTTCGTGCTGCTGGGCTCGGCGGTCTGGGTGAGCCTGGCGCTGGTCTTTGACCAGCACCGCCGCGAGCGGCTGGAGCTGCTCGAAAGCGAGATGCTCGCCTCCTCCGGCGCGGGTGATGCGTCGGTCTTCGAGCAGGCCGGCGACGACCTCCGCGTCCAGGCCCGGCGTCTGGCGTGGATGCACAAGGTCTTTGTGCCGGTGGTCAGCCTGCTGCTGGCGGGCGCGCTCGTCGGCATCGGGCTCTGGCGGTTCTACGGCGGGCGCGCCCTCGTCGAGGGCAACGGCTGGAAACCCTCCCTCGAGCCCGGCTGGGCGATCGGCGTGGGCATCGGGCTGGGCGTCGCCGGGTTCCTCTTCGCCCGCTTCGTCTCGGGCATGGCCAAGCACCCGGCTTGGGCCAACCTGCGTGCCGGGGCCTCGCAGGCGGCCGGGGCGTCGGTCGTCGGCGTGCTGCTGGCCCTCGGCCAGCTTGTCGACAACATCGGGCCCGACGTCGTGGCCCGCTACCTGCCGGTGGTCATCCCCGGCGTGATGATCGTCCTCGGGGGCGAGATCGTCCTCAACTTCCTGCTGGACATGTACCGCCCGCGCCGTCCCGGCGAGGTGCCGCGGCCGGCGATGGACTCGCGGATCCTCGGGTTCGTCGCCGCCCCCGAGCGGATCGCCGAATCGGTGGGCGGGGCGCTCAACTACCAGTTCGGCTTCGACGTCACCTCGTCGTGGTTCTACCAGCTCCTCACCCGCTACCTCGTCGCGCTGCTGGGCGTGCTCGCGCTCGTGGTGTGGCTGATGACGACCGTGGCGATCGTGCAGCCCAACGAGCAGGGCCTGCGCGTCCGGCTCGGCTCGCAGATCAACGACCAGCCGCTCGAGGAGGGGCTGCACTTCAAGTGGCCCTGGCCGCTCGAATACGTGCGGACGTTCCAGACGGAGACGATCCGCCGGGTGGACCTGGGCGCGGTGACGCCGACGGCCAAGGGCGCGTGGGTGTGGACGGCCGAGCACGGCGTCGAAGAGACCTACTTCCTCGTGCAGCCCTCTCGCGACGTGCGGGCCGAGCACGCGGGCGGCTCGCCGTTCGTCGGCGTGAGCGAGTACCTGACGCAGAGCGAGCAGGAGATGGGCCAGGCCGGGGGCGCGTCCGGCGACCAGCCGTCGCACCGCCGCGGCAGCGCCAACTACTCGCTGGTCGTCGCCGAAGCGCCCCTGTACTACCGCGTGAACGACTATTCGAAGTTTGAGCGACTCGGCGCGCCCGACCAGCGCGAGGCGATCATCCGCTCGATCGGGCGGCGGACGCTGCTGGAATATCTCGCCGCGGTCTCGATGGACGACGTGCTCGGCCCGGGGCGGCTAGCGGCGAAGAAGACGCTCCGCGAGCAGATCACCCGGCGGCTGGACCGCGAGTTCGACGCGGGGGTCGAGGTGACGTTCGTGGGCTTCGAGGGCGTCCACCCGCCGCGGGATACGGCGGCCGGGTTCGAGTCGGTCGTCAAGGCCCAGCAGCAGTCGGCCGCGGCCCTGCAGACCGGCGAGGCCGAGGCGAACACGGCGCTGATCAAGGCCGCAGGCTCGGTGGAGATGGCCCGCAAGATCATCGCGGCCCTCGACGAGGCGCAGCGTCTGCGGGAGACCAACAGCGACCCGGCGCGGCTCGCCAAGGTCGAGGAGGAGGCCGAACGGCTGGTGATCGCCGCGGGGGGCGAGGCGTCGGCGCTCATCCACGAGGCCCGCGCCGGGCGGTGGACGCAGCACATGAGCGCCAAGACGCGGGCCGAGGCCTCGGCCTCCAACGCCGCGGCGTACGCGGCCAACCCGTCGGTCTACATCGCCCGCGAGTACTTCCGCACGCTCAAGGACATCATGGCCGACGCCCGCGTCTACATCACCGACGACGCCACGGCGGACCTGCACGCCGAGGTGGACCTGAAAGACCCCGACACCGCGGGCAACGTCTTCGGCAACCTCAGGCCGAAGGAGGAGCCGCCGCAGTAGTAAGTAAGTGAGCCGGGGCGTGCCGCCCCGGCGGGCCATTGGCCGATGGCCGCCTCCCCCGACCCCAGACCCAAGACCTTTGAACCAAGACCCAAGACCCATTGGTGTTCATCAGGAGTTTGAAACGTGCAACGCATCCTGATCGTCGTGTTGATCGTCGCCATTGTTCTGGCGTTCATGATGACCTACACCGTCCGCTTCACCGAGACGGCGGTCCTGACCACG
The DNA here is from genome assembly GCA_964652945.1 of uncultured Phycisphaeraceae bacterium. GTDB lineage: Bacteria > Planctomycetota > Phycisphaerae > Phycisphaerales > UBA1924 > CAZZDW01. The sequence continues at coordinate 22,652 of CAZZDW010000007.1, forward strand.
CTCGGCGAGGCCCGCGAGGGGTCGATCAAGACCGAGCCGGGGCTGAAGTTCAAGCTGCCGTACCCGATCCAGCAGGTGACCAAGTACGACACGCGGGCGCGGCTGGTCGAGACGAACATGGAGACGCAGCAGACGGCCGACCAGCAGCAGGTCGTCGTGCAGGCGTACCTCTTGTGGAAGGTCGACCCGCGGCACACGCTGTCGTTCTACAAGAAGTTCGCCGGCAACGGGGAGCGGGCCGAGGACCACTACAAGGCGGCGGAGAACCGGCTGCGCGACAGCCTGCGGTCGGCGCTTGCGCAGGTGAGCCGCTACCGGCTCGACGAGCTGCTGGCCTCGGACACGTCGCAGAGCCGCCTGCCGGATTTGGAGGCGGCGGTGCTGGCGACGCTCAACGAGTCGGCGGGGGGCGGGGCCAGCGCCGACGGGGCCGAGGGCGGGACGGGTCAGGTGACGGTCTCGGACCTGGGGGTTGAGGCGTTGTCGGTGGGGATCACGGCGCTGATGATGCCGCAGGACGTGACGCGGTCGGTCTTTGACGCGATGAACGCCGACCGCGAGCGGCTGGCGAAGGAGACGACCGACCGCGGGACCGAGCAGGCCGCCGCGATCCGCGTCAAGGCCAAGGCCGACGCCGACCGCATCAAGGCCTTCGCGCAGCGTCTGGCGGGCGAGATCCGCTCCAAGGGCGACCGCGAGGCGGCCGAGCTGCTCAAGCAGATCAAGGGCCCGCCGGAGCTGGCGGTCTTCCTGGAGAACATGAAGTTCCTGCGCGAGTCGATCGGCAAGACGGTGACGGTGGTCCTGCCGACGAGCCTGCCGGGGATGGGCGTCTTCAAGCCCGACGTGCTGAACAACATCCAGAGCGGCGAGATCCCCGAGGCGGCGCGCGTCCGCTCGCTGGCGCGGCCGATCGGCGGCGGGTCGTCGAACGAGGAGGGGACGCGATGAGCCAGCAACCGCCTTCTCCCGATCTGCCCGAGGGCCTGGGGCCGCCCCCCCTCCCCCGAGGTGATGAATCTCCCGTGGGCAACGGGTCGCGGCGTGCCGCGTCGGTGACCCTGCGCCGTCAGGCCGACGGCGGCGTCGACGACGACGTCGCGTCGATGATGGACCCGGCGACCAAGTCGCTGGCCGATGCGCTGGCGATCACCTACCGCATCCTCATCATCGTCATCATCGTGCTCGGGGTCATCTTCCTGTTCAGCGGCGTGCGGAAGGTCAACGAGTTCGAGTCGGGGATCAAGCTCACCTTCGGCGAGAAGAAGCAGACCGACATCCGCCCCGGCGTGGTCTTCACCTGGCCCGAGCCGGTGGGCGAGCTGGTGCGCGTGCAGACCGGGCCGCGGCGGTTCGAACTGAAGAACGATTTTTTCCCCTCGCTGACCGACCAGGAGAACTCGACGCTGGCCAAGGAGGGCGTGCAGTCGCTGGCGCAGGGCGGCAGCGATTCGCTCGACCCGTCCGAAGACGGGCACCTGCTGACGGCCGACGGGAACATCGCGCACACGCGCTGGTCGGTCTCGTACATCCGCGAGAACGCCGCGGAGTGGGCCGAGACGATCAACCCCGCGAACGAGCAGGCGATCGTGCAGAACATCGTCCGGCGGGCGGTCGTCGAGGCGGTCTCGAACGTGACGATGGACGAGCTCTTGCGCAGCGACACCGGGCAGACGACCGCCGGCTCGGCTGCCGCACCGGGCGGGACGAGCGCGGCGCCCGCACCGGCGGGCGCGCAGCCGACGGGCGAGGCGGCCGGTGAGGCGACGGACGAAAACGCCGAAGCGCCGGCCGCGGGCGATGCCGCGCCCGCGGCTGCCGCGGCGACGCCGAGCGCCGGCGGCAGCGGCGCGGGCGCGGCCAGCGGGCTGCGCTCGAAGGTCGAGCGGATGGCCGAGGAGTCGGCGCAGCGCGAGTTGAACAAGATCGACGCGGGGATCCGCATCGACCGGTTGACGCTGACGGTGAAGATCCCGCCGCGGCGGGTGATGGGCAAGTACAACGAGGTGCTGTCGGCGCAGTCGAAGGCGAGCACCGAGATCGAGAAGGCCCGCAAGGACGCCTCGCAGACGCTCATCGAGGCGGCGGGCGAGGCGGCGCCCGTGCTGCTCGAGCTGATCGACCGTTACGAACGGCTGCTGGCCGAGAAGCCCGACCAGGCCGAGGCGACGCTGTCGAGGATCAACGACGTGCTGCTCAACCAGCCGATCGAGATCGACGGCACGCGGATCGAGGGCAAGACCTTCGGCGAGGCGACGACGACGATCGAGCAGGCCCGCGAGTACCGCTCGCGCGTGGTCAACGAGGTCGGGCGCGACGTGAGCATCTACAACACCAAGTACGAGGTCTACCAGGCGAGCCCGCTGGTGGCGATCACCACCGAGTGGACGGACGCGTACAAGGCGTTCCTGACGCGCGAGGACGTGGTGCAGTCGATGTTCGTGCCGGAGGCGACCAAGCGGCTGACGCTGCTGCTCAACCGCGATCCGGGGATCGCCAAGGAGCAGGAGCGCAAGCGGAACGAGGCGGAGGCCAAGGCCGCCTTCGAGCGCAGCCAGGAGGCGCAGAAGAAGGCGCGGTACTCGGCCGGCGGGGGATAAGCGCTTTGTTGAAGTTGGTCTGTCTGGGTGGGGCGGGCGTCTCGCCCGCCATGGGGATGCACAGAGTCGACCGACGGGCGGGCGGGACGCCCGCCCCACCCAATGCAAAGGGATGAGCAAAGGAGCTTTCGTGCAGCAGGCAACTCTCCAGAGCACGGCGTCGAGCCGGGGGATCGGGCAAGCGGCGGCGGCCAGGCCCGGCGACGTGATCGTCGCCGCACGCGGGCTGACCAAGACGTTCCGCGACTTCTGGATGCGGGCGCGGGTGCGGGCGGTCGACAACATCTCCTTCCAGATCAACCGCGGCGAGATCTTCGGCCTGCTGGGCCCCAACGGCTCGGGCAAGTCGACGACCATCAAGATGATCCTGGGCCTCTTGCACAAGTCGTACGGGCAACTGGCCGTCTTCGGCAAATCGCCCAGCGACGTGCGGGTCAAGAAGCGCATCGGGTATCTGCCGGAGGAGTCGTACCTCTACCCGTTCCTCAACGCGCGGGAGACGCTCGACTACTACGGCAAGCTCTTCGAGCTCGACGCGCGGACGCGGGCCGACCGGATCGACGCGCTGCTGGACATGGTGGGGCTCAAGGCCGTGCAGTACCGCCCGGTGCGCGAGTATTCCAAGGGCATGCAGCGACGCATCGGCATCGCGCAGGCGCTCATCAACGACCCGGAGTTCCTGATCCTCGACGAGCCGACGACCGGGCTCGACCCGATCGGCACGCGGCAGATCAAGGACCTGATCATCGAGCTGGGCCGCCGCGGCAAGACGGTGCTGCTGTCGAGCCACCTGCTGACCGACGTGGAAGACTGCGTCGACCGCATGGTCATCCTCTACGGCGGCAAGATCCAGCGCGAGGGGACGTGCGACCAGCTGTTGGAGAAGCCGGAGAAGTCGATCATCGAGACCGACACGCTCGACGAGCAGACGATCGCCGAGATCGACGCGCTGATCCGCGCCCGCACGGGGGGGGCGAGGGCGATCACGCGGGTCAGCCGTCCGCGGCAGAAGCTCGAAGACCTCTTCGTCGACATCGTCGAGGAGGCGAGGGCGGCGAAGATCGAGACGTCGGGCGCGCAGCACGGCGGATCGACGGCGGCGTTCCTCCGCGGGGGCGCGGCGGGGCAGGCGACGGGCGAGGACCTCATCTCGGCGCTGACGCGCGACGAGCCCGCCGCACCGTCGTCTCCCGCGGCAGCGCGGCCCGCGGGTCCGGCATCGCCGATGCCCCCCGCCGGGCCGGACGAGGACGTGCTGGGCGCTCTGCTGAAGGCAAGGGGCGAGGACGACGACATGGGGAGCGTGAAGCCCGACCGGGGCGACGCGCCCCGTCTCACCGAGAGGGGCACGGAAGACATCGACACCGGGATGATCGACGATCTGCTGGACGTGTATTCGGACGATGAAGAGCCGAAGGATGGCGGGAGGGGCGGCGCTTGAAGCCACGAGAGCTGGTTGCGCGGGTGGACCGGTTGCAGAAGAGCCGCGGGTTCAAGCTCGCGGCCTCGGCGGTCATCCTGGTGTGCGCGGTCGCGGTGATCCTCATCTACGCGGTGGGGCGGATCGGCGCGGAACGCGACGCCGCACGCGCCGGCGAGAGCGGGCAGATCGCCCAGCCGGTCGATCCGTTCGAGCTGCTCACGCCCGAGCAGCAGGCGCAGCTCAAGCCGGAGGAGAAGGCCGAGCTGGAGCGGCTGCGGACGATGTCGGACCTCCGGCAGAAGGCCGTCGACCAGATGCTGGCGCTGCGGACGGACACGCCGGCGGTGGTCATGAGCACCACGATCGTCGCCGGGCTTGCGCTGGTGGTGGTGTGGATCGGCGTGGGGCTGACGACGCTGGGGCTGGTCGTGGTGGTGGCGGCGGTGGTGCTGCCGCTGAACATGCTGGGCGAGCGGACGATCCCGCTGGTGGGGATCGAGTGCCGGGCGTTGTCGGTGTTCCTGGGGGGCGTGTGCGCGCTGGCGCTGGCGTTCAGCATTCTGATCGAGGGGCTGAAGCTGCTGCTGTCGCCGCCCTCCCCGATCCTGGCGATCGCCAAGAACGTGGTGAACGAGGCGGTGCGGCTGCGGGTGTCGCTGGTGCTGATCGTGCTGCTCATCATCGGGCTGGCGGCGGTCCCCGGGCTCTTGAACGACGAGACGCCGCTGCGGTACCGCGTGCAGTCGTTCCTGCAATACGGCACGGGCGGGGCGTTCTGGATCATCGCGGTCTTGGTCCTCGCGCTGGCCGTGGGGACGGTCGCCTTCGAGCAGCGCGACCGCATCATCTGGCAGACGATGACCAAGCCGGTCGCGGCGTGGGAATACATCCTGGGCAAGTGGATCGGCGTGATGGGCGTGGCGGCGGTCTTGCTGGGGGTTTGCGGGGCGGGCGTGTTCCTGTTCACCGAGCACCTGAAGGACCAGCGGACGATCGGCGAGGTGAGGCCGTATGTGCCGGCGGACGAGCGGATGCAGCTCACCGAGGACCGGCGGATCCTGCTCTTTGAGGTGCTGACGGCCCGCAAGGGCGGGCGGCTGACGTACCCGCGCCCCAGCGACGAGGAGATCAACCAGCAGGTCGAGTCGAAGATCGAGCAGCTCAAGCAGGCCGGCGAGGCCGAGACGTTCGACTCGGTGCAGGGGCGCGCGGACCTGCGGAAGGAGATGCTCGACAACTGGCGCACGGCGTACCTGGCGATCGAGCCGGGGCAGGTGGAGGAGTACACGTTCGACGGGCTGGAGACGGTGCGCCAGCGCGGCGTGCCGCTGATCCTGCGGTACAAGATCAACCAGGGCTCGAACGACCCGCGTGCGCAGGTGGTGGTGACGTTCGCGTTCCCGAACTTTGACCCGCAGGTCTTGACGACGGTGCCGCCGGGCCAGCCGATGACGATGCAGCTCAGCCCCGGCACGATCGACAAGGACGGCAAGCTGCACATGGCGGTGATCAACGGGGCGGTGGACCTGGGCGGGGGCGGCGTGAGCGTGCCGCAGGACCAGGGGACGATCTCGTTCCCGCCGGACGGCTTGCAGGTGACGTACGCCGTGGGGTCGTTCCGGATGAACTTCGGGCGGGTGTTCCTGGTGCTGTGGATGAAGCTGGGCTTCCTGGCGATGGTGGGGATCGCCGCGGCGACGTTCCTGTCGTTCCCGGTGGCGTGCCTGACGGCGTTCGGCATCTTCCTGATGTGCGAGAGCTCCGGGTTCCTGCTCAAGGCGCTCGAGTCGTACAAGGTTTCGGACAATGTCGGCAAGACGATCTGGTTCAACAAGATCGTGGAGCAGGCGACGTACCCGATCGCCAAGACGTTCGAGTTTTATTCGACGTTCAAGCCGACGAGCTACCTGGTGGAGGGGCGGCTGGTGAGCTGGGGGACCGTGGCGACCGCGGCGGCCGTCCTGGGGGGCATCTCGCTGGTGCTCTTCGCCGGCGGGGTGCTGATCTTCCGCAAGCGCGAACTGGCGACGTATTCGGGGCAGTAGAAAAAGGCAGCAGGGAATAGGCAGCAGGCAGCAGGTAAGAGAAAGGGAACAGGCAGCAGGCAACAGGAAATACCATTACCTGCTCCCTGCTCCCTGCTCCCTGCTCCCTGCTCCCTGCTCCCTGCTCCCTGCTCCCTTCAGGATCGACCAATGAACCGTGATCGCTGGGTACAACTCTTTGCGGCACTCGTCGCGGTCGCGTGCCTCGGGTGCTCGGCGGTGCTGGCGACGTTCACGGCCGCGTCGGCCGGGCGGAACCGGCTGGTGTACGCCGACACGGCCGAGGCGAGCGACCCGCCGGAGGTGGCGCTGGGCGTGGCGATGGGTGCGTTCCGCGGCTTGTTCGTCAACATGCTGTGGATGCGGGCCAACGAGCTGAAGGAAGAGGGCAAGTACCACGAGGCGGTGGACCTTGCCAGCACGATCACCAAGCTGCAGCCGCGGTTCGGGAAGGTGTGGGTCTTCCACGCGTGGAACCTGGCGTACAACATCTCGGTGGCGACGCAGACGAAAGAGGAGCGGTGGCAGTGGGTCAAGGCGGGGATCGACCTGCTGCGCAAGCAGGGCATCCCGGCCAACCCCGGCGACACCGAGATGCACAAGGAGCTGGCGTGGATCCTCCTGCACAAGGTGCAGGGGTACATGGACGACGCGCACCACTACTACAAGCGGCAGTTCGCGCGGGAGTGGACGATCGTGATGGGCGAGCCGCCGCGTGTGCCGGTGGTGACGCGGTCGTACGACGCGGCGAAGAAGGAATATATCGAGCAGTGGCTGACGCCGATCGCGGAGGCGGCCGACACGCTCGACGAGCTGTACGCGCGCGAGCCGGCGGCCCGCGAGCTGGTGGAGCGGCTGAAGACGGAGTTCGGCTACGACCCCGGGCCGGAGTTTCTGGAACGCCAGCAGGTGATCCGGGCGTTTTATACGCCGCTTTGGAGCGTGGGGCTGGACGTGGAGACGGAGCACACGCCGCTGGTGAAGCTGCTGAGCGACCCGAAGTACAGGACGGCGGTGCCGGCGCTGCTCCGGCACATCCGCAAGCGGCTGCTGATCGACGAGTACCACATGGACATCCGGCGGATGATCCGGTACACGGACAAGTTTGGGCCGCTGGACTGGCGGCACCCCGCGGCGCACGCCGTGTATTGGTCGGCCAAGGGCGTGGAGGAGGGGCTGCTCCGGATGAACGAGGGGAACCGGGGCGATTTCGACTTTGTCAACACCGACCGCATCACGATCCAGGCCGTGCAGGAGCTGTACCGCTCGGGCACGATCTTCTTCGACATCACCAACCCGGATTTCTACATCACGATCCCCAACGCGGACTTCATCCCGACGTACGGCGAGCAGCTCGCCGAGCTGAGCAAGCGCGAGGAGGAAGAGTTCCGCATCACCAAGGGGGCCAAGATCCAGGGGCGGACGTACCGGATGTACTCGGCCGGCTACGAGAACTTCCTGCGCGACGCGATCCGGTATCTGTATCGGCGGGGCGACAAGGAGAGCGCCGAGGAGTATTACCAGAAGCTGCGCACGTTCGACAAGATGAACACGAACAGCATGTACCGTGTGGAGCAGTTGAGCGTGCCGCTGGACCAGTTCGTGGTGGACGAGATCGTGCGGATGACGCCCGGCGGGCAGGAGAGCGAGAACCGGCTGACCTCGCCGGAGGTGGCCAAGACGGAGATCGCCGGGGCGCTGATGTCGGCGTTCCTCAACGGGCTGTGGCTGAACAACGACGAGCTGTTCCGCAACGAGATGAAGTACGCGACGCTCTTCTACCAGACGTATTCGAAGGAGCAGAAGTTTTACACGAGCGTGAACCAGGGGGACGCGGCCCGGCTGGAGATGCCGCCGCTGGGCCTGTGGTCGGCGCAGCTCATGGCGGCGCTGATCCAGCAGATGGGCCCGGCGCAGGGCGGGATCATGTACCGGCGAGCGCCGGAGGATCTGCGCGGCAGGGCGTACATCCTGCTGGCGGCGTCGCCGCTGGCGCGGGGGCTTGACGCGGCGGCGGAGGCCAGCGGGGAGAACGGCGGCGGGCCGCCCCCGTTCGACGTGTGGTTCCCCCCGCCGGAGGACGTGGAGAAGTACCGCCAGCTCATCATCGACGACCTGCCGAAGGAGCAGCAGTCGCCGACGCAGGCGGAGACGAGGTAGAACAGGCGTCGGGCGTCGGTGAATAAGAAACGGCCCAGGGCCATGGCCCTGGGCTTCGGCTCGTCACACGATGTCGATGCCCTGTTTTTACGAGCAGAGCCGGTCGCGTGCCTCGCGGTAGCGGGCGAGTGTACCCTCGACGACGCTTGCGGGCAGCTCGGGGCCGGGGGGCGTCTTGTTCCACGAGCCAGATTCGACGAGCGTTTCGAGGTATTCGCGGAGGAACTGCTTGTCGAAGGACTTCTGCGCGTGGCCGGGCTCGTACGAGTCGGCCGGCCAGAAACGCGACGAATCGGGCGTGAGCGCCTCGTCGATGAGGATCGGCGGCGTCCAGACTCTCCCCGATCGGTCGTCGGTCCCTTCGGGGAAGCCGAACTCGAACTTGGTATCGGCGATGATGATGCCGCGTGCGAGGGCGTGCTCCGCGGCGGCCTTGTAGATCTTCAGTGAAACGTCGCGGAGGTAGCCCATCGTCTCCAGGCCGTTCTCGCCGAGCGATTCGGCGGCCTGCTCGAAGGAGACGTTCTCGTCGTGCCCCTCGGCGGCCTTGGTCGCGGGGGTGAAGATCGGCTCGGGGAGCTTGTCGCACTGCCTGAGCCCGGCCGGCAGGCGCACGCCGGAGACGGCGCCGGTCTGGCGGTATTCCTTCCAGCCCGAGCCTTCGAGGTAGCCGCGGACGACGCACTCGATGGGGACGACGCCGCACCGGCGGCAGATGGTCGAACGGCCGCGGAGATACTCGCGCGCCTCGGCGGTCAGCGGCAGGTCGAGCGCGTCGACGTCGGTCGAGAGGATGTGGCTCTCGACGATCTTGCGCTGGCTGAGAAAATCGAACCACCACGCGGCGATCTCGGTGAGCAGGCGGCCCTTGCCGGTGATCGGCGTGGGCATCACCACGTCGAAGGCCGAGATGCGGTCGGAGGCGACCATGAGGAGACGGGGCTCTTCGTCGAGTTTGTGCACAGGCGAGACGCCTGTGCCACGGAGAGAGGGCGGCAGCTCGTAGACCTCGCGGACCTTGCCGCGGCGGACAAGGGGCAGGTCGATCGTCGGTGCGGCGGGGTGGGTTGGCATCCGTCGATGGTAGCAACGGACCGTCGGGGACTACAGTAACCGCCTCGCTTGAGGAGAAGCAGTCCATGATTTCAAGCATTTCCTGGCTTATCGCGGCGACGTGGACGACGGGCTGTGTGCCCTCGGCGGCGGCCCAGTACACCCGGCCGCACGTCGTGGACTCGCACGAGCCGGCGGTCGCGCAGCTCAACGGCACGCGGCTGGTCAACCACGGGCTCGTCGGCGTGGGGCGCATCCCGGCGTCGATGCTCGACGCGCAGGGCTCGACGTTCGGCTCGGTCTCGGCGATGGCGATTGTGCCGGGGACGTGGCGGTACGACGCGGTGAAGGGAGAGTACTCGGGAATCTTCCTGACGCTCCCCGACCGCGGCCGGAACAACCCGGAGGCCGGCGTCTATATCGACTACCAGAACCGCGTGCAGAAGCTCGGGTTTACGTTTGTGCCGGTGAAAGAAGGTGAACGCGGCGGTGCGCAGAACCAGATCGCGTTCGAGTATGAGGGGCTGACGCTGCTGCACGAGGCCGACGGCACGCCGATCGTGGGCAACGACCCGGGCGGCGGGCGTGGTCGGGCGCTGGGCAGCGAGGTGCCGCGGAAAGACGGGCGGCTCGCGATGGACGGCGAGGGGCTGGTGGTCTTGCCGGCTGGAAAAGACGGGGCAAACGGCGCAAGCGGCTGGTTCATCAGCGACGAGTACGGCGCGGCGATCTACCGGTTTGATGCGGACGGCGTGCTGCGCGGCGTGGTGCGCCCGCCGAACGCGGTGATGCCGATGGACGAGGACGAGGAAGAACAGTTCAACTCGGTGAGGCCGCCGACGACCGGACGCCGGAACAACCACGGCATGGAGGGGCTCACGCTCACGCCGAGCGGCAAGTACCTCCTGGCGATGATCCAGGACGCTGCGGTGCAGGACAGCGAGGAAGACGAGACGCGGCGGCGGTTCTGCCGCGTGATGAGGTACGCGGTGCAGGCCGATGGCGGGACGGTCGAGCTGGTCGGGCACTATGTGATGGAGCTGCCGACGTTCCGCTCGAAGGGGGACAGCGAGGCGCCGAACAAGACGGCCGCGCAGAGCGAGATTTTAGCGCTCAGCGACACGCAGTTTTTGGTGCTGTCGCGGGACGGCTACGGCCGCGGCGACGGCAAGGGGCGCGGGATGGTGTACAAGTGCGTGCTGCTGGCGGACCTGTCGAGCGCGACCAACCTGGTGGGCACGCCGCAGGACGGGCTCGCGACGGTCGCGCCCGGGGGCGAGCTGCAGCAGGGCGTCACCGCGGTGGCGTACACCGAGGCGGTCAACATGCTCAACCTCGCGGACCTGCGGCGGTTCGGGCTGAACATCGACCTGAACAAGGAGATGCCGCAGGGCGATGAGAACACGCTGGCGGAGAAGTGGGAGGGGCTGTGCCTGCTGCCGGACACGGCGACGGCCGATCCGGGCGACTACTTCCTGTTCATCGCCAACGACAACGACTTTCTCACGACCGACGGCGTGATGAAGACCGTCGACGGGAAGGAAACCCGCTACCACGACGGCGTGGATGTCGACACGATGGTGCTGGTGTATCGGGTGGGGATCGAGCAGAGGCCATAGGCCGCTGGCCATTGGCCATTGGCAAGGCAGGGGATGGCGTCGGGCGTCAGGCGTGGGGCGTCGGAGGACTGATCGGCATTCGGGGTTTGGCATTCGGCATTCGCAGAATCGTGTGTTCTTCCGAATGCCGAATCCCGAATGCCCAATGCCGTTTCGAGCAGTCCAGCCACCGACGCCTGACGACACACGCCTCACGCCTGCATCAGATGTTCCCTTCCGTCGCGGAGAGAACTTCTTCGACGGTGGTCTGGCCGCGGGAGACTTTGTTCATGCCGTCGTTGCGGAGGCTGACCATGCCGCGTTCGATGCAGAGGCGGCGGAACTCGGAGACGTTGGGGTTTCGCGCGATGATGTCGCGGAGCTGGTCGTCGACGACGAGGAGCTCGAAGATGCCGATGCGGCCGGAGTAGCCGCGGTTGCGGCACTTCTCGCACCCCTTGGCGATAAAGACGCCGTCGGGGTTCATGCCGTTCATCGAGAGGTATTCGGCGATGTCGTCGTTGGGGCGTTGGTTGACCTTGCAGTGCGGGCAGAGTTTGCGGACGAGTCGCTGGGCGAGCACGCCGCGGACGGCCGCGCCGACGAGGAAGGGCTCGAGGCCGATGTTGACGAGGCGCGTGAGGCTTGAGGGCGCGTCGTTGGTGTGCAGGGTCGAGAGCACGAGGTGGCCGGTGAGGGCGGCCTGGATCGCGGTGTGCGCGGTCTCGAGGTCGCGGATTTCGCCGAGCATCACCACGTCGGGGTCCTGACGCAGGAGGGCCTTGAGGGCCTTGGCGAAGGTCATGCCGATTTTTTCGTGCGTCTGCGTCTGGGTGATGCCGTCGAGGTGGTACTCGACGGGGTCTTCGACGGTGCAGATGTTCATCGTCTGCTTGTCGAGCTGTCGGAGCGAGGCGTAGAGGGTGGTCGTCTTACCCGAGCCGGTGGGGCCGGTGACGAGCACGATGCCGTGCGGCTCGTTGACGACCTGTTTCCAGATGACCAGGTCGTTCTCGGCAAAGCCGAGGTCTTCGAGGGGCACGTTGATCGACTTGGTGTCGAGGATACGCATCACGGTCTTTTCGCCGTGGCCGTTGGGGAGGGTTGAGACACGCAGGTCGAGCTTTCGGCCGCCGACGACGCAGCGGATGCGCCCGTCCTGCGGCAGGCGTCGCTCGGAGATGTCCAGGTTCGCCATGATCTTCAGGCGCGAGGTGATCGCGGCCGACATCGAGGCGGGGGGGTTCATCATTTCAAAGAGCGTGCCGTCGATGCGGAAGCGGACCTTGAGCTTGCGCTCGGCCGGCTCGACGTGGATATCGCTGGCGCCTTCTTTGACCGCGGTCTGGATGATGTAGTTGACGTAGCGGATGACCGGGCTCTCGCCGGCCTGCGCTTCGAGATCGACGGCCCCTTCGCTTTCCTTCGAGGCCTCGACTTCGACGTCGCCCTCGTCGACGTCGGCGAGCAGCTCGTTGACGTCGACGTCCTTTTCCTCGGTGAGGCCGGCGATCTCGAGGGCCGAGCGGATGTCCGAGGGGGTGACGACGACGAACTTGATGCGTGGCACGCCCAGTCGCGTGCGGACCTCGTCGAGGAGGAAGACGTTGTCGGGCTGCACGCCGCCGACGACGATGCGGGTGCCCTTGGCCGCGACGCCCGCAGGGACGCCGGCGGGGCGCTCGGTGCGGAGCGGGAGGATGAGCTGCTGCTTGCAGTATTCCTGGCCGAGGCGCTGCAGCAGTTTGCCGTCGAACCCGCCGTCGAGCCCGGCGTCGAGGTCGACGCGCTCGAAGGGGACGTCGGCGATCGCCGCGACGGCGGTGTAGATCTTGACCTCGTCGCCGCCCTGCTCGATGAGCACGTCCACCAGCCGGCGGCCGGGCGACTGCTTCATCACGCCCTGCGCCGAGGCGAGCTGCTGGCGGGTGATCGCGTCCATGACGACGAGCGTCTCGCCGAGGTCGCCCGAGGCGTGCATCGGGACGCGCGGCCTCTCGGGGGCGTCCTGGTCTTCGGCGGAGGCGTCGAGCGGCGCGTCCTCCTCGGGGTCGTAGATGTCGCTGAGCGCCTCGCCGACGCGGGCCTTGGGGACCTCACGCGGCTTGACGGGGACGGCCGGGTCTTCATCGACGTTGATGTTGGTGAGGTAGGAGCGCTGGCCGGAGGGAACGGAGGGGAGCGGGCTGAACGACTGCTCGGCCTTGTCGGCGAGGCGGTTGATCTTCTTGGGCGCGTCGCTCTCGCCGTCGCGTTTGCGGCGTGGACGCTGCACCGGGTCGTCGGGCTTCACGCCGAGGTCGGAAAGAATGTCGTCGATGTCGAACTTGCCCACGGGATTCTCCTGGTAGCACCGCTCTCCGAGCGGTGTGTGGGGAAACCTGAACGTCCGCGCCCACGCCCGGCTCGGAGAGCCGGGCTACCAAACTCACCGGCGTTTGCCGCCCTGTTTGTCCATCTCGTCGTCCATCGAGACTTTGTATTCCTGGCCGTCGCATTCGAGGACGATGTGCCGCGCCTCGATCGCCTTGACGGTGAAGATCTCATCGAGGGTGTCGCCGACGCGCACGGTCTCGTCGTTGACGCGGGCGATGGGGTTGGAGCCGCCCAGGATGGTGTGGATCTGCATCCGCATGATCGAGCTCATGACCTGCTGCTTGCGTTCCTTGGCGCGCTTGTCGGCGAGGGCGGTGCTGTTGTCGACGGGGGCGGCCTCGCCGGGATCGGCGGCCGTCTCCTGCACGAGCTTGAAGGGGTTCTTCTGCACCAGCTCGGGCGGCACCTGCGCCTCGACGTGCGAAGACTGCAGCTCCTCGAGCAGCTTGATGTGCGCGTCGGTCGCCGAGGTGTCCTTGAAGTCCGGCGTCTTCACCGACGCGAACGCGAAGCCGGCCCCCAGGCCCATCACGCGCATCAGGATGACCACGCCGGCCCCGGCGACGACCAGCAGGCTCAGAAAGATCGCCTGGATCGGGAGGTTCTTCTGCTTGCCGCCGGACGCGGAGGTTTCCAGGCCGCCGAGGGCTTCCAGGCGGAAGCTCTGCGGCTGGCCGCTCTCTGCCGTGTCTTCGCCGGGGGTGTAGGGCTGCATGCCGGAGGATGCGGAGGTGTCGGGCTTGCCGCTCATGGGATGCTCTCGTGAGGGGAAGGTGCTCAGTGAACGCGATCGATCGAACCGCAGCGGACGTGGGGCGTGTGGCGGGCGTTATTGGGCCGAGGTGAGTGAGGTCTCGTCGCCCTGGTAGTAGATGGAGAGGGTCATTTTGGCGACCATCTCGCCGTCGACCTTGTCGGAGCGGGTGATGGTGAGGTCGGGCACGCGGGTGATGCGGGGGAGCTGCTCGAGGTCGAGCAGGAACTGGTAGAAGCCGTCGAAATCGCCGGTGATCTCGATGGTGATGGGCTGCTCGAGCGCGAGCCCGGCGGGCGCGCTCTTGTCGCTCTTCTTGAAGGCGGGGACGCGGAGGCCGTTCTTCTCGGCGAGCTTGGAGACCTGGCGGAGGACCTCGTCCATCTCCTTGCCGGTGGGGAGGCGGGCCTCGATGGAGTTGATCGCCTCGCGGATCTCCTCGTTGACCTTGACGAGGTCGTCGGTTTTGGCGGTGGCCTCGCGCAGCTCGCCGAGGACCTTGCGCTTGTGGGCGATCTCTTCCTTGGCCTTCTCGATCTTCTGGTTCTCGACGTTGAAGTAGAAGAACCACGAGGAGATCGGCAGCGCCAGGAGGACGCCGAAGAACAGGATGTTGCGTGTGGCGGAGTTCATGCGGGGCTTACTCCTTGGTCTCGACGCCGGCCATGGGCGAGGCGGTGTGGTTGGACATGCCCGCGAGGCGCGGCACGTGCAGGGGCTCGATGGTGCGGGCGTCGGCGCCGGAGCGCAGCGACGCCTCGATGAGGAACTTGCGCATCGAGACGTCCTCGATGATCACCTCGCTCGAATACAAGAGCTCGACGTTCTCCAGCAATGGGCAGCCGTGCAGGGCGGCCTGGTAGTCGGCGACCTCGGCGTCGGTCGAGGCCATGCCGACCAGGCGCAGCTTGAACTCGAAGGCCGGGGGGACGATCTTGGGCTTCTCAGGCTCGGCCTGCTCGTCCTTGCCGCCGCGGCTGCGGCCGGAGAGGGAGCGGGGCTGCGGCTTCTTCTTCGCCGCCGCCTGCCCGGCGGTCTTCTTGGGGACGATCCGCTTCGACTCGAGCTTGAACTCGCTGAGCGTGAGCTGCTTGGGCATGCGGTTGATCAGTTCGGCCAGGAGGATCGAGCGGGGGACCTTCTCGATGAGCGCGGTGGTGATCTCGGCCTTCTCGATCTGCTCGGCCTTCTGGGCCTGGAGCACCTTGAGCTGCTCGATCTTCTTGTTCTCGCTGACGAACTCGGCGTTGATCTCCTGCTGCTGACTCTCGATGGACGAGCGCTGGCGGTTGGTGACAAACGCCGCGGCGACCACGCCGAAGACGACGATGCAGAACAGGCCGAGCGCGATCATGATGCTCCGGCGTTCGGCCTTGCGGCGGATGTAATCCTCGGGGAGGAATGAGCCGCCGAGTCGGTCGGGCTTGTTGGTGGGTCGGGCCATCGGGTGTTCCTTCGTATGTCCTTCGTGTTGTTCAACGCCGTACGAACGCGGGGGACGGGGAGGAGGGAAAGCGGCTACAGGTCGGTCGGGCACAGGGCCAGGCCGACGGCGACCGTCCAGCCGGGCTGCGGCGTGGTCAGGTCGACGCCGGTGAGCTTCTCGCCGCCGGTGCGCGAGATGCGGGCCAGCGGGTCGGCGACCTGGGCCGGAAGGCGCAGGGCGCGGGCGACGTGCTGGCAGAGGGCGCGGTGGCGGGCCTCGCCGCCGAAGAAGATCGCCCGGTTGACCTTCTTGCCGGGGAAGATCGTCTCGTAGTAGCGGATGCACATGGCGACCTCGTCGACGAGCTGTTCGAGGGGCTCGGCGAGGTCGACGACGCTCGCCGCCACGGGCTGCTCGCGCACGTCCTCGGTGAGGCCCGGCGCGGGGAGGTTGCTCGTCCGCTGGTCGTCGGCGACCGCGGCCATGATGCCCGAGTCGGCCGGGCCGAGGTCGCCCTGGGCGGCGATCGCCGCGTCGATCGCGGCCAGGCCCTTCTTCGGCTTGGCGGCGGCGTGCGCGCCGCCCTGGGACGGCGGGGCGATCACCGCGTCGGCCTCGTGGCGGCGGATGCGCGCCTCGGGGACGGTGCAGTTGAGCTCGCGTGCCGCGGCGTGGTCGAGCTCGCGCCCGCCGAACTGGATCACCTTCGCGAAGACCAGGTTCTGCCCGTGCGCGATCCCCACCTTCGTCGTCCCCGCGCCCATGTCGAGATACAGCGTCGAGACCTCCTGGTCGGCGGTGCGGCGGTTGATGTGCTGGAACGACTGCAGCGAGGCCATGAACTCGGGCTGGATGCCGACCAGCTCCATCTTGGCGCTGCGCACGGCGTCCATCGTCTTGCCGATCAGCTCGCGGCTGGTCGCCAGCGAGATCACTTCCTGCTTGGCCCCGCCGCCGCCCGAGGAGGGGGCCTGCGCGTCGTCGACGACGACGTGCCGGTAGATGAGCGCCTCGGGGGCGCAGCCGACCGCCTGGCTGGTCGCGGCCTCGACGAGCGCCTCGACGTCCACGTTGTCCGAGCGGGGGATCTGCATGTGCTTGCAGAACATCTGCCCCGCCGGGATCGAGCAGACGGCGCGCTTGCCCTTGAACCCGCCGGCCTTGAGCACCCGCGGCAGCGCGGCGAACTGGAAGGCCAGGCGCTTGTTGGGGTCTTCGAGGAGCTCTTCGGGGGTCGGCAGGCACGCGGCGGCGATGAGCTGCGAGGTCTCGCCGGTGGTGATCTGCAGGGCCTTGATGCCGGCAAAGCCCAGGTCGATCGCCACGGGTGAGGGGCTGCCGCCACCCAGCAAACCGACGGACTTCATTCTGCCGAGTGAAAAGAGCATTGCCGCGTGTGCCTCCGCGCAAGGAACAACAGGCCGACGGGCGATTGGTGAGCGTCCGGCCCTGTGAAGGACGCGGCCCGTCGACTGCCGAAAAGATCGACCCCCGGGGCACGGGCGTTGAGATCGGACCAACCGGACGGCAAGGAATATTGCGGCCACGCCCGCGTAACCGGTGTACATGCCGGAGATGGTGCGGATGAGGGTGGTCCGAGAACGGAAGGCGGGGCGGGCGTGGGGCGTGAGTCGTGAGGCGTCGGTGGCTGGCGTGCTTTCTGAACGTCAAACATCGGTGCGGCCCGCATCAACGGTCATGACACCGACGCCCCACGCCAGACGCCCGACGCCTTCCTCGTCCCTACGCTCATGGCCCCATGAGCGCGACCGCCCAACTGCCGTACCGCCTCGCCTGCTTATGCGACCTTCGCGATGAGGAGGGGCGTGTGCTGCTGATCCGCCGTCGGCGGGAGCCGAACTACGGGCTCTGCTCCCCGATCGGGGGCAAGCTCGACATGGCCAGCGGCGAGTCGCCCGCGCAGTGCGCACGCCGCGAGATCATGGAGGAGGCGGGGATCGACGTGCCGATCGAGCGGCTGCGGCTGGGGGCGATCATCTCCGAGTGCGCGTTCGAGGGGAAGGGGCACTGGCTGATGTTTTATTACCGGGTGATGGGCGCGGTGGAGGTGGTGCCGCGGGACATCGGGGAGGGGACGCTGGAGTGGTTCCGCCCGGAGGAGATCGACGGGCTGCCGCTGCCGGAGACCGACCGGCGGATCATCTGGCCGATGATCCGCAAGCATGAACGGCCGGACGGCACGCCGGGGTTTTTCACGCTGCACATTGATTGTTCGAAGGTGGATGGGGAGGGGAAGACGCAGATGACGTGGGTGGTGGAGCAGGAGTAGGCGGCGGGATTCGGCAACCGGCATTCGGCATTCGCAGGCAGACGCGGGTGTCTTCTTCGAATGCCGAATCCCGAATGCCCAATGCCGACTCACACATTCCTTCCCAGCCATTCCCCCCCGAGCGCCAGCGACGTGCCGACGGCGGCGGTGAGGGTCATGTAGAAGACCGCCGCGGCCCATCGGCCGTTGCCGAGGTAGGTGCTTGTCTCGTTGGCGAGCGTCGAGAAGGTCGTGAACGCGCCCATGAACCCGCCAAGGAGGATGATCTTCACCTCCGGGCTCAGCCCGTGCCGCGTATCCCACAGGCCGACGATGAGGCCGAAGAGAAACGCCCCGAGCATGTTCACGAAGAAGGTTCCCCAGACAAGGTTCCACTGGCGGCCGGCGCAGAGCTGCCCGACGCCGTAGCGGCACAGCGTGCCGACGGCCCCGGCGAGGGCGACAAGGGCGAGGCGTTGGAGCGTGGCGGCGGTCATGCGGGTATAAAAGAACGTTCAGGGGAGTTCGTCGGCCGTTCCGGCGGCAAAAGCGCAGTTTTCCTACACTCATGCGGCCATGCGATTCCTAGCTCACTCATCTTCGGCGACCTGGCGACGCCTGGCGACGGCCTTCACGGCGTTGCTGCTGGCGCTCAGCATGACGCTCACGGCCGCTCCACCCGCGGCGGGGCAAGAGCGCTCTGATCCCGCCGGCGCTGCGGCAGAGGCGGCGGGAAGCGGGGGGGTGCCGGCGGCGAGGGCGGCCCAGAAGGTCGTCGTCATCACCGTCCACGAGGAGATCGACCGCTACACGCTCTACGCGATCAAGCAGCGGCTCGAAGCCGCCGCCGCCAGCGGCGCCGAGGCGGTCGTCTTCGACATCGACACGCCCGGCGGCGAGTTGAAGGCCGCGCTCGACATCTGCCAGGCGATCAAGCAGTCGCCGATCCCCAACACCGTCGCGTGGGTCCACCCCGACGCGTACTCGGCCGGGGCGCTGATCTCGCTGGCATGCCGCGAGATCGTGGTCGTGCCGGGGGCGACGATGGGGGACGCCGCGCCGATCATGGTCGGGCTCTTCGGGATGCTCAACGAGCTGCCCGACGTCGAGCGGCAGAAGCTGCTCATCCCGCTGCTCGTCGAGGTCACCGACTCCGCCCGCCTCCGCGGCTACGACGAGATGCTCGTGCAGGGGCTGGTCTCCACCGGCGTCGAGCTGTGGCTCGTCGAGAACGCCGCCGACCCCTCGCAGCGGTACTTCATCACCCGCGGCGAGTACCGCGCGATCTTCGGCCAAGAGCCCCCCGAGGGGATGACGCCGGACATCGCCGCCGTCGGCGAGCGGTCATCGTCGCGGCACGGCGCACACGTCCCGCCGATCGCCGAAGACGCGGAAGACGATGAACCGCCCGCGGCATCTCCGCCTGGGCCGACCGCGCCGGACTCGCCGACCGCCTTTGCGCCGGCCGAGGCGATCTCGCAAGACACCGCCGAGGCCGTCTCCGTGCAGCTCGAACGCGAGACGCACCGCCCCAACTTCGCCGACCCGGCGCAGCGGGGGCAGTGGAAGCTGGTGAAATATGTCTCGTCCGGCCGGGGGCTGGTGACGCTCAAGGCCGATCAGTTGATCGACTACGGCCTAGCCGTCGAGAAGGTGAGTAATGACGAGGAGCTCAAGCAGTTCTTCGGCGCGCAGACGCTCGTTCGGCTCGGACCGAGCTGGTCGGTCACGATGGTCCGCTTTCTGACCAACCCGATCATCCGCGGCGTGCTCATCATCCTCTTCCTTTTGGGGATGTTCATCGAGATGACGCACCCCGGCCTCATCCTGCCGGGCACCGTCGCGGCGTGCGCGCTGGTCGCGATGATCGTCCCCCCGATGCTCGTCGATCTGGCGGCGTGGTGGGAGATCGCCGCGATCCTGCTGGGGATCGTGCTCCTGGGGCTCGAGCTGTTCGTCCTGCCGGGCTTCGGCGTGGCGGGGGCCGCGGGGCTGCTCCTGCTCTTCGGCGGGCTCGTCGGCACGTTCGTCGGGCCGGGCGAGATGTTCGACAACCCGCAGAGGGCCAGCGACGACCTGGTCATGGGCGTGGCGACGCTGCTGCTCTCCACGCTGGTCGCCGTCGTGCTCATGTACTTCATCGGGAAGAACTTCGGCTCGCTGCCGATCATGAAACGGCTCATCCTCACAACCCGCCACGGCGACCCCGTCGACGACGAGGGGGGCGGCGGGCTGCTGAGCGCGATGGGCGAGGACGACCCCGGCGGCCTGAGCGTCGGGACGGTCGGCGTCGTCGTGACGACGCTGCGGCCGTCGGGGAAGATCGACGTCGACGGGCGGCTCTACGACGTCGTCTCCGAAGCGGGTATCCTCAACCCCGGCACCGAGGTCCGCGTCGTCTCGGCCGACCGGTTCCGCGTGGGCGTGGAGCCGGCGGAAGAGGAACGTGCGTGATGCATCGGAGCGAGCGAGGCGTATGAAGAGGGGAAACATCAACGAGCCCGCAGCGCAAGCAAGGGCGAGCATCGAACGTGCTCAGAAAACGTGCGCCCACCCTCGCTCGCGCTTCGGGCTCGTTCTCCAGAGGGGCTCGCACACGAAGGTCGTAAGGAGTATGACCTGATGGCGGAGCAAGCGTATCTGATCTGGGGGCTCGCGCTGATCGGGGCGTGCGTGTTGCTGACGCTGGTCGAGGTCTTCGTGCCGTCGATGGGGCTGATCTCGCTGGTGGCCCTGCTGGTCGGCGTGGCGGGCGTGGGGTGCCTCTTTTCCGTGTCGACGGCCTGGGGCATCGCCGGCCTGCTGGTGCTGGTGGTGCTGATCCCGATGACGATCGCCTTCGGCGTCAAGACGATGCCGAGCACGTACTTCGGCCGCCGGCTGCTCTACGGCGACGAGGGGGAGGACCACCCGGTGCTCGCCGGCACGGACCAGCAGCCGTTTGCGCACCTGGTCGGGCAGACCGGCACGGCCGTCGGCGACCTGCGGCCGGTCGGCATCGCCCGCTTCGGCGAGGAGAAGGTCGAGGTGCTCAGCGAGGTCGCCCTCGTCCGCGCCGGGACGCCGGTGGTCGTCACCTCCGCCGAGGGGATGCAGGTCAAGGTGAGGCCGGTCGATGGATCGGGGTCCGGGTCCCGGGATCCGGGCCTCGGGTAAAGGACCTCCGGCCCGCGTCCGTTCAACATCGTGCGAGGCACGCCGTTGATCGCGCGATGTTGAAACGCGGCGATCGTTTGCACCCGGAACCCGAGCCCCTGAACCCGGCCCCCGATCCGTGCCCGCTCGGTTATACTCCGTCCTGGACAGTTCTCGTCATCGATCTTCCCGGAGCCCGCACGCATGCAGACGCCCATCCTCGTCGGCCTCATCATCGTCATCGTCGTCGTGGCCCTGTTCCTGTTCGTGGTGGTGGGGCAGTTCTTCCGCCTGTGGATCCAGTCGATCTTCTCGGGCGCGGGGATCGGCATCACCGACCTCATCGGGATGCGGCTGCGCAACGTCGACGCCCGCGTCATCGTCGCCAGCAAGATCCGCGCGGTGAAGTCGGGCATCGACGTCAAGACCAACCAGCTCGAGACGCACTACCTCGCCGGCGGGCACGTGCCGCAGGTCATCTCGGCGCTCATCGCGGCACGCGGGGCCAAGATCCCCCTGGCCTGGGACATCGCCACCGCGATCGACCTGGCCGGGCGCGACATCCTCGAAGCCGTGCAGACCTCGGTGAACCCGAAGGTGATCGACTGCCCCGACCAGCGCGGCCCGCGCCCGACGATCGACGCCGTGGCGCAGGACGGCATCCAGCTCAAGGCCAAGGCCCGCGTGACGGTGCGGACCAACATCCCCCGGCTGGTCGGCGGCGCGACGGAAGAGACGATCATCGCCCGCGTCGGCGAGGGGATCGTCACGACGATCGGCTCGGCCCAGAACCACAAGGCCGTTTTGGAGAACCCGGACAACATCTCCAAGACCGTGATGACCAAGGGCCTCGACGCGGGGACGGCCTTCGAGATCCTCTCGATCGACATCGCGGACATCGACGTGGGCGACAACATCGGCGCCAAGCTGCAGGCCGACCAGGCCGAGGCGGACAAAAAGCGCTTCCAGGCCGAGGCCGAGAAACGCCGCGCAATGGCCCTGGCGCTCGAGCAGGAGAACAAGGCCAAGATCCAGGAGAACAAGGCCCTGGTCGTCCTGGCCGAGGCGGAGGTGCCCAAGGCGATGGCCGACGCCTTCCGCAAGGGGAACCTGGGGATCATGGACTACTACAAGATGCGCAACGTGCAGGCCGACACGGCGATGCGCAGCTCGATCGCCGGGCCCGAGCACGGGCAGCAGGGCGGCTGACGCCCGCGTGATGGTGGCCCGGTTCTCCGAACCGGGCGAGGGCGAAGGGTTTCAAGCACGCGTCGCTCGCCAGAGCGGCGCCATCAAGGCCACGCCTATCGTCTGCACCTATGCAGGTGATCCAGTTGCTGGTGGCGGTGGTGGTCGGCGCGTTGATCCCGTTCCAGATCGCCGCGAACAAGCGGTTCGGCGTGGGCGCGCCGGTCGAGGCGTACGGGGCGGCGGCCAACTTCGTCGTCGGGGCGATCGCGATCGTCCTGATCCTGACCGCGGCCCGCACGCCGTTGATTTCGCGGGCGCAGCTCTCGAATATGCCGTGGTGGGCGTTCCTCGGCGGGTTCTGCGGCTTGTTCTACGTCTACGGCGCGCTCAAGATCGCCCCGCGGATCGGGCCGGTCCTCTTCCTGTCGCTGCTCATCCTCGGGCAGATGGGCTGCTCGCTGGTGCTCGAACAGTTCGGCGTGCTCTACGACAAGTCGCCGATCACCGCCGGGCGCGTCGTCGGCGTCGCCTTCCTGCTGGTCGGTGTGTACCTGATCCGCTCGTTCTAGATGATCTCCGAGAACGCGGAGAAGCGGAGGAAAGCAGAGGACGCAGAGCTGGGATCCGCGCAATACACAGGCTCAAGGGCGCATAACGCCAATGTGCGTCAGCCCGATGTCCGTCTCTGCGAACTCCGCGGCTCTCTGCGTCTCTGCGTTCGTCTTTTTCCGAAGGTTCCTACGATGCTCAAGGCCAGGAGGCGTTCCATGCGGGTACGAACGACCAATCGTGCGATCGCGGCGTGCGTGCTGGCGACAGCGGCCGGCGCTTCGCCGGTGTTCCTGAGCGGCTGCACGTCGACGCGCATCGCCGTCGCCGAGAAACTCGGCTACGCCAAGCGCGAGCAGCTCGTCGACCGCGTCGAGGAGGCCCGCGACAGCCAGCAGGAGGCCAAGCAGCAGTTCGAGTCGGCGCTGGCCGAGTTCCTCGCCGTCACCGGCGCTTCCGGCGGCGAGCTGGAGGCCAAGTACGAGAAGCTCAAGGCCGAGTACGACAAGAGCGAATCGCGCGCCGAGGAGGTCCGCTCGCGGATCGACAAGGTCGAGGCCGTCGCCGACGCGCTCTTCCGCGAGTGGGACAAGGAGCTCGACGAGTATTCGAGCTCTACGCTCCGCTCGGCGAGCGAGCGCCAGCTCAAGGACACCCGGCGGCTCTACGACCAGCTCATCGCGGCGATGAACGCCGCGGAGGAGAAGATGCAGCCCGTGCTCGACGCCTTCAAGGACCAGGTGCTCTTCCTCAAGCACAACCTCAACGCCCGCGCTGTCGCGGCCCTTGGCCAGACGGTCGCCGAGGTGCGCTCCGACGTGAGCCGCCTGGTCGCCGAGATGGAGGCCTCGATCGCCGAGGCCGACGAGTTCATCCGCCAGATGAACTCGGCCGAGCAGTAACAACGAGGTGCGTCAACGGGCTCAAGCGCCGGCGCTCAGCGCCTGCGGCCGGTTCAGCCCGGCCAGTTCTTCGCGGTATCGCGCCACGCCGTCGAAGACCGCGCGGGGGCCCGGCGCGAGGCGGATTTCTTCGCGGAACGGCTTGCAGGCGGGCAGCCGCTTGGCGAACCACGACACCCGCCGGCGGATCTGCGTCATCGCGTAGTGCTCGCCGCGGTATTCGAGCATCAGCGAGAAATACCGCAGCATGATGTCGAGGATCTCGCCCGGCGTCGGCGCGGCCGGCTTCACGCCGGTCGTCTGCAGCGCCCACGCATCACGAAAAATCCACGGCGTCGAGAGCGCCCCGCGGCCGATCATCACGCCGTCGCACCCCGTCTCGGCGATCATCGACACCACGTGCTCGGCCTCCGTCACGTCGCCGTTGCCGATGACGGGGACCGACGCATCAACGGCCTTGACCGCGTCCACCACCCGCTTGATGCCGGGGCGCGAGGCCGAGCCCGAAAACTTCTGCTCGGTCGTGCGCCCGTGGATCGTGATCGCCATCGCCCCGGCCTTGACGAGCTTGGGCGCGAGCACCTCGGCGACATACGGCGGCGGAGCGTCGAACCACCCAAGCCGAAGCTTGCTCGTCACCGGGACCGCACGCTCGGCATTCGAACTCGGCCGGCCGACCGCTTCGACCACGGCGTCGACGATCCGTTCGGCCTTGCACGGGTCGCAGAGGAGTTTGGAGCCGCCGTCTTTCTTGGTGACCTTGTCGACGGGGCAGCCCATGTTGATGTCGATGAGCGAGGCGCCGTGGTCGCGTGCCCAGCGGGCCCCGTCGGCCATGACGGCGGGGTCGGAGCCGTAGAGCTGCATGCCGATCGGCTTGTCGAAGTCGTTGGTGCGGGCCAGGTCGAGCGAGGCGGCCGTGCCCCTGAGCAAGCCCTGCGGCGAGAGCAGGTCCGTGCAGGCTAAGCCGAGCCCTCCCTGCTCGCGGCAGATCGTCCGGAACGCCAGATCGCAATACCCCGCGATCGGCGCGAGCAGGAGGTTGGAACCGAGCGTGAGCGGGCCGATCGTGAGCACGGGGAACTGTAGAAGTGGCTGAGTGGCAAAGTGACAAAGTGGCAGAGTGATGGCAACTCATCACTTTGCCACTCTGCCACTCGACCACTTTGCCACTTCTATGATCCTTCCGTGTACCAAGCCCTGCTGACCCGTCGCTACCTGACGACCAAGCTGATGCCCTTCCTCGCCGTCGCGGCGGTCATGCTCTGCTGCACCACCGTCATCGTCTCGTGGTCGGTCATGGGCGGCTTTCTCAAACTCCTGCTGGAGGCCGGGCCGCGGATCGTCGGCGACGTGGTCATCCAGTGGCCGACGATCGGCTTCGCCCATTACGACGACCTCATCGAACGGCTCGACGA
Source organism: uncultured Phycisphaeraceae bacterium (assembly GCA_964652945.1). Lineage (GTDB taxonomy): Bacteria > Planctomycetota > Phycisphaerae > Phycisphaerales > UBA1924 > CAZZDW01. The sequence goes on from CAZZDW010000007.1 coordinate 47,551, forward strand.
GGATCCGCGGGTCGCCGCGTCGACGCCGATGATCGAATCGTTCGGCGTCATCACGCTCCCCGACAACCGCGTCAAGGCCGTGCAGATCCGCGGCATCGAGCCGCTGTCCTACGCCAAGGTCACCGCCTACATCGACTCGATCTACTGGAAGCCCCTCGACAAGGCCGTGCCCAAGGACAAAGAGCACCTCGACCCGCGCCTCGGCGAGGTCCATTTCTTCGCGACGCTCGCCAACTACTGGTCGCGGCTCGACCTCGGCATGTTCCGCCGATTCGACCTCGACCAATACCAGCTCGCCGATCAGAAAATCATGGAGCGTCTGTACCACGAGGCGCTCACGCTCAAGCGGGTGAACCCGCAGACGGGCAGGGCCGAGCCGGGGATGGTGCTCGGCGTCGAGGTCGCGGGCTTTGCGAAAAGGACGCAGGGCGGCTTTTACCAGCCGCACATGGAGGTGGGCACGCGCAAGCCCGACGGCGACGTCGAGTGGATGCCGGGGTTCCTGCCGCTGCACCACGCGGTGCTGAGCGTCCTGCCGATGGACAAGCGCGGCCGTGCGGTCGAGATGGCCAGCGTCCGCCTGCCGATCGTCAACGAGGTGCAGACCGGCATGAACGAGAACGACCAGGGCATGGTGCTCGTGCCGCTCACCGAGCTGCAGCGGCTGCTCAAGATGGACCGCGCCGAGCGCGTCGTCATGCCGGCCGATCCGTACAAGGTGTGGACCGATCCCGACGGCACCGAGCACTTCGGCACGCCCGAGGTGGTGGACGTCGAAGAGGCGCGGGTGACGACCGTGCTCGTCAAGGCCGCGCCCGGCGTGAGCGCCGAGGAGCTCCGCACGCGGTGCATCGAGATATGGCGCGAGTTCGCGCTGGTGCACCGCGACGTGCCGCCGGTGGCGGGCGACGGCGGGGGCGGCGGCGTCACCGTCACCACCTACGAACGCCTCCAGGCCGGGCTCGTCGAGATCGTCAAAAAAGAAACCTCCCTCGTCCTGTTCATCCTCGGCATCGTCTCCCTCACCTGCACCTTCCTCATCCTCGCGATCTTCTGGGGCATGGTCAGCGAAAAGACCAAGGACATCGGCGTCCTCCGCTCCATGGGCGCGAGCTGGTGGGGCACCGCGTGGCTGTGGATCCGCTACGGGCTCATCATCGGGCTCATCGGCTCGGCCCTCGGCGGCATCCTCGGCACGACGATCGTCTGGAACATCAACCCCATCCACGAATGGCTCGGCCAGCAGTTCGGGATCGTCATCTGGGACCCGGCCGTGTACGTCTTCCCTGAAATCCCGCACCAGATCGACCCAACCAAGCTGACGATCGTCCTCTCCTGCGGCGTGCTCTTCAGCGTCCTGGGCGCGATCATCCCCGCCGTCCGCGCCGCCTCCATGAACCCCGTCGCCGCGCTGAGGTTCGAATAATCGCGGCGTTTTATTCTGCTACTGCCTCGTGCCGAGTGCCTCATGCCTTCTTCTTCCCCAATCCTCGAAGCGCGCAACGTCCACAAGACCTACCGGCTGAAGCGTTCGCCGGTGCGGGTCTTGCGCGGCGCGTCGCTGCGCGTCGACAAAGGCGAGTGGGTCGCCGTGCTCGGGCAGAGCGGCTCGGGCAAGAGCACCCTGCTGCACCTGCTCGGTGCGCTCGACAGGGCCGACGGCTTTTCACGCCAGAGCACCAAGGGCGTCCTCTGCAACTGCGGCTATTCACTCAGCGGGCTGCCGCCCGAGACCCCGTGCCCCGAGTGCGGCCGAACGCTCCCGAAACGGACCGCCGACAGCGGCGTTTTCTTTCAAGGCCAGCCTTTCCGCGGCATGTCCACCGCCGCGCTCAACCGTTACCGCAACCGCTCGATCGGCTTCGCCTTCCAGTTCTTCCACCTGCTGCCTGAGCTGACCGTGCTGGAGAACGTCGCGGTCGCCTCGATGATCCGCGACGGGCGGCTCGGCTACATGCGCCGCCGCGCCGAGGTCGAAGCCCTCGGCAAACAGCTCCTCGACACCTTCGAGCTGGGGCACCGCCTCCGCCACCGCCCCTCCGAGCTCTCCGGCGGCGAACGCCAGCGCGTCGCCATCGCCCGCGCCCTCATCAACAACCCCGCCGTCCTCCTCGCCGACGAGCCCACCGGCAACCTCGACCGCGCCACCGGGGCCGGCATCCTCGACGAGCTGGCCGAGCACCGCCGGCGGACGGGCCTGACCATCGTCATGGTGACCCACGACCTGGCCGTCGCCGGCCGCGCCGACCGCATCGTCCGTCTGGAAGAGGGCCGGGTCGCCGCGGGCAAGCCCGACGGGCTGAGCCCCGCGGCTTTTCCACCTGACCAACCCACCTGAAGGGCCCGCCCGCTCGGTTAAAGTTGTCCGGGTGGTGGCCGAGCCCTCCGCCCCTACCCGCGGTATGATGCTGTTCCCTACGGAGCCCGGATGAAGTCCGTTCCTCAAGACACCGACACGATCGTCCACGACGACCCTGCTCAGCGCGTAACCGGCGCACACGCCCCCGCTCGGCCGGGTTCCACCTGGCCCGTCGCCGACACCGGCCTGTCCGCGTCCGTCTCCGACCTCCCCGCCGGGGCCGACGGCGGCCCCACGGTCGTCTTCCTCCACGGCCTCGTCGGGCTCAACGAGCACTGGGACGCCGTCGTCGAGCGCGTCAACGACCGCCTCCGCTGCGTCCTCTTCGAGATGCCCCTGCTCCGCCTCCGCGGCGAGCACTGCTCCATCCAGGGCGTCACCGCCCTCACCGCCCGCTTCCTCGAGGAATATCTCCCCGGCAGGCCCGTCGTCCTGGTCGGCAACTCCTTCGGCGGGCACGTCGCCCTCCGCCTGGCCCTCGAATACCCCCAGCTTGTCAACGGCCTGGTCCTGGCCGGGTCGAGCGGCCTGATCGAAAAGAGCCTGGTCAGCGACATCCAGATCCGCCCGAGCCGTGCGTGGCTGGAACGCAAGATCGGCGAGCTGTTTTACGACCAGTCGCTGATGCGTCAGGAAGACCTGACCCGTGCGCACAAGGAGCTCTCCGACCGCGGCGGGGCGCGCGCGATGGTCAAGCTCTCCCGCTCGGCACGCCGCGACCACCTGGGCGATCGGATGTCGTCGATCAAGGCCCCGACGCTCCTGCTCTGGGGGCGGCAGGACGTGGTGACGCCCCCCGAGGCCGCCGAGGGTTTTAAGCGGCTCATCCCCCAGGCCCACCTCGAATGGTTCGACAACTGCGGGCACGCCCCGATGATCGAGGTCCCCGACGGCTTCGCCCGCTCGCTCCTCGAGTTCACCGACAAGCTGGCCCCGAGCACCGTGCCCGTCGGTCGACGCTGAGTTATGACAACCGCAACTTCCCCTGTCTCCGGCTCGACCGATAGCCGCGATCTGGGTCGCAGTGGCTTGCCATCGGCCAATGGCCAATGGCCAATGGCTCGCTGGTCCTCCAAGGGCCGCTGGACCCGCGGCGTGGGCTCGCTGTTGAAAGCCCGCCTCCGCCGTCGGATCGCGAAGCTGTCCGACGATCGATCCTGGCAACGCAACACCGCGGCGGTCCAGCGCCGCCAGCTCCGCTGGCTGCTCAACACGGCGAGGTTCACCCGCTTCGGCCGTGCGCACGACTTCGCCGGCCTCGCCACGCTCTCTGACGAGCAGATCGTCCCGGCGTACCAGCGGGCCGTCGCGTGTGCTGACTGGTACCGCTTCCGCCACGACATCGCGGAGATGCGCGAGCACGGCCGCCCGGACGTCTTGTGGCCGGGGCTCGTCGAGGATTTCGCGCAGACCTCGGGGACGACCGCCGGGGACAAGTTCATCCCGCTGACCCGCGAGATGATGAGGTCCAACTACCGTGCCGCGCTCGACATCTTCGCCAACGCGGTGCGGTTCGGCGTCGACCTGCCGCATCTCACAGCGGGGCGCGCGCTCTTCCTCGGCGGCTCCACCAGCGTCGACACCAACCGGCACGGCGTGCGCACCGGCGACCTTTCCGGGCTCGTCACGCCGATGATCCGCTGGCCCATCAGTGAGATCTACTCGCCGGGGCCCGAGATCGCCCTGATGAACCACTGGCCGAGCAAGATCGAGGCGATGGCCCACGCCACGCTCGACCAGGACGTGCGCATGATCAACGGCATGCCCTCGTGGGCGCTGGTGCTCATGACCCGCGTGCTCGAGCTCGCCCGCGCACGCGGCCTCAAGGCCGACACCATCCGCGACGTCTGGCCCAACCTCACCCTCTTCGTCCACGGCGGCGTCAAGTACGCCCCCTTCGACCCGCGCGTCCGCACCTTGTTTTCAGGTTCACCAACAGGCGACGACATCCCCTTCCGGCTCGAGCTCTACCCGGCAAGCGAAGGGTTCATCGCGATGCAGGACCGCCCCGGCGAAGCGTCGCTGCGCCTGCTCAGCGACATCGGCAACTTCTACGAGTTCGTCCCGATCGAAGAGATCGACGCGCCGAGCCCGCGCGCCTTCACGGCCGACGAGGTCGAGCCGGGGCAGCGCTACGTCGTCGTCATGACCACGTGCGCCGGGCTGTGGCGGTACATCATCGGCGACGTGGTGGAGTTCGACTCGGCCCCGTGCCGGCTTGACGGCTCCGGCGGGTGGGGAACGGGAGCCGGATCCAGGCTGCGCATCGTCGGGCGGCACCGGCACTTCATCAACGCCTTCGGCGAGAACCTGATCGTCGAGCACATCGAGAACGCGGTGGCCGCCGCGGCCGAGAAAGCCGGCGTCGTCGTCGGCGAGTTCACCGCCGCACCGGTCTACCCCGACGAGGGCGGCGGGCGGCGAGCCGGGCTCGAACTGCTCGTCGAGGTCTCCCCCTCCCCCGACGGCTCCGACATCAACACGCAACTGAAGAACTTCCGCGACGCCTTCGACGCCTCGCTCAAATCGCAGAACGTCGACTACACGACCAAGCGCACCGACGGCCTGGGCATGGCCGAGCCGACGATCTCGGTCGTTCAGCCGGGCACATTCCATGCGTGGTTGAGTTCGCGTGGAAAACTCGGCGGCCAGCACAAGTGCCCACGCTGCGCCAACCACCGCGACATCATCGAGGCGGTGCGGCAAGCATCCAGTTGACGGTGTCTTGGGTAGGACGGGACGCCCGCCCCACCCAAAGCCAAATGATCTCAACAGAGCAGCGTCCCGCCTGTGCAGGATGGCTGGGGTCAATCGCACAGGCGAGACGCCTGTGCCACAAAATACAGATGGCTTACTCGCCGTCGTCGAGGTCATCGCGGACGAGGCGTTCGATCTTGCCGTCCTTGCGTTCGACGAGCACCTCGTCGGCCTCGTCGAGGAAGAGCCCGTGGTCGAGCACGCCGGGGATGCCGTCGATCTCCGCCGCCAGCTCGTTGAGGTCGCGGTCCGGGTCGTCCAGCGTCACGTCGATGATCAGCGTGCCGTTGTCGGTGAGAAACAGGTGCCCGTCGAGCGTTCGGCGAACGACGCCGTTGAGCCCGTGGCGGCGGAGGTTGTTGCGCACGCTCGCCAGCCCGAAGGCCAGCACCGCGATCGGCAGCGTCGCCCGCTGCCCCAGGCGGTGCACCATCTTCTCTTCCTGCACCATATACACGCGGCGTTTGGCGGCGCTGGCGACGATCCGCTCGCGCGTCATCGCCCCGCCGGCCCCCTTGATCATCCGCAAAACCGGGTCGACCTCGTCGGCGCCGTCGAAGAGGTAATCGACGCCCTCTTCCATCGCAAAGTCGGCCAGCGGCATCTGGTAGCTGCGGGCCAGCGTCTCCGTCACGTGGCTCGTCGGGACGCAGCGGATGTCGAGCCCTTCGTCGCGGATCCGCCGCGCCAGCGCCAGCACGGCCTTGGAGGCCGTCCGCCCGGTGCCGAGCCCGACGAGCATCCCGGAACGGATCTCCGCGACGGCGGCCTCGGCGAGCGGTTCGGTGATGATCTGCTGGTCGCTCAACGGAAACACTCCCACGGGACGATGGACACGAACACGCCTTGGATCGTCGGCAGAAGAGAGTGGGCAAACGCCCGCCGCCGACGCCCCCTCTTCCATTCCCCTGCCACGCTTCATAGTAGGCCCTACGGCTGCACGGTCGGCGGCACGCCGGGGCCGCGGCATGATCTACTCCAGCCGGCGCAGGCGTCCGGCTGCTCTGTTGAGATCGTCTGTCTTTGGTGGCGCCGGTCGGGGGGGCCAGACCGGTGCGTGGGCGTTCTTGAAAGAGTTCGCCCACGCCCGGTTCGCCCCCCCAAAGAACCGGGCCACCACAAACCGATCGTGCGATGGCCCTGCGCGACCGGGCCGCTATGTTCTTGCCATGCGACGCCGTGTCACAGGCTTTGGGTTGCTCCTGGTGCTGGTGGGTTTCGCCCTGGCCGGCTGTGCGCACCCGGAGCCGATCGAGATCACCGCGGCCTCGCCGCCCGCGCTGGTCCGCATCCACGCGGCGATGCGGCAGACGATCGACGCCGCGCTCGCCGACGAGCGTGTCGGCTGGCACTCGGGGTGGATGGGCAACATCCTCGTCAACGCCGTCGACAACCCGGCGCGGTCGCGCGGGCTCTGCTGGCACTGGCAGGACTTGGTCTACGACGGCGTCGCGCCGACGCTCGCCGAGGTGGGCTGGTCGGGCGTCGGCGTCGGCAAACGCATGGGCACGATGCGCGAGCACCACGCGGTGGTGGTCTTCGACCCCCGGCTCGTCGACGCCGCACGCTTGCTCACCGACCTGCCGAGCGACGCCTACGTGCTCGACGCGTGGGCGAGCGGCGCGGCCGAGGTGTACCTGCTCCCCGATTGGATCGGCCCCGCGAAGGACGACCCCGCGCGGCTGGTCATCGAGCACCTGCCGTACGGCGAAGCGCCGGCGGCGCCCGGTTCAAACAATGCGGCTCGTGAAAGCACGGAACAGCCGGCGGAGCTTACTGCTCCATCGCCAGGCTCTCGACCTTGACGTGCAGATCGCCCGGCAGGCACTGCACCGCCGAGGCGCGGTAGCTCGAAGAATCCGACGGGCACGCCGCCGGCGATTGCAGGATGCACTCGGCCAGCAGGTTCATCGCCCCCTGGCCCCGCGGCAGCGAGTCGGGCGGCCCTTCGAGTCCCACCACGACGACCCGCGCCGGGTTCTCGTCGCAGCTCAGCGCGGTGCTCATCGTCAGCAGCTCGCCCGAGTCGACATCGGCCAGGTGCCGCCCCTTGCCCCAGTCGTGGTCGGTCCACTGCACGCAGCGGACCTTGCCCGGCTCGTCCTCGACGATCGCCAGGATCACGCTCTCACGCGGCGGCCCCTCCGCCGGCTCGCCCGCACGCGCCACCATCGACGGGTCGATCGAGCGAACAAGGGCCGCGACCGCCTCGGGCGTCAGCTCGGGCGTGGACACCACCCGCGGCGTGGGCTGGATCGGCGCCATCGCGATCGCCGGCGCATGCGGCGTCGGGTGCGAGGCGAGGCTCGTCGCCCAGTACGCGATCCCGCCCGCCGTCAGCGTCAGGCACGCCGCCGCCGCCAAGGCGATCTTCAGCCCGTGCCGCGACCGCACCTGCCGGATGATCACCGGCTCGTTCACCTCTTCGGTTGCCGCCGTTTTTCCCCCGGCGGCCCCCACCAGCCGAAGCGTCGGCGCGTCCTTGGCCCGTGCGGCGTCCCACGCCTCCAGGGCGTCCACCTCGTGCGCCATGCGCAGCAGGTGCTCCAGGTCCTGATGTTCGCTGCGGCGGTCGTCCATGCTCGGCCCCCTTGCCGGGAAAGTGCGACGGAACAACGAGGCGGGGAACACAACGTCCGTGTGCCGTCGATGGGCTATTCACTCGATGCGGGTGTGCGCTCGGGTTTGACGCACGGCCGGGGCGTTGGTGCCGCCCTAAACCCCCCGCGAGGTCAGATAACCCCGCAGCTTGGCGAGGGCCGCCTTTTTGCGCCCGTGCGCGGTGCTGGGGGAAATCCCCAGGCGGTCGGCCAGGGCGCGGTCGGACTCGTTCTGCGAGATGCCGCGGAGGACGTCGACCTCGTCGGGGCTCAGCCCTGCCGCGGCGACCTCGCCCCGCAGGCACGCCCGGACCAGGTCGAGCAGCTCGGCCGTCCCCGCGTCGTCGCTCACGGGCGCGAACGAGGCCAGCGAGGGGGGCATCGACGAGCCGGCCTGCTCGCGGGCCAGCGCCTCGGTGAGGGCCGAGCGCGAGCGGGCCTGCTTGAGGTGCTGCAGCCAGACGTTGTACGCGACGGCGTAGACGAACGTGCTGATCGCCGAACGGGTCGGGTCGTACCGACGCTCGTTGATCGCCCGCCACACGCCGGCCCAGGTGCGCTGGGTCAGGTCCTCGGCCTGCTGCTCGGCGTCGACGCCCCCGAGGCGCTGGCGGAAGAGGCGGACGAGCCAGCCGTGGAGACGCGCGTGGAGGGCCTCGAACGCCTCGGTCTCCCCTTCGAGCGCCCGCAGGGCGAGGGCCTGCAGGGAGTCCGGCTCCGCCTGCTTGGCGGGCAGGGCGGCGGGGGCGTCATTGGGGACGGCGGGAGGAGTGGGCGGTCGCGGAGCGCCGGCTCTCCCGCGGGTGGGGGGCTGCCGCGGGGGCTCGGACGGGGGGGTAGGGGGTGGAAGGGACACGATGGACATGAGCGGGGATGGAGACGGCCAGAAGAGAAACCGGCATCGGCCGTCAGGGTTGATCGTCGCCACCGATGGGCAGGAAAGCCTAGAAGAGTTTCGGCGTCAAGCCGAGCGCCGCGGGGGGATCGGCGAAGAGCCCACGCGGCTCGCCCCGCACGGTTATCATGCCGTGCGAACAGAGGGCGATCGCCAGGTCTTTGGCCGTTCAGGCCGGGGCGCTCGCGGAGTTTGAGGCACACACGAACAACACATATCTGGGAGCCTATCGATGTCGAGTCTTATCGGGACACAGCGTGTGACGAAGATGGTTCAGCTCGGGGCGGCGCTGGCAGCGGCCGCCGGGATGGCCGGGTCGGTGCTGGCCCAGGCCGAGGTCAAGCCGGTTGAGCAGGGCCAGCCCCAGCCGCAGCCGGGCATGGTCCAGCCGGCCCAGCCTGGGCAGCCGGGCATGGTCCAGCCGGCCCAGCCTGGGCAGCCCGGGATGCCTGGGGGGGCGGGGGGGCCGGGGGGGATGCAGCCGATGCCGACGCCGCAGACCCCGCAGTACAAGGAGTCGCCGCTCGTTTTCGACGAGATGCACCACGACTGGGGGGTCGTGCCGGACACCAATAAGCTGACGCACTCGTTCAAGTTCAAGAACACCGGCGATCAGAAAGTGAAGATCGTCGCCAGCGCCTCGTGCGGCTGCACGGTCGCGGCCCTCTCCAAAACCGAGTACGCGCCGGGTGAAGAAGGCGAGATCACCGCGACCTTTGACCCGCACGGCCGCCCCGGCAAGAACCACAAGACCATCACCGTGACGATCACCGAGCCGGCCGGCGTCTACCAGCAGAGCCAGCTCCAGCTCGACAGCGAGGTCAAGGCGATGGTGCTGATCGAGCCGAACCGGCTCTTCTTCCAGAACGTCGACCACCGCGTCGGCGCGACGCAGCGGCTGGTCATCACCGGGCGCAAGGAAGGGTTCGAGATCGCCGGCATCGAGTCGAGCAACCCGCACGTCAAGGCGACGATCGCCGGCAAGCGCGACGACGTCGACCACGGCGACCCGGTCGTGCGTTACGACGTGGACGTCGAGGTGACGCCGGGCATCGAGATCGGGCAGCTGCAGGGGCAGCTCATGATCAAGCATAATGATGAGCGCGTGCAGACCAACCCGCTGCCGTTCGGCGGCGACATCGTCGGCGACATCCGCTCGACGCCCAACCAGGCGTTCCTGCACGGGCTGACCAAGAACACGCCCTTCTCGACGCAGCTCCGCCTGGACAACCGGGCCGGGACGCCGTTCAAGATCACCAGCGTGGCCCTGGAGGGGATGCCCGACTCGGCGCACGTGGTGACCGACCTTGACCAGATGGGCGACGGGGACGGGATGTACTACATCCTCAAGATTGTCGGCGTCGGGCCGGGGGACGTGAACGTCCTGCACGGCAACCTGGTCATCGAGACCGACCACGAGGCCGAGCGGATCAGCATCCCGGTGAACGGGGCCGTCCGCACGCGAGGGACCAGCCGTGTCGTTCCAACCGCGGGGTGATCGCGTCGTCCTCAAGGCGCTGGTGCTGATCGCCGTGGGCGTGGGCGTCGGGATCGCCGACGCCTTCGTCCTGCGGCCGATCAACACCAAAGCGACCGAGGCGCCGCCGATCGAAGAAATGCTGGGCGCGCTCGGGAACAAGCCCAAGCCCGCCGAGCCCACAGATGGGCCGGACGGCGAGAAGCCGAAGCAACCGGCGCAGACGCCGTCTGCGCCGGATCCGAAGCAGGACCCGGGCCAGACCGTGCCGCCGACGCCTCAGCCCGGGCCGGTGGAGCAGTCGCAACCCGCGCCCCAGCCGCCCAAGCCCGACGACGGCGGCAGCAAACAGCCCGCGCCGACGGCGGCGATGAAGAAGAACCACATCACGCTCGACCAGGCGTACGCGCTCTATCAGAGCGACCCGCGTGGCGAGGGCGGGCGGGTGGTCTTCATCGACGCACGCTCGATGGACAAGTACGTCGAGGGGCACGTGGCCGGCTCGTACCCGATGGGGCTGGAGTCGTTCCAGGGCGGCGGCGACCCGCCGCAGCTCGAGTGGCTGCGCAACTCGGTGCCGGACGCGGTCTTCGTGGTCTATTGCCTCGGCGGCGACTGCCACGAGTCGGAAGAGGTGGCGCTCTTGATGAACAACTCGGGGTTGTCGAAGACGTACATCATGCACGACGGCATCCCGGCGTGGCAGGCCGCGGGATACCCGGTGGAGACGGGCGAGCACCCGTTCCAGCAGGAGCTGCACTTCCGCTGATCCCGGCGGTACGTGATGTGCACGAGACGCAGAGCGCCGACAGATCGCGACGAGGACCGTTCATGAACAGGGTCGGAACATCGCAGACGGCGGTCATCACAGGCCCGAGCGCCGGGCACGCGCTGGCGCTGAAGGTCTCGTCGCGGCTGGAGGTCGTGCTGGGGGCGCTGTTCCTCTGGGCGGCGTACAACAAGCTCAAGAACCCGGCGCTCTTTGCGCCGTCGGTGCGGGCGTTCGACATCGTGCCCGGGTTTTTGCCCGAGTCGGCGTCGCACTTCTTGGTGCGTTTCACGGTGGGCGCTGTGCCGTGGGTGGAGGTCGTCTGCGGCGTGTGCCTGGTGCTGGGCCTGTGGAGCCGAGCCGCGGCGGCGGCGCTGGGGGCGCTGCTGGTGGTGTTCATCCTGCTGATCGTGCAGGCGCTGCTGCGCGGGCTGGACGTCGACTGCGGCTGCTTCGGCGATCTGTCGCCGTTCTGCCCGAAGAAGGTGGGGGCGTGCCACATCTGGCAGGACGTCTTGATGCTGGCCGCGGCGATGTTCATCGCGCTGACGCCGCGTTGGCGGCCGGTGGACCGGCTGACGCCGGCGGACCTGCGCAACGCGTGAGGTGTGGTTGATGGAGGGCGGCGACGGTTAGCCGCGCGGCTGTTGATTTCGGGCTGATCGGCGGGGAGAAGGCCGTGTGCGGATGGGGAATGGGGCAATGGGGAATGGGGGAACGGGG
>CAZZDW010000008.1:0-57068 GCA_964652945.1 uncultured Phycisphaeraceae bacterium
ACCACTTGACCACTTGACCACTTGACCACTTGACCACTTGACCACTTGACCACTTGACCACTTTCTCACGGATATTCTTGCGACATGATGCAGGAAGTGCTCAACCGTCGCAGGCGGCGTGTCGCCGAGGCGTGGAAGAACGCCGGGCTCGATCGCGACACCGTGGCCGTGTGCGCCGGCGACCCGATCGGCGTGCCGGGCGGCGCCGATCAGACCTACCCGTTCATCGCGCACAGCGACTATTTCTATCTGACCAACGTTGATGCGCCCGGCGGCGTGCTCTGCTACGACGCCGACGACGGCTGGCGGCACTTCGTTCCCGACGTGAGCGAGGCCGAGCAGATGTGGGAGGGACGGCCGCCGATCGACTGGGACGCGATGCCGGCGGACACACGCCCGAAGACGCCCGCGGCGTGGGGAAGCTCCTTCAACGCGTCAAGGACACAGCAACCCACGGTCATGCTGGGCGCGGCGGCCGGTTCGTTTGCTCAAAGCGGCGGGCCGAACCCGAAGCCGGCCGTCATCGCCGAGGCCCTCCAGCACGCCCGGCGCGTCAAGGACGAGCACGAGCTCGCCGAGATCCGCGCGGCGATCGGCATCACCGCCGCGGCCTTCGCGCACGCGCGGCCGTTCATCAGGCCCGGCGTGACGGAACGTCGCGTGCAGATCGAACTCGAAGCCGAGATGTTCCGGCGTGGCGCGGGCCGCACGGCGTACGGCTCGATCGTCGGCGCGGGGAGCAACGCCGCCGTCTTGCACTTTGCGCCGAGCGACCGCGTGCTGAAGGCGGGCGATTTCCTGCTCATCGACGCGGGCGCGGAAGTCCGGCGGTACGCCGCCGACGTGACGCGCACGTACCCGGTCGGCGAGGGCGATGCGCCCAAGTTCCGGCCGCACCAGCGCGAGCTGTTCGACGCCGTTCGCCGCGCGCAGCAGAACGCGATCGCGCGGTGCGTGGCGGGCGCGGAGTGGAAGGACGTTCACCTCGCCGCGGCGGTCGACCTCGTCGACGGGCTCGTCGGCATGGGCCTGATGAACGGCTCTCCCACGAACCTCGTCGAGCGCGAGACGCACATGCTCTTCTTCCCGCACGGGCTCGGGCACATGGTCGGGCTGGGCGTGCGCGACGCCAGCGGCATGTTCCCGGGCCGGGCCCGCAGCGATCAGCCCTCGCTGAAGAATCTGCGGATGGACCTGCCGCTCGAAGCCGGGTACGTCGTGACGGTGGAGCCGGGTGTGTACTTCATCCCCGCGATCCTCAACGACCCGGCGCGACGCGAAAAATACCGCGACTGCGTCGACTGGGCCAAGGTCGACTGGTGGCTCGCTCCCCTCCGCGGCGGTGATGAAAGCGGAGGGGGCGGGGGGGTTCGCCTCGAAGAGAACATCCTCGTGCAACCGGACGGCCGGCCGCCCGAGGTGCTCACGAGCGCCATCCCGCATGAATAACCGTGTCGGATGTGCGGCACGCGGCGCACGAGTGACGCCCAAACGGCACGGGATGCGGCGGGATTACGCCGCTTCCGCCCGATACAGTTCTCCATGAGCAAGCCCGGGGAAGGGTGGCACGCGGTGGGGGTGGCGGCGCTGATCAGCGCGGCGGTCCACATCGCCGCCGCGGGATTGCTCTTTTCGTTGACGCATGACCGACGCGACGACGATCTCGGCGATCGGCCGGAGTGGGCCGCGCTTGAGCCGCCCGCGCCGCCGGAGGACGAGGACGAGCTGGAGCTGGGGATCGAGAAGTCGGACGTGGCGACGGTGAACTGGCTGGGGTTCGAGGATCCCACGCCGCATGAAGCGCCCAAGTCGAGCGTCGAGCAGCCGGAGCTTGCGCCGAACCCGTCGGAGGCGGCGATGCGCGAGACCACGCCCACGCCGCCTTCGCCGGAAACGAGCGAGGCGGAGGCGGAATCGGAGCCCGTCGAACAAGCCGACGCCCCGGCCGAACAACCCTCGGAGACGACCGCCGAATCCGAGCCGATCGAAGACGTTGAGCCGGCCGAATCGGCGCAGCCGCCGACGCCCGAGCGCGAAGCGGTGCGGCAGCCGTCGCCCGCGCCGATCGAATCGGCGGCGTTGGTGCTCTCGGACCTGCGCGACGCGCTGGCGGCGGGCCTGAAGCTGCTGGCGGCGCAGACCTCCGCCGCGACCGACGCGCACACGCTCGCCCCCCCCACTCCCCCCGCTCCCACTTCCCCCCCACCATCACCGCCGCAGACGCCGAGCGAGACGGCGCGGCCTCAGCCCGCACGGGCGACGCCGCCGTCGCCCGCGCCGAGCGTCTCGTCCAACCCGCCGGCGATCCAGAGCGAGAAGGAATCGCCCGCGACCGCGACGAGCGAGCCGATCGAGGTGATCCCCAAGGCCGGCCGGACCGCCGCACGCCAGGGCCTCGAGATCATCACGCGGCGGATCACGTTCCAGAACGTCACGCTCGCCTCGGCGCGGCCGAAGAACCCCGTCGTCGCGATCACCTTCGGGCGCGACGGCTCGGTCACCGCCGCACGGATCCTCAAGTCCTCCGGCGCGCCCGACGTTGACGAGCCCGTGCTCAACTCCGTCTACGGCTGGAAGGCCAAGGGCAAAGACCTCGACAAACTCCCCCCGGGCGACCGCGCCGGCATCACCATCGAGATGCGGATCATCCTGCTGGATTAGGACGAATGTTGATGAATGTCCCAATGTAAGAGGGGCTGGCGGCCCCTCTCACACACTCCCGGCTTGAGAAACACCGCCGCACACGTCTTTTGTTTCGCATATTTTCGTCGCCCGAATCGTCCGATAGGTAGTCCTGATGAATCGCCGTGAGCGTCCAACACCGTTCAGCTCCCGTGTGAGACGAGAACGCCTTTGGCGGCACCGGTCTCCAGACCGGTGCGCGGGCGCGCCTCGGCTTGGGGGTAAGAACTCCGCGCTCGCGGCCGCCTGCGTCGCGCTGTGCGCATCGGTGTCCGTCTCGGCGCAATCGCCCGCCGCATCGTCGACCGACGCGCTCCGCCGCGTGGATCAGGGCTTCGCGGACCGCTCGACGCTCTCGACGAGCCTGCGCACCTTCGGCGTCGATCTGCGCGCCCCGGCCGGGTTCGCCGACATCTACCAGCTCCCCGGGCAGAACGGCCAGGCCGGGCAGTATGTCCGCCAGTCGGGGGCGATCTCGGCGGTCTTCCCGCGGTCGATCTACGTGCATCACGACGACCGCGTGCAGGTCGCCGTGCCGCCGGGCACGGTCTTCTACATCGGCGGCCTGCCGGAGGCGCTCGCCGCACCCGCCGGCTCCGCGACGGGTCGCGCTTCGGCCACCGCGTCGCCGACGTCGCTGTCGTCGGGCGTCTCAACGGCGCTCAGCTCGCGGGCCGATCCGCGCGCCGTCGCGACGCAGCTCGACACGCGGCCGACCGCTTCGCCGCCTGCTTCGCCGCCCGCCTCGCCCGCGCGATCGGCCGACGCCGCCGGCACGCACCACCCGGCCGACCAAGCCGCTCCGGCGGAAGCGGGCGAGCGTTCCGCGCAGCCGCCGCGGCTTCAGCCCGACACGCCGGGCATCCTCACCAGCGAGTCCTACCGCGTCGCCCGCCTGGCGCAGATCATGGCAGGCGCCACGCGGTCATCGCACGCTCGATGATTGTGAACGAGGCGCGAGCGGGAACGAGCGTGGAGCGGACAAACCAACACGCCCCTCGGGGGGCGGTCGCCTCTGGTGGCTACCATGGCGCATGGCGATCATCCTCCTGCAGCACGGCGACGGCCTTGGCCCCGGTCGACTCGGCACCACTCTCCGCGGGCTGGGCGCAACGCTCCGCACGATCCGCGTGGACCTCGGCGAACCCCTCCCGCCCGTTCAAGAACTGGGCGAGGACATCAACGGCGTCATCTCGCTCTGCGGCCAGCAGAACGTCACCGACAACCTCCCCTGGCTCGCCGCCGAGCAGGCGTTCGTCCGGGCGACGCACGAGCGTCAGCTCCCCCTCGTCGGCCTGTGCCTGGGGAGTCAGATCATCGCCGCGGCCCTCGGCGGCACGGTCGGCCCGATGGCCGGCCCCGCCTCGTCCGAACACGGCATGGTCGAGGTCAACCAGCACCCGATCGCCAACACCGACATCGTCCTCGCCGGCATCCCGTGGAAGACGTGGCAGTTCCAGGCGCACGGACAAGAGGTCAAAGACCTCCCTCCCGGTGCGACCCTCCTGCAATCCTCCGCGGCGTGCAGGGTCCAGTCGTACCGCATCGGCCTGCGCACCTACGGCTTCCAGTACCACTTCGAATGCACGCTCCCGATGATTCACGCGTTCCACAAGATCACCCACAAGTCGCTCCAGGGCGTCGACGAGCACTACGACCGCTTCGCCACCGCGGCCGATCGGCTCTGCGAAAACATCGCCCTCTACCTCATGCCGATCGGGCGGGCTGTCGCCGCTGTGTAATCACGGATCGTCTGAGAACGAGCCCGCAGCGCAAGCAAGGGCTGGCGCACGCTCTCACACTCTCAGAGCCTGACGCCAACCCCCGCTCTTGCCTCGGACTCGTTTCTTGAATCATGCGTAAGCCATTGAGCACAACCAACACAGCACCTCCCAAAGGCTCGCGCCTGTCGATCACGCCGCCCGAGGACTACCTGCTCAGGCGCGACGCCTGCTCGTACGGCTACTTCCTCCTCTCCCCCAACCACTGGGACACGCGCAGGCACACCTTCCGCACCACGCTGACGATCCCCGCCGCACCAACCGACACGAAGAAGCACGTCGCGACGACGGTGACCGTCTCGCAGCCGGCCGGCGACGCCGCGGGCTCGCCGTTGAAAATCGTCGCCGACCGCGTGCTCGACGCGGCACAGAAGAACGCCGTCAAGGCGGCACTCACACGGATGCTTCGCCTCGACGAGCCGGCGGAGACGATC
Organism: uncultured Phycisphaeraceae bacterium; assembly: GCA_964652945.1. Classification (GTDB taxonomy): domain Bacteria; phylum Planctomycetota; class Phycisphaerae; order Phycisphaerales; family UBA1924; genus CAZZDW01. Next base: position 4,898 of record CAZZDW010000008.1, read on the forward strand.
GCCGAGTTCCACGCGCTCGACGGCCGCTGGCACGCCGCCGGGCGCGGCCGGCTCATGCGCTCGCCGACGTTCTTCGAGGACGTCATCAAGACCGTCACCTCGTGCAACGTCACCTGGCCCAGCACGATCACCATGAACCGCCGCCTGTGCGAGGTTCTCGGCGTCAAATCACCCAGCGGCTTCTTCTCGTTCCCCTCCGCCGCCAAACTCGCCAAGGCGCGCCCCGCCTCGCTGCGGGCGCGGTGCAGCGTCGGCTACCGCGACGCCCGCATCGTCGAACTCGCGCGCCTGTTCACCCTCACCCCCCGCCGCGGCGGCATCGATGAGGCGTGGTTCGAAGACCCCGCGACGCCCGACGACGAGGTGTACGACGCGCTCATCGACCTGCCGGGGATCGGCCCCTACGCCGCGGCGAACATCATGCAGCTCCTCGGCCGATACACCCGCCTGCCGCTCGATACCGAGAGCCTCCGGCACGCGCGGAGCGTCCTCGGCTGGAAGGGCGACGACCGGGCGCTGATGAAACGCCTGCACGCGCACTACGCACCCTTCGGCCGCCACGCCTTCCGCTCGTACTGGTTCGAGGTGTGGGACTTCTACGAGACCAAACGCGGCCCCGCCCACACCTGGGACCGCGAAACCACCGGCGCGACCTTCACCGCGGCCAGGCTCTGATCCGGTACACTCGCCGCCTATGGGCGAGTCACCCCCGACAAGCCGAGCGGCATGGCGGACGCTCGCGGCCGTGTACCTCCTCCTGCAATCGGCGGCCCTCACGGCCTTCTGGCTCTGGCTCGCGGCCGACCCCGCATCGATCGAGCGATTCATCCCACCCACCACGCCGCGGCACGTCTTCGGGGTCTTCGCCGCGCCGGACCTGGCGTTGTACGCCGCCGCATCGACGCTCACGGCGATCGGCCTGATCCGCCGGAGCGCATGGACACCGGCCGCCGCGTGCGCACACGCCGGTGCGGCCGGGTACGCCGGGCTCTACGCGATCGGGCTGTCGCTCGCCGACCCGTCGCTGTGGCTCAGCGGCGTGCTCATGGCTCCGGCCGTCGTCGTGCCGCCGATCATCGCGGTCTTCGCATGGCGGGAGCGATCGGCGTGAACGGCGAGGACACTGACACGATCGCCCGCCGGAGTTTCTGCAAGACCGCCGTGCAGACGGTGGTCTTCTGGTCATTGGCGCTGGCCGTCGTGCCCTGCGCGATCGTCCACGCCGAAGCCGAGCTTGAACTCACGCGGTGGTGGTTCGCCTCGCCCATCGCCGAGCTCATCGGCATTGCGATCTTTGTGCCCGCAGGAACACTCGGCTTGTGGAGCGGCTGGACGATGGCGGTGCGCGGCCTGGGCACGCCGCTGCCCCTCGACCCCGCGCAACGGCTCGTCATCGACGGCCCCTACCGCTGGGTCCGCAACCCCATGGCGATCGGCGGCCTGCTCCAGGGCGCGGGCGTCGGCGTCTTCCTCGGCTCCCCGGGCGTGCTGCTCTACGTGCTCGCCGGCGGGCTGCTGTGGAACTTCTCCGTCCGCCGCTGGGAAGAGCGCGACCTGCTCGCTCGCTTCGGCACGCCGTACGAGCGGTACCGGCGCGTGGTGCGCTGCTGGGTGCCGCGTCGGCGTCCGCTCAGGAAACGCCGACGCTCGTCTCTTTGACGACGGTCACGCCGCGTGCATCGCCGTTCTGTTTCGTCGCGTCTTCGCGGTGGTTCTGCATGGGCTTGACGCCCCAGCCGCTCTTGCGCATCGCGGCGATCGCCCGGACCGCCGCGGCCGCGCCGGTCGCGGTGGTGATCATCGGGATCCCCAGCCGCACGGCCGCCGAGCGGATCTTCCCCTCGTCGGTCTTCCACCCGGTGCGCGTCGGCGTATTCAGGATCAGCACGACCTTGCCGTCGGCCATCAGGTCGATGACGTTGGGGCGCGCGCCCTCGCCGATCTTCTGCAGGCGCGTCGAGGGGATGCCGTGCTCGGCGAGCCGGTCGGCCGTGCCGCCGGTCGCGTAGAGGCCGAAGCCCATCTCGTGCAGCATCTTCGCCGGGCCGATGATCCGCTCGCGGTCGGCCTCGCGCACCGACACGAAGACGCTCCCCTTCTCGGGATCGGTCGGCAGGTCGATGCCGGCCGCGAGCTGGCTCTTGGCGAAGGCGATCGGCAGCGACGAGTCGATGCCCATCACCTCGCCGGTCGAACGCATCTCCGGCCCGAGGACCACGTCCACGCCCGGGAACTTGCTGAACGGGAAGACGCTCTCCTTCACCGCGTACGCGCCCGTGTCGGGCACCTCGCGCACCGTCAGCTCGGCGAGCGACTTGCCCATCATCACCTTCGCCGCAAGCCGAGGCCAGGGCACGTGCTTGGCCTTGCCGACAAACGGCGCGGTTCGGCTGGCCCGCGGGTTGACCTCCAGGATATAGATCGAATCGTCCGCCGAGCCGTCGGCGTTGAACCGCTGCTGGATCGCCATCTGCACGTTCATCAGCCCGTTGACGTGCAGCCGCTCGGCGAGCACGCGGCTGATCCGCTTGATCTCCTCCACCGTCCCCGCGTCCAGCGACCACGGCGGGATCGTGCACGCCGAGTCGCCCGAGTGCACGCCGGCCTGCTCGATGTGCTCCATCACGCCGCAGACGAGGGCCTGGCTGTCTTTGGCGGCACCGGTCGGGTGGGCCAGACCGGTGCGTGGGCCTCCCTGCTTGGGGTCAAAGTCCGCGATCACGTCAACGTCCACTTCCGTCGCGTCGTCGAGGAATCGGTCGATCAGCACCGGCGCGGCGTCCAGCTCCGACACATTCACCGCCGTCGACATGTAATGCCGCAGCGCCTTCTCGTCGGGGCAGATCTCCATGCCGCGCCCGCCGAGGACGTACGACGGACGCACCAAGACCGGATACCCGATCCGCCCGGCGATCGCCACCGCCTGATCGATCGACCGCGCAATCCCGCTCGGCGGCTTCTGCAAGCCCAGCTCGTTCAGCAACGCGTCGAACCGGTCGCGATCTTCCGCGAGGTCGATCGAGTCGACCGACGTGCCGATGACCGGCGCGCCGGCGTCCATCAGCCCGTGCGCCAAGTTCAACGGCGTCTGCCCGCCGAACTGCACGATAAGCCCGTGCACAAGGCCCGGTGATTTCAACGGCTTGCCATTCAGTCTCTCCGTCACGTTCAGCACATCTTCCAGCGTGAGCGGCTCAAAGAACAGCAAATCCGACGTGTCGTAATCCGTCGAGACCGTCTCGGGGTTCGAGTTGATCATGACGGCCTCGAAGCCCAGCTCGCGGGCCGCGAACGCCGCGTGCACGCAGCAGTAGTCGAACTCGATCCCCTGGCCGATGCGGTTGGGCCCGCCGCCGAGGATGATCGTCTTCTTCTTGTCGCTGATGCGGACCTCGTCGTCCGCCGTACCGTCGGCGCTCACCGACTCGTAGGTCGAGTAATAGTAAGGCGTCACCGCCTCGAACTCGGCCGCGCACGTGTCCACCAGCTTGTACACCGGCTCGATATCCAGCGACTTCCGCCGCTGACGCACCTTCAAAATCGTCTGCGTGTTGATCGTCCCCAGGTACAGGTTGGCGAGCTGCGCGTCCGAATACCCGAGCTGCTTGGCGCGGAAGAAGACCTCACGCGGCACCTCCTCCAGCTTCTTGTATTTGCACAGCACGTCCTCGAACTCGACCAGCCGCCGGACCTGGTCGAGGAAGAACGGATCGATCTTGCACAGGTCGAAGATGCGCTGGCCGCTCCAGCCCATCTTCATCGCGTAGCGGATGTAGTACAGCCGCCCCTGGCTCGGCACCGCGAGCTTGCGCGTGAGTTTGTCCTCGGGGATCGGCCACTCGAGCGGCTCGCCGTCGGCGGTGCGCAGGCCCGTGTCCGATTGTTCCGCCCCCGGCCTGCCGCTGCCTGCGCCGGCGTCGAGCTCAAGCTGCTTGCTCTCCACCGCCCGCACCGTCGCCAGCCACTTGTCGTTCCGATCCAGCCCCAGCCCGAACCGCTTGACCTCCATCGAGCGGATCGCCTTCTGCAGACTCTCGCAGAACGTCCGCCCGATCGCCATCGCCTCGCCGACCGACTTCATCTGCGTCGTCAGCGTCTCGTCGGCCTCGGGGAATTTTTCAAACGTCCACCGGGGCATCTTGGTGACGATGTAATCAATGGTCGGCTCGAAGCAGGCGCTGGTCGTCCCCGTGATGTCGTTGCGCAGCTCGTCGAGCGTGTACCCCACCGCCAGCTTGGCCGCGATCTTGGCGATCGGGAAGCCCGTCGCCTTCGACGCAAGCGCCGACGACCGCGAGACGCGCGGGTTCATCTCGATGACGACCATCTCAAACCCGGGTTTTCCATCAGGACCGGGCTTTGGGTTCGGATTCACGCCGAACTGCACGTTGGAGCCGCCCGTCTCGACGCCGACCTCGCGCATGATCGCGAACGCGGCGTCGCGCATCGCCTGGTATTCCTTGTCCGTCAGCGTCAGGATCGGGGCCACCGTGATCGAGTCGCCGGTGTGGACGCCCATGGGGTCGAAGTTCTCGATGCCGCAGACGATGATGCAGTTGTCTTTTTTGTCGCGGACGACCTCGAGCTCGTACTCCTTCCACCCGAGGACGGACTGGTCGATCTGGACCTGCCCGATCATGGAGAGGCGCAGGCCGCGGGCGACGATCTCGTCGAACTCCTCGGTGTTGTACGCCACGCCGCCCCCCGAGCCGCCCAGCGTGAAGGCCGGGCGGATGATCGCCGGCAGGCCGATCTCCTGCAGGAACGCCTTCGCCTCGCCGAGCGACTTGACCGTCTTGCACTTGGGCATCTTCAGCCCGATCCGCTCGCAGACCTCCTTGAACGCCTGCCGGTCCTCGGCCCGGTGGATCACCTCGCGGCTGGCCCCGATCATCTCGATCTTGTGCTTCGAGAGCGTCCCGTCGTCCCACAACGCGCACGCGCAGTTGAGGGCCGTCTGCCCGCCCAGCGTCGGCAACACCGCGTGGATCGGATCGCCGAGCTTCTCCTGCTCCTCGATGACCTTCCGCACACCCTCCGGCGTGATCGGCTCGATGTACGTCTTATCCGAGAACTCCGGATCCGTCATGATCGTCGCCGGGTTGGAGTTCACCAGCACCACCCGGTACCCCTCGGCCCGCAGCGCCTTGCACGCCTGCGTCCCCGAATAGTCGAACTCGCACCCCTGGCCGATCACGATGGGGCCGGAACCAATGATCAGGATCGTCTGGATATCAGTGCGCTTGGGCATCGGGCTCCTGCGTCGGAAAAAGGCGGGTGCGAACAACGAGCAAAATCGGAAGAGCGTAGGAGAGATCGAGCAAGAAGAAAATATCCCGTTCCGCCAGACGCACCCGAACGCGTATTTCCTCCAAAAAAGAAGCCCAGGGACCGAGGCCCTGGGCCTGAACCGCCTCGTCAACCCCGCGTCCGGTCCAGCAGGTTCATCCCCTTGGCGATCGCCAGCTCCAGGTCCGGGCAGACATCCTCCGCCTCCAGCCATTCCCCCGGCGCGGCTCGACATATCTCGTCAAACTGCCCCACCGTGATCCCCGCCAGCAGCAACTCCACCTCTCGCTCGGCCAGCCGGGCGCGGGCCGCACGCATGACCAGCGCCGAGTTGGCGTCGATCCGCTCGATCGCCGCCAGGTCCAGCACCGCCACCCGCGTCCCCTCGGGCAGCCGATCGGCCCACGCCACCAGGTCCGGCAGCCGCTGCTGCCCCGCGCCCCCTTTTCCCGCCCGATGGTGCCGATCGGGCCTCGCCTGATAGACCGCCAGGCCCGCCGGCAGCCCGAGCCCCTGCTCGGCGAGCAGTTCGGCCGCCTCCAGCTCGGCGATCGGCCGCCGCAGGTCCTGGAAGATGATCCACACGAGGAACAGCACCGGCACGAGCATGGCCAGGCTCGCGGCGTGCTCATAAGCGAGCGTCCCCAGCCCAGCCCCGAGCGCAAACGACCCGAGGATGCTCGCCAGGAGCGCCAGCCGTTTGAGCGCCGGCCGCAGGCTCAGCACATGCCACCCCCCCACGCCCCCCACCCCTTGCGCCTTTCCCGTGTGCCGGGCGTCGCCGCGGAAGCTCAGGAGGACTTGGGCCAGTTCGAGGCCGAGGTCGGTGACGACGCCCGTGACGTGGGTGGTGCGGACCACGCCGCTGGAAATGCGGGTGATCGTCGCGTTCTGCACGCCCATTGCCGATGCGGCCAGCCCCAGCAGCAGGTAGTGCATCCATCCCGCGGCCCCTTCACCCGCGTGCGTCCCCAGCAACACGGCAAAGCCGCCCAGCAACGCCGCCTCGATGATCATCGGGACGACGTACACCGAGTCCCACCCGCGTCGACGGCCGACTTCCGTCGACACCCCCGACACAAACGCCCCCAGCACGAAAACGCCCAGCAGGAAGAGGGCCGACCCCGCCGTGCACCACGTCCCCTCGGCGAGGTCGCGCCCCAGCTCCGACGTCACGCCCGACATGTGGCTGGTCACGTGCCCGCACGCCAGGATCGTCACCAGGTTGGTGTACCCGGCCACCCACGCCAGCGTGATCGCCAAACGTGCCTGCTGCGCAAACGAGTGTGCCTGGGCGACGAACATTGTGGATCTTTATCGGCTGGGCGATCGTGCAAGCGTAGACACGGCCAGGACGAGCCCGAAGCGCCAGCGAGGGTTCGCGCACGGCACACGTGTCCATGAGCCGTGCGCACATGGTGGGTATAACTCGCGCCCCGCCGGGCACGTACAGTGCTTGATGAACCAACCGGAGAATCAGGCCCCTTCGTCCGCGTCCGTCCGCCTGCGGGTGGACGGCATGGACTGCGTCTCCTGCGTCGCCCGCGTCGAAAAAGCGCTCAAGGGCGTCGAGGGCGTCCGCGACGCCAACGTCAGCCTGCTCGACGCCAGCGCCGAGGTCTGGGGTGAGCACGACAACACCGTCAACCCGGACAAACTCGTCCAGGCGGTCCGTTCGACCGGGTACGAGGCGAGCCTGGTGCGTGAGCCTGCGCACATCGAATCCGGAGGCCCAGGGACACGTCCCTGGGCTTCAGACCGGAGCGCAGAGACACATGACGCGCACGACCATGTTTCGCACGCATCCGACGCCTCGAGCAAGTGGAAGCGCCGGGCGATCATCGCGGGGGCGTGCTGGCTGCCGCTGGAGCTGCTGCACTGGCTGGCGCACTTCGGCGGCCACGCCGAAGCCGCGGGCCACGTCGATTGGACCGTCTGGGTCATGCTCGCCGGCTCGACGGTCGCGCTGGTCTTCGCCGGGGGCGGGTTCTACCGATCGGCGTGGCGTGCCGCACGGCACCGCGCGACGAACATGGACACGCTCATCGCCCTCGGCGCGACCTCGGCGTACGTCTTTTCGAGCGTGATGCTCGCGCTGGTGCTGACGGGGCGCGAGGCGCCCGCGCCGTTCTACTTCGCCGAGACGGCCGGCCTCCTGGCGCTCATCAGCCTCGGACATTATCTTGAAGCCCGCACCACCGCGGCGACGGGCTCGGCGGTGCGCGAGCTGCTGGCGATGCAGCCGCAGAAAGTCACGCGCCTCGCCTCCGCGGACGACCCGCAAGGCCAAGAGGTTCCCACGGCGAGCATCCGCCCCGGCGACCTGCTCCGCGTCCGTCCCGGCGAGCGCGTCGCGATCGACGGCGAGATCGTCGAGGGCTCCTCGACCCTCGACGAATCCATCATCACCGGCGAGTCGATGCCCGTCGAACGCGGGCCGAGCGACGGGGGCGGCGAGGGGAACGTCGTCGCGGGCGCGATGAACCTGACCTCGCCGCTGGTGATCCGCGCGACATCCGACGGGCGTTCCAGCACCATCGCGCGGATCGCCGACCTGCTCCGCCGGGCGCAGACGAGCAAGACCGACATCCAGCGGCTGGCCGACAAGGTCTCGTCGATCTTCGTGCCGGCGGTGCTGACGATCGCCGTGTTCACCGTGCTCGGCTGGGGGCTCGTTGCGGGGCATTGGATCGCGGGGATCATCAACGCGACGACGGTGCTCATCATCTCGTGCCCGTGCGCGCTGGGGCTGGCGACGCCGACGGCCGTCATGGCCGCGTCGGGGGCCGCGAGCAAACGCGGCGTGCTCGTCAAGTCGGCCCGCGCCCTCGAACGCGCCGAGCGCGTCACGCACGTGCTGATGGACAAGACCGGCACGCTGACGCAGGGCACGCCGCGGGTGGTCCACGCGGCGGACGACGTGCTCGCGCTCGCCGCGGCACTCGCCGGGCACTCGTCGCACCCGCTCTCCCGCGCGATCGTCGAAGAGGCGCGGAGCCGGCGTGTGACCGCCCCCACTGCGACCAACGTCGCCGAGCAGTCCGGCGTCGGGCTCTCCGGCACGATCGAGGGCAAGAAGGTCGAACTCATTTCACAGAAGGTCGCTGAACAACGAGGGCTCCAAAGTACCCAATCCGAAAGCCGAGGTGCATCAGGAACGCCCGCGCACCGCTCGCCCCCCCCGAGCGGTGCCACCAAAGACATCGGTCCTGACGCGCTCCGCGCGGCAACCATCAGCATCGTCGTACGAGATGGGCAGGCTCTTGGTCCGATCGCCTTCCGCGACGAGCCGCGTGACTCCGCGGCAGGCGTCATCCGGGCCCTCCGCGAGCGCGGCGTGACGCCCCGCGTGCTCACCGGCGACCGGGCCGAGGTCGCCCGGGCCCTCGGCGAGCGCATCGGCCTGCGCGACGACGAGATCGCGGCGGATTTGTCGCCGGAGGAGAAGGTCGACGAGGTGGAACGGATGGCTGGTGGCTCGGTCTCGCACGAGACGCGAGCGGCAGCAAGCGTGCCCAACGCGCAATCCACCGATACACGCTCGCTCACGCTCGCGTCTCGTATGAAAGCGACAGGTACGTCAAACGCCGTCATGTTCGTCGGCGACGGGATCAACGACGCCGCGGCGTTGGCCCGCGCGGGCTCGCTCGGGGGCATCGGCGTGGCGATCGGGGCATCTCATGCGCATCAGGGCGCCGCCGGCGTCGCGGTCGAGTCGGCCGACGCGGTCGTGCCGGGCGACCGGCTGGCGCTCATCGTCGACGTGCTCGACATCGGCAAGCTCGCGATGAAAACCATCCGGCAGAACCTGTGGTTTTCGTTCGGCTACAACTCGCTGGTCATCCCGGCGGCGGTCTTCGGCCTGCTCGGCGAGAACGGCCCGATCATCGCCGCCGCGGCGATGGCGATGAGCGACGTGTGCGTCATCGGCAACTCCCTGCTGCTCAAGCGGCGGCTGGAGCGGGAGAAGACGGGCACGAGGTCTGATAACGCACGCCCGTAAGAAGCCCACGGCCTCAGGCCGTGGGCTTTTGATGCAGGAACGCCTAACAAGAAAAGGGACGCTCAATCCTCCTCTCTGATGGTCCGATCACCTTGGGAACGAGGTGCGTCATGGAGCCGATCGGGACCGTCAATGAGCCGCTGGTGATCCGCCAGCACGAGCGTTACACCTGCCGTCTCGACGCGCAACTCAGCGTGGAGGCCGCGCATGCCGACAAGGTCGTGTACTCGCGGGCCGCGGCCGACGCCGACGGGATCGTGCCCGTCACCGCCGTCGACGTCAGCAGCGGCGGCATGGGGATCGAGACGACGACGTTCATCCCCCGCACGTGCGTGCTGCGCGTCCGCATCGGCGGCGGCGAGGAGCCCGGCGAGGGCGTCGAGACCAGCGTCCGCGTGCAGCGCGTCCTCATGACCGACCGCAAACCCACCTACTACGTCGGCACGGCGTTCGTCGACTCGGGCCCGGCCCACGAGCAGCGCGTCTCGCAGCTGATCTCGCTGGCGCGCAGGGCGAGCAGGAACACGGCGGCCGCGGCCAACCAAGGGAGCACCGGTGCTTGAGCGGGATTTTCTCAGCAGTGCGCTCCTCGAAGAAGGGCTGATCGACCGCGACCAGCTCGATCGCGCCGTGCGCCACGCGGCCGAGCACACCATGCCGCTGGCCGAGGCGATCGTCGCGCTCGGGCTGCTCAGCGAGCGCGAGGTGGCGCTGGTGCAGGCGGCGACCGCCGAGTGCCCTTACATCGACCTGGCGTGCTTCGACATCGCGATCCGCAACGCGGCGATCCTGCCGCGGAGCGTGGCGGAGGCGATCCCGGCGTTCCCGCTGTTCAACCTCGGCTCGGTCGTCACGGTGGGGATGACCAACCCGCTGGACCTCAACGCGGTCGACCAGCTCCGCACGATCATCAAGGCCGAGATCGAGCCGGTGCTCTGCGAGCCGACGGCCCTCAAATCGCTGATCGACAAGGCGTACTCGCTCTCGACGGATCGCCCGCACGCGCTGAGCTTCGAGGAGACGACCGCCGCGTCGCTGACGACGGGCAAGGAGCCGATCGTCGCGGCGATCAACCAGATCATCGGGCAAGGCATCGAGATCGGCGCCTCCGACATCCACCTCGGGCCCGACGAGCAGCAGCTCCACCTGCGCTACCGCGTCGACGGCACGCTCCGCGAGCAGCAGGGCCCGAGCCTCGCGGCGCACCAGGCGCTGATCCAACGGCTGAAGGTGATGGCGCACCTCGACCTGACGCAGACCCGCCGCCCCCAGGACGGCAAGTTCCGCTTCACGCACGCGGGGCGGCACGTCGACTGCCGGCTGAGCATCATCCCCACGGTCTGCGGCGAGAACGCGGTGGTGCGCCTGCTCGCGGGCGCGTCGACGATCCGCGGGCTCGACGAGCTGGGCCTGCCGCCGCAGGAGAAGCACGCCTTCGAGCGGGCGATCGACGAGCCGCACGGCATGGTGCTGGTGACCGGGCCGACGGGCTCGGGGAAGACGACGACGCTGTACACGGCGCTCAAGCGGATCAACACGCCGGAGCTGAACATCGTGACGGTGGAGGACCCGGTGGAGGTGCGTCTGCCGCTGATCCGGCAGGTGCAGGCCAACGCCGAGGTGGGGCTGTCGTTCGCGCAGGCGCTTCGGTCGATCCTCCGGCAGGACCCCGATGTCGTCTTCGTCGGCGAGATCCGCGATGAAGAGACCGCGCGGATCGCCGTGCAGGCGGCCCTCACGGGGCACCTGGTGCTGTCGAGTCTGCACACGAACGACGCCGCGGGCGCGGTGCCGCGGCTGCGCGATCTGGGATGCCCGTCGTTCGCGATCAACGCGGCGCTGCTGTGCGTGATGGCGCAGCGGCTGGTGCGGCGCACCTGCGCCGACTGCGCCAAGCCGTATGCCCCCGACCCCCTCGTGCTGGCGCGGTTCGGCGAGAGCGGCAGGCTCCCCGACGGGCACTATGTGCAGGGCACGGGGTGCGTCCGCTGCGGCGGCACGGGCCTGCGCGGGCGCATCGGCGTCTACGAGCTGCTCGACATGTCGCCGGGCGTGCGGCGGGTCGTCGACGCGGCCGGCACGACGGCGCAGGTCCGCGCGGCGGCGCTGAGCGCCGGCATGCGGCTGATGTGGCTCGATGGGCTCGACAAGGCCAAGGCCGGGCTCACTACTCTCGAAGAAGTCGCACGCGTCGTCGCGATCGCCGCGGTCGAAGAGGCCGACAGCGTCGAAGAAAGCGGCGAGCTGAGGATGAGCGCATGAGCGCCACCGTCTTCGAATACACCGCCGTCGACCGCGAGGGCGTCAGGCACACCGGCGTCAAGCCCGCGGCGACGCAGAACGAGGCCTTCCGCCTCCTCTCCGCCGCCGGGCTCACCCCCGTCACGCTCAAGCCCGCCAGGGGCGCCACGAGCGACGACGGCGTGCGAAAAGGCAAGGGAAGAAAAAGGGGCGGCGTCGGGCTCAAGGACCTCGCGCACTTCACCTACCAGCTCGGCGTGATGATCTCGGCGCGCATCCCCATCGGGGAGGGGCTCAAGTCCATCGGCGCCCAGGAGCCGAACGCACGGCTCAAGGCCATCATCCTCGACGTCGCGGCGTCGATCGAGTCGGGCGAGCAGATCGCCACGGCCCTCGAAAAACACCGCGAGACCTTCGGCGCGATGTACATCGCGATGATCCGCGCCGCCGAGAAATCGGGCAACCTGTCGAAAGTCCTCGACCTGCTCGCCGAGACGATGGAGCGCAACCTCGAGACCCGCCGTCAGGTCGTCGGGGCGCTGACCTACCCGGCGTGCGTCGTCGGCGTGCTTGTGCTGGCGGTGGGGTTTCTGCTGGGGTTTGTCGTGCCGCGGTTTGCGACGATGTTCGAAAAACGCGGCCTGGACCTGCCGATGTTCACGCAGGGGCTGATGGCCGTCGGCAAGTCGGTGCAGCACTATTGGTGGCTCTACCTGCTGGTCGGCGCGGCGTCCTTCTTCGGCGTGCGTGCCGCGTGGCGCTCGCCGGTCGGCCGGCAGAGGATCGACGCGCTGCTGCACCGCGTGCCGTATCTGAACCGCATCCTCGTCGGGCTGGCGATCTCGCGCTTCTGCCGCATCCTCGGCGTGAGCCTGGGATCGGGGCTCGGGCTGATCGACGCGCTCGAGATGGCCGGCTCGGCGTCGGCGCGGCCGATGCTGCAGCGCGACGTCGAGCTCATGACCGCGCAGGTCCGCCAGGGCGGACGCCTCTCGCAGGTGCTCGGCGGGTGCACGTACCTCTCGGCGTTCGCCAAGCGCATGCTCTCGGCGGGGGAAGAGTCGGCCGAGCTGCCGCGCATGTGCTCGGTCGTCGCGCGGCACTACGATCGCGAGACGGCGCACCTCACCAAAAACCTCGGCACCGTCATCGAGCCGGTGCTCATCGTCGTCATCGCGGGGATCGTGCTGATGGTGGCGCTGGCGATCTTCCTGCCGATGTGGAACATGGTGCAGCTCATGCGGTAACGGGTTTTCCGGGGCGGCACGCCCCGGCTCACGGTCGTGCGCGACGGGGAAAGGGGCGCGCGTGGTTCTCGGACGCACGGGATAACTCCGCACCGGCTTTGGGGTGTTTGCGGTCAAGCCGGGGCCCGGCTCGTCCGATCATACGTGTAGGCGCAGCGGTGCTGCGCACCAGAGCCGCACGAAGGGAGTTGTTTGATGAACGCCATGTCCGCCGCACGCCGAAACGCGTTTACGCTGGTTGAGTTGATCGTCGTCATCGTCGTCCTGGCGATCCTGTCGGGCGTCGCGATCCCGAAATACTTCGACTATGTCGCCAGCGCCAAGGAATCGGCGACGCGCGGCACGCTGGGGGCCGTCCGCAGCGCCATCGCCAACTTCCGCGCCAACTCCATCGTCTCCACCGGCACCGAGGCGTTCCCCTCGCTCGTCGACATGCAGACGGTCGGCACCGTGATGCAGGAAGACATCCCGGAAAACCCGTACAACAACTCGGCGACGATCGTCGCGGCGACGTACAACGCCTCGTCGCCGCCCGTCTCCGGCAGCGCGGGGTGGAACTACGACGCGTCGACCGGCAAGTTCTGGGCCAACTCGAACTCGGCCGGCGAGAACGGGTGGTAAGAGGCCGATCGCCGATGGAGGCTCCTCGAATCATGCAGGCGTCAGGCGTGAGGCGTGGGGCGTCTGTCGCTGGGGCCGACCGCGAACACACCGGTCAACGCGGCGGCGTCGGCGTCTGTCATGACACCGACGCCTCACGCCGTACGCCGCACGCCCCCGCGTTCACGCTCATCGAACTCATCGCCGTGCTCGTCGTCACCGCGATCCTCGCGGCGACCGCGGCCGCGTCGCTCACCCGCTCCGCCGCGACCCGCGGCGCGATGGCCGGGCAGCAGCTCACGCGGGATCTCAACTTCGCGCGCGAGCGGGCCGTCGCCACCGGCGTGCGGACGTGGATCGTCTTCGACAACGCCGCCGACTCGTACACGCTCCGCGCCGAAAACCCCGGCGCCCCCGGCTACGCCGGCGCGGCGACGCTCACCGACCCCGCGACCGGCCGCGACTACATCGTCACGCTCAACACCGGCGAGTTCGCTGGCGTCGGCATCTCCGGCGTCTCCATCCCCGGCGGGAGCACGACGCTCGGCTTCGACTGGCTCGGCCGTCCGCTGCTGCCGGCCGGCACGCTCATCTCGGCCGATATCACCGTCACGCTCACCGGCGGCGTGAGCGTCACCGTTGAGGGCGGCACCGGGCTGGTCTACCCGCCGTCTGTCCCACCGGTCTCCTCGGGGTCGTGATCCATGCGCACGCGCACGAACACACGGACCGGCTTCACGCTCATCGAGGCGATCATCGCGATCGTCATCCTCTCGACCGCGATCCCCGCGATGTTCTGGGCGATCCGCGATGCGCACACCCGGCGGGCCAACCCCGTCCTGGCGGCCAAGGCGCGGTGGCTGGCGGCCGAGAAACTCGAGGACGTCATCGCCGATCGGCACTCGTCGACCCGCGGCTGGTCGTACGTCGCCTCGGGCAACTACGCCGCCGAGCCGGCGGTCAGCGGCTTTGCGGGCTTCTCGCGCGCCACCTCGATCGCCGAGAAAGCCGCGAACCTCACGTCGGCCGGCACGGGGTACAAGGTCGTGACGGTGACGGTGTCGTACACCGACCTGGGCGGGCAAAGCCGGAGCGTGCAGATCGCGACGGTGCTCACGGAGTACACGCCATGAGCTCACGACTCGCAAAGTTTTTCATGCGCCGTGGGTGGGGCGGGCGTCCCGCCCGCCCAGCGGTCGTCTCTCGGCGCATCGAGGGCGGGCGGGACGCCCGCCCCACCCAAACCAACCATCAATATGGCGCCTTCACGCTCGTCGAGACGATCGCGACGATGGTCATCCTCGCGGTGGTGATGACGGCCTCGGCGCAGCTCATCTCCGTGGCCGCCGACGGCTACGCCGACACCGCCGAGCGCAGCCGCCTGCAGGCCGACCTCTCGGTCGCGATGGACCGGATCGTGCGCGAGCTGCAGCAGATGCCGCAGGGATCGACCGGCGGCACGCCGTCGATCACCTCGCTGACCGCCACCAGCGTCGCGTGGGATTCGACCTCGTCGATCGTGCTCTTGAACGGCACGCTGCGCCTGACCACGCCGGAGACGACGTGGACGCCGCTGATCGAGAACGTCTCGGCCTTCTCCCTCACCGCCTACGACCAGAGCAACGCCCAGCTCGGCGCGTCGCTCTCCGGCTCGTCGTGCCAGCCCATCCGCCGCATCGCCATCACGCTCTCGGTCACGCACGCCGGCGTCACCGAGACGCTCCGCACCAAGGTCTTCCTCCGCTGCTGCGCCGCGGGATCGGGGAACTCATGACCGCCAAACACCCGTTCACACACGCGCCCAGCCGCCGCGGCTCGATCGCCGTCACGCTCGTTGTCGCGCTCATCGTGCTGCAACTGGTCGTCGTCGGGATGGTGCTGGCCGGCTCGCGCGAGCAGGACCTGACGGCCCGCCGGCTGGAGACCATGCGGGCGTTCTACGCCGCCGAGGCCGGCATGAACATGGCCGTCCGCGAGCTGATGAACAACGCCGACGAGGACGGCGACGGCGTGATCGGCTCGATCTCCGACGACGCCAATACGGCCGACGACCCCGCGCTCGCCGGCGCGGCGAAGGTCCACGTCACGCTCGACGACGGCGGCACGACGATCACCGTCACCGCCGAGGGCTCGGCCGGGCAGGCCCGCCGCCGGGTCGAGGCGACGCTCGAATAACCCGCCGCAGACCCGGCGCAGTCCAATCGCTCGCGCGGCGACGCCGCCGGCCACCCTCTTCGAGCGTCCGCGTGCGCCAGGCGTCACGCCCGTCGCAAGCCCTATCCGGCGCGTTGACGGTCGAGGTCCGCCACCGTGTTTCGGGACCGGCCGCAAGCCGCTTCGGCCCGCGGCGGCATTGGTCGATAGCGATTCTGAGACGTTGTTGGTTGGTGGTCCGCCGCGGTTATCTGTTCTCAGGAGTGCGTCTGCCGTGCGTGCGCGTGTCGTGGTGAAGATCTCGCCGTCCCGGCTCGAGGCCGTGCTGTACCGCGGCTCGCGTGCGGCGGCGCGGCGCAGCCGCCGGCTGGACAACTCGGCGGCGTTGAGCCGCGACTGGCCCAACGCGCTCTCGTCGCTGCTGGTCCCGCTGTCGGGCATGGTCGCCGAGCTGAAGGCCGAGGGCGAGCACGCCACGCTCATCTACGCCGCCTCGCCGACGCTGGTGACCAACGTCTCGTCGTGCCACGTCGCGACCGGCGAGTCCGCTGCGGTCGACGCCGCCGAACTCGGGCTGGCCAACCTGTGCCCCTTCCCGCTCGACGACAACGTCTCCGGCACGCAGCTGCTCTACACCGATCCGTCGCCGGGCCGGCACGCTCGCGACACGCACGCCGCCGACGGCCCGCCCTCCGCCGCGCCCGCGATGCTGCACCTGGCCTCGTCGGCCGACACGCTGGCGACCTCGGCGGCCCTTGCGGCTCTTGCCCGCGGCGCGGGGCTCGTCCCCGACGAGATCGTCCCCGCCGAGGCGCTGGTGATCCGGGCGGCCGTCGAACTGGCGACCACGCGCGCGACGCGGCAGCACGGCACCGCGGCGGTCTTGTGGATGTCCGAGCACGGGTGCGCCCTCGCCGCCGCCTCGCGCGACGTGCGCCAGCCCGACGCGCCGCCGCGGCTGGCCTTCGTCCGCGCCATCGCGCTGGGCGTCGAGACGTTCGTCGACGCGCTCACCAAGCCGCTGCAGGCCCGCCCGCTCGATGCACCAAAGAACGCCGTCGACCCCGACGAGACCGTCACGCTCGACCGCGACGAGGCGCGGCACGTGCTCGCGACCGTCGGCATTCCCGCGGCCGACACGCCCATCCCCGGCTACCCGCTGCTCAGCGGCGCCTCGCTCCTGCCGGCGCTGCACCCCGTGCTGCAACGCCTCAGCGTCGAGGTCAAACAGTCCGTCCGCTTCGGCCTCCCCGACGCCGAGCGGGGCCGCCTCCGCCTCACCATCGCCGGCGGCGGCGAACGCATCGCGCACCTCGCGCCCATCATCGCCCGCCAGAGCGGCATCGACACGCACTCGCGCACGCCCGAGCACGCGCCCCCCGCTCCCGCCCCCGAGCCCGCCGAGCCCGACCCCGACACAGGCGACGGCTTCATCGACGCGGTGCTGCCCTACCTGGGCAAGTGCGTGAACCTCGCCCCGCCGGACGTCGCCCGCTCGGCGACGATCGTGCGCGTCAAGCAGGCGATGTGGCTTGGCGTCGCCGCGGCGCTCGCGATCGTCGGGTTTGACGCCTACTCGGTCCGCATCGACCTCTCGCACCAGCGCGAGCGCCTCGCCTCGCTGCAGACCGTCATCGAGCAGTCGCGCGACGACGTCGAGCTGAGCGAGCGGGCCGCCGCGGCGGCGCTCGAATCGGCGAAGCTCCGCGCCCGCATCCGCGCCGCGGTCCCCGAGACGCCGGACTGGGCGGCGCTCCTGGCTGCGATCTCGACCATCACGCCGTCCGACGCGCGGCTGACCGACATCACGGCCTCGCTGGACATCACCGGCGGCGACCGCCCCGCCGCGCTCGGGCGCTGCCGGCTCGCCGGCTACATGCCGACCGACGCGCCCGCGGGCGGCTCGGTGTCGCGCCGCATCGACGACTACCTCGCGGCCCTGAACGCCTCGCCGATCGTCGCCGGCACGCAGCTCGGGCCCACGCGGCTCGTGCAGTCGCAGCTCGGCCCGGCGCGGAGCTTCGAGATCATCCTGCTGCCGATCACCCTGCCGCCCGCGTCGCTGGCGGGTGTCGGCGACGCGCACGCCGGCCCCGCGGAGGTGACGCGATGAAGCCGCTCTCCCGCAAAGACCTGCGGCAGCACGCCGCCGAGCTGGTCATCGCGCTCTGCCTCTGCGGCGGGGGCTACTTTTTCTTCGTCAAGCCCGCCGAGACCGAGCTGGCCAAGACGAACGCCGCGATCGCCCAGGCGCAGAGCCTGGTGACCCAGGCGAACACGACGCGGCTGAACTGGTCGGCGAACCGTGCCGCCCTCGACCGCGCCGAGCGGCTCGCGGAGGAGATCGACCTGCGGAGCATGAGCGCCCGCGACGAGACGGCGATGTTCACCACGCTCTCGCAGACCGCCGCCGACTACGGCGTGCTCGTCGACGCCATCCAGCCGGCGCGCCAGGCCGCCAAGCCGCACGCCGCGCCGCCCGCGGGCGGCGCAGCGCCGGCGCGCGAGCCCAGCGACGTCGTCACGTCGTACACGATCGAGCTGCGCGGCGGCTACGCCAACGTCGTCCGCATGCTCGCCGCGCTCGAAGAGGAGAACGCCTACACCGTCATCGAGCGGGTGCAGCTCCAGACCATCGCCGACCCCGAAAGGCCGCTCGTCCGCGCGGTGATCAAGCTCGACCGCCTCGCGTTCGACACGGCGCTGCTGCACGAGGCGATCGCCGGCACGGAAGACCCGGCGCACGCGGAGGGCACGCCATGAGGCCTTTGAGCAAACGCGACCGGGCCCGGCTCATGCTCGCGGCGTCGCTGCTTGCGCCGATCGTGTGCGTGCAGGGCGTGCGGCTGCTGCTGGGCGCTGGGCCGGCCGGAGCTTCGGCGAGCGTGGCGGCGACGCCGGCGGCCGCGCCGACGCTGCCGATTGGCGACGCACGCCCGCGGCCGCTCACGCCGGCGCAGCAGCAGGCCGCGGCGTGGCTCGCCGAGTACGCGCACGTCGACGCGGAAGGATCGCTCTACGCCGACCTTCGCTCGCCGATGGACCACCCCGCACCGCCGCCGCCGACGCCGGAGCAGGCGACGCCGAGCGCGAAGAACCCGCAGCCGACGCGGCCGATGGACGACCCCGGCGCGTTCGACCCGCGGCGTGACCTGCACGTCTCGTCGATCATGGTCGACCGCGAGCACGCCGTCGCGTTCATCAACGGCTCGCTCTCGCGCGTCGGCGATTCGGCGCACGGCTGGACGATCACGCACATCGACGGCAAACGCCGCGTCGTGGTGCTGAGGAATGAACAGGGCGACGAGGTCGAACTCTCGCCGCCGATGCCGTAGGGGAAGAAAGGGGCGTGAGGCGTCGGGCGTCGGTCGCTGGAGCGGTGTTCGAGCGACACACGGTATTCGGCGGCTTCCGATGTTTATCATGACACCGACGCCCCACGCCCGACGCCCCACGCCGGTTTTTACCCCCGCACCGTCGCCAGCAGCTCGCGGGGCTCTTTCTTGAGCAGCGCGAGCACCGCCGGCAACGCCGCGGCGACCGTGATGAGCGTCAGCACGCACCACCCCGCGGCGACCGCGTCCACCGGCACCTGCAACTGCAGCAGCAGCCCCAGCATCTTCTCGTACATCCGCTGCCCGGCCCACGCGCCCTGGATCCCCATCGCCGTGCCTACGACGCACGCGGTCAGCGCGATGAGCAGCGCTTCGCCAAGCACAAGCCGAGCGAGGAGCCCCCGCTGCGCCCCGATCGCGCGGAGCACGCCGAACTCGAACGTCCGCGCCTGGATGCCGGCGATGATGAGATTGGCCACGCCCAGGCACGCCACCAGCATCGCCGCGATCGCGACCAGCGAGAACATCAGCATCGCGCTCGACAGCACAGTGCGGATCTCCTCCTTGATCTCGCGCCCCGATCCGGCGGCGACCACCTCGCTGCCGGCGAGACGGCGGATCTCTTGCATCGCCTCCTGGTCGTCCTTCGCCGGGTCGAGGTCGATCTGGATGAGCCCGATCGAGTCGTTGCCGAAGAGCCGTTTGAGATCGTCCCGCGAGCCGAAGACCGCGTTGACGGCCTGGTCGAGGTACTCCTCGCCGACGTCGAAGAACTTGCTCACCACGTCGAGCCCCGGCGAGTCGACGACGCCGACGACCTCGAAGTCATACGGCTTATCGTCGCGCATCAGCGTGACGTGATCGCCGACGGAGATACCGCGTGAGACGTGGAACTCACGCGCCACCAGCACCGCGCCGCCTTGTTCCAGTTTGGCCTCGGCCGTTTGCGGGTCCCCCTCGATCCAGTTGAGCCGCGTCATGCGGAAGAACGGCCCGGGCTCGAAGCCGACGAACGTCGTGTTCTGGTTGTCGAACGCCCGCACGCCGAACGCGGTGGTGCGGAAGTTCTGCATGGTGATGGCGACCGTGCCGCGGACGAACGGCAGCTCCTCGATGCGGTCCTGCGTCTTCTCGGTCATCGAGACGCCGGCGACGAAGGCGTCGGGGAACTCGAGCATCCCCAGCCAGTCGCGCGAGATCGCCCGCATGTTGGTCCAGATCGCCACCAGCAGCGCCAGGCCCGTCATCATCGCCCCGGCCGTAAAGCCGAAGCGGTACGGCGTCGTCAAGACCGTCCGCGTCAGCAAACTCCGCGGCAATCCCAGCACGCGGCTGATCACCGGCCCCGCGAGCACCGCCGCGACGACCATCAACGGCACGGCCATCAGGAAATAGCCGGTGAACATCGACGGCAGCCCCACGCTCAGGTCCGTCCAGAAGACCGCGTCGGGCGATTCGAGCAGCTTGAAGATGCTGATGTGCCCGGCGGCGAGCGCCAGCCCGAGCACGCCGCAGATCACGATCCCGCGGATCGACGCGGGCCTGGCCCGCACCGCCATCGCCTCCAGCGGCGTCGTCCGGCTCGCCTTCATCGCCGGCCACAGCGCGCCGACAAAGCCCGCCACGATCGCCCCCCCCACCGACAGCACCATCCCCAGCCACGAGATCGCAAAGCCCCCCGGCAGGTCCTCACGGAAAATATTCACCAGCGCCCACGCCCCGGCGATCCCCACCGGCACGCCGATCGCCGCCCCGCTCACGCCGATGATCAGCCCGATCGCCAGCTGCGACTCGGCGAGCTGTCCTTTTCGACCGCCGATGCAGCGCAGGACGGCCAGCTCGCGCTGCCGCTCACTGACGCTGGTGGTCATGCCCGTCATGATGATGAACGCCGCGGACAGGAACGAGAGCACCGAGGCGACGATCATGCCGACGTTCGAGCCCTCGACGTTTTTGTCGAGGCCGGAGGTGATCTTGCTCGACGGGCGGAGGACGAGCCCCTTCTCCAGCTCCTTGGCGCGCGTCTCGGCGATGTGCTCGGCCTTGGACGAGTCCTTGAGCACGATGTCGATCTCGCGGAGCGTGCCGTTGCGCCCCGCGACCTGCCACATCGTGTTCAGCGTGGTGTACGACTCCCATCGCGCAAGCTGGCTGAGCGCGGGGCGTTTAGCGATGCCGACGACGGTGAGCGTCATCGGCTCCCCGAAGCGATGCACGTCGAGGACGTCGCCGACGTGCGCCCCCAGCTTCTCGGCCGCGGGCGCTTCCAGCACGACCTCGCCGTCGTGCTCGACCGCGCGCCCCTCGACGATGTCGAGCGGCCTGAGCTTGTACTCGCGGTCGGGCATCAGCCCGTTGCCGATCGTCGCGATCGTCTCGCCGTGCTCCTCGTCCGCCTGAGGATTCTTGAGCGCCAGCGCCTCCTGCACGCGCCCCACGGCGTAGTCGACCTCCGGCCACGCCTCGACCTGCTTGAGCACATCGTCGTCGAAGAACTTGCGCCCGACCTTGGCGATGCGCATGTCGGCCGCCCCGACCGTCTGGGCGACGCGCAGCTTGAGCCCCTCGTTGACGCTCGCCATCGCGCACGCCACCGCGGCGATCAACGCCGCCGACAGAGCCACCGTCGCGATCAGCAGCGCCGTCCGGCTACGCCGAACGGACAAGTTCTTGATAGCGAGACGCCACGCCGGCCGCATCGAGCCCCTCCGTGGAAAACTGCCCCGCGATGATCCCATCGCGGAGGACGAAGACGTTTTCGCAGTGCGCCGCCGCCGCCGGCTCGTGCGTCACCATCAAGACGGTCATCTCGTGCTCGACCGCGATCCGCCCCAACAGCCCCCACAGCTTGGCCGACGACTGCGAATCCAGGTTCCCCGTCGGCTCGTCGGCCAGCAAGACGCCCGGCGAAAACAGCAGCGACCGCGCGATCGCCACCCGCTGCTGCTCGCCCCCCGAGAGCGCGTCCGGCCGGTGGTCGGCGCGCTTGGCGACGCCCAGCACCTCCATCAGCTCGGTCGAGCGTTTGCGCAGGGCCGCCGGCTTCTCGCCCGCGAGCATCCCCGGCAGCTCGACGTTCTCCTGCGCCGTCAGCGTGGGGATGAGGTTGAACTGCTGGAAGACGATGCCGATGTGCCGCTGGCGGAAACGGGTGAGCTCGCGCTCGTCCATCGCGTGCACCGGCTGGGCGTCGATGAACAGCTCCCCGGCGTCGGGCTTGTCGAGCGCCCCGAGCAGGTGCAGGAAGGTCGACTTGCCGGAGCCCGACGCGCCCATGATGGCGTAGAAGCCGGGCCGGTCGATGCGCAGCGCGACGCCGCGGAGCGCCTCGACCGTTCGGTCGCCGAGGTGGTAGCTCTTACGCACACCCTCACAGCGGACGATCGCCTCGCCCGCGTCCACGGCCGCCCGGCGCGCCGACGGCTTCGACGCGAGCCCCGAGGCCGCGCCGTTGGTGAACCTGCCGGGGGTGGAGGGCGTGGAACTCAAGGGGGTGTCCAGAGATCTCCATCTCGTTCGTACGAGACGCGAGCGGGAGCGAGCGTGCCCCTGTTCGAACACGAATACACGCTCGCTCCCGCTCGCGTCTCGTCAAACGAGAATCGATTTATGATAAATACTTCTTCGCGTACGCCGCGGCATCGACGCACGACTCCAGCCCGGCCTTATCCGACACGCGGACCTTCACCAGCCACCCCTTGCCGTAGGGGTCCGAGTTGAGCAGCGACGGGTCCGCCGCCGCGGCCTCGTTCACCTCCACCACCTCGCCCGCGACCGCCGAGTAGACGTCGCTGGTCGACTTGACCGACTCGACCTCGCCGACCGAGTCGCCCGCGCCGAGCTGGGTCCCGGCCGGCTTCATCTCGACGAACGTCACGTCGGTGAGCTGGTCGACGGCAAAGGCGGTCAGCCCGAGCGTCACGACGTCGCCGTCGAGCTTGTGCCACTCGTGAGAATCGGAGTAGACCCGGTCATTAGGGGGAGGGGTGTCGGCCATGTCTGGATCGTCCTTGGAGGCGGTACATACAGCCCCGCGGCGGCTCTCCGGCCCGACGCCGAGGCCCGCCGCGGAGACAAGGGCTCATCGTAGGCCCCTTCCTCCCCTTCCCAACAAGATGCACGCGCAACCCGACCCATGCTGCGTTGAAAATCCTCAACCTGGCTTGGGTAGGGCGGGCGTCCCCGCTGCTCTGGAGAAAAGATGAGCCGTGCCCAAGGTTTCGGGGACTGTTTGAACGTGGCACAGGCGTCCCGCCTGTGCCGTGTGGCTCCAGCGTTCTTGCACAGGCGGGACGCCTGTGCCACAGACAATCCGAAATGGTCGATGCGCCCCTGTCGGGGGTGTTTTCTACACAGCTGATCCGCCCGCCCCACCCAAGACAAAGGGCATGTCACGTCTCAGGCGTGCTCGCGTCTCGTATGAGATCAAGAGGTTAAGTCTTCGTGAGCACGGCGTCCTTTGCACAACTTTGAAGAACCGATGCGTCGCGGGCAAAGCCGGCAAAATCCATGCGGGAGACGCGGGTTTTCGCGTAGCACACGCACGCCGTGCATTGTCAATTGATCGCCAAGAACGCGGGGGTCGTGTGATGGTTGGGTGAGCCCGGGTTTATGTTCTCGCTGGTGCGCCAAGACCATCGGCCGCGCACGAGAAGGAGACCCTCGGTGCCCCCCCACCTCCACCTGCCCGCCCGTTCATCCCGGACACGCCCCGCCTTCACGCTCATCGAGCTGCTCGTCGTCATCGCGATCATCGCGGTGCTCGTGAGCCTCTTGCTGCCGGCTCTCGCCCAGGCGCGCGAGGCCGGTCGCGACGCCGTCTGCAAGGCGCACCAGAAGGGCATCATCACCGCGCTTGCCGCGTACGACACCGATTACAAGGGCTGGTTCCCCGGCCCCAACACCTCCGGCTTCGAGCTCGACCAGGGCCGCCCCTACCGCGAAGGAAGCAGCACGCCCGTGCAGGACTGGGACTGGATCTCGCCGCTCATCGGCGACGCGATGAACTTTCCCGTGGACCTCCCGTCCAAGTTCCAGGAAATCTGCATGACCAAGTTCCGCTGCCCGAACAACACCACCCGCTACGCCACGCGCTACGGCGGCCAGGCCCTCCCCATGAACGCCCAGGGCCAGCACCCCTTCGTCGTCAGCTACCTCACCCCCGTCTACTTCCAGCTCCTCCCCGAACTCACCATCCCCTCCACCACCCCCGAAGACGAAGACCCCTACGGCGAGACCATGCCCTCCGGCGAACCCATCAAACTCCCCGCCGGGTACGCACCCAAGGTCTACCGCGTCGGCACCGACCCCTCCAAGAAAATCATGTCCTTCGAAGGCGCCCGCTACTGGAACCCCCCCCTCAACGGCTTCGATTATTCCACCCAGACCAACGGCTCCGGCCTCCGCCAGAGCCCGCAGGGCAACTTCCTCTCACGCGGCGTCGCCTTCAAAGGCTCCGGCGAACACTACGACCGCGACGACGCCGACGGCTCGCTCGCCCCCAAGCCCGTCCTCTACGACATCTCGCTGCGGCACAGCAAACGCATGAACGCCTCCTTCTTCGACGGCCACGTCGGCTCCCTCGGCGACAAGCAGACCCTCGACCCCTCCCTCTACTGCCCCACCGGCTCGACCGTCAACGTCTACCGCAATATGTGGCTCTACCGCGGCTCCTCCCAGGACAAAGCCAACCCCAACATCCAGCCCGGCGCCAAGCTGCCGTGAGGGCCCTTCCGCATGTGGCACAGGCGTCCCGCCTGTGCCGTGCGGCTCCAGCGGTCCTGCATAGGCGTCCCGCCTGTGCCACGAATGCTGAAACACACGGCCTGCTTGCATGCAAACACCGCGCCACACGGCACAACCCACAAAATCACCCACCAACTCCCCTCTTCGCTGTTGACACCCCGCATCGGTGGCCGATGGTGACTCGCGTGAGCCCGATCTCTCGCGGCCGGCGCCGGTGGCGGCTCGCGTGGTCGTGTCGTAGAGTGGGATTGGAATGTTACTGACCCTGGCCGCCAACTCGTTGCGGGCTCGCTTGTCCCCGGCTGTCGCCAGGGGTAAACCCTCCACCCCGCGCCGGGGGAGCACCGGCGCGGGCCACGGGACCGGCACGGCCGTCAAGGATTCCGACGCCAAGCTGGCCCTCACCGACCTGCCGCGGTTCGTCCACGAGACGTTCGGCCTGCGGGGGTTGAACTTATCCACAGACCTGCTGGCCGGGGCGGACGCCCGCCGGCTGGACTCGATCCGCGAAGCCGCGGACAAGGCCTCGTGCCCCTGCCTGGTCCTCGTCGAAACCACGCCGCAGCCCCTGGCCGACGCCGAGACGGGCAAGGCCGACGAGGCGATCGACCGCCTCCAGCGGGTCATCCGGGCGGCCAACCGCCTGGGGTGCAGTTCCGCGGCCGTCACCGTCGACGCCCCGGACGACGACGAGGCCCTCGACATCGCCGCCGACAGCGCCCGCCGGGTCCTCTCCCTGGGCGAACGCCTGGAGGTCAACCTCCTGCTGACGGCCGGGCCGGGCCTGTGCGAACAGCCCGACCGCCTCACCGAGCTGGTGAAAAAAATCGGCGGCTTCCGCATCGGCACTTTTCCCGATTTTCTCACCGCCGCCCGGGCCCCCGACCCCCTGCTCTACCTGCGACGCCTGGTCCCCTACGCCTCGGCGCTGACGGTCTCGACCGAGTCGTTCGAGCCGAGCAAAGACGGGCTAGGCTTTTCGCATACGGACTACGACCTGGCCGCCTTCGCGGGTGTCGTGCAGGCGGTCGGCTACTCGGGTACGCTGGCGATCGACTACCGCGGCGACGGCGACCCGGTCGAGGGCGTCCGCATGACGCAGACGCTCCTTGAGACCGCGCTGGGCCTCGTGGAGCCCGCCGACGAGGCGGACGACCTGGACGACGAAGAAGCCGGGGCCGTCGGCGAGATGACCGACGACGAAGAGGACGACGGCGAATGACCTTTCCCTCCCACCATTCCCCTTCTTCCCCGCACGCCGACATCACCGCCGCTTATCCCACCGCCTCTTCCCCCGCTTCCAGCGTCTCGTCGCGCGCCGGCGCCCCCTCGGGCACCTTCGTCGTCACCATCGACGGGCCGGGGGGCACGGGCAAGTCCTCCGTCGCCCGCCGCCTCGCGCGGCACCTGGGCTTTGCGTTCCTCGACACCGGGGCGATGTACCGGGCCGCGACGGCCGTGGTGATCGACCGGGGCCTCGACCCCGCCGACCACGAGGGGGTGGTGCGGGCGGTCCGGCAGCAGGACATGCACTTTGATTTCCACGTCGACCCGCCGCAGCTCATCTCCGGCGGGCGCGTGCTGACCGACCGCCTCCGCGACAAGGACGTCGAGGCCCGCGTCTCCGAGGTCTCCAAGATCGGCGAGCTGCGCAGGCTGCTGGTCGGGATGCAGCAGAACGTCGCCTTCAAGCACCCGCGCCTGGTCACCGAGGGTCGCGACCAGGGGTCGGTCGTCTTCCCGGCGGCGCAGCTCAAGTTCTACCTCGACGCCGAGCCCCGCGCCCGCGCCGCACGGCGCGTCGACCAGCTCCGCAAGAAGGGCATCGAGGCCGTCTTCGACGACGTGCTGGCCGACCTGTCCCGGCGGGACCACCTCGACTCGACGCGGGCCGACGCGCCGCTCAAGCCGGCCGAGGGCGCGCAGATCATCGACACCACGTCGCTGAGCGAGGACGAGGTGGTGGCGCTCCTGGCCAAGCTCGTGACGGACAAGCTCGCCAGCGGCTCACCGTTTTCGCCCGCAGGGACCGGACCTGGGCGCGCCTGGGCCGCGACGAAGACGGGAGGACTCGGAGGCGGGGGGACCGGGGGGGGAGTCGCGGGAGGCTCCTACGCCGGCCGCCCTTTCGCCTTGGCGGCCGGCACCGCGTGAACGACACGTCGTCCAAGCCCGCCGAACCTCGGCCGCCGTCGAGGCCGCTGTTCTACCGCGTCTGCCAGGCCGCGGTGACGCTGGTCGTCTCGGTGCTGTACCGCTTCCGCGTGATCGGACGGAAAAACGTGACCGATGGGCCGCTGCTCATCGTGGCCAACCACCAGTCGCACCTCGACCCGCCGTTGATCGGCGTGGCGGTGGGCAGGCGGCCGGTGCTGTTCCTGGCGCGGTCGGGGCTGTTCAAGTCCAAGCCGCTGGCGGTGCTGATCCGCGGCCTGGGGGCGGTCTCGCTGAACGAGAACGAATCGGATACGGCCGCAATGAAGAAAGCGATCGCGCTCTTGAACGAGGGGCACATCGTCGGGATCTTCCCCGAGGGGACGCGGACGCCGGACGGCGAGGTCCACGAGTTCAAGCGGGGCGCGTGGCTCTTGATGAGCCGCGCCAAGTGTGATGTGCTGCCGGTGGCGATCGAGGGAGCGTTCGAGGCGTGGCCGCGCGGACAAACCCTCCCGGCCCTCTTCGGCAAGCGTGCGGCGGTGCGGATCGGCAGGCCGATCCCGTTTGCCAAGCTGAAAACAATGGGCCCGGACGAGGGGCTGAGCTACCTCCGGCAGCACGTCGACGGCCTTCGGCAGGAGCTGGTCGAGATGCTGGGGAAGCACGCCGGCACGCCCGCGCGTCGTGGTTAAACAAACCGAGCCGTGCGGCTGCACGGCCCGGCCTGGGTTCGATGGTTGTAGAAAAAGTTCGTGGTCGTGTGTTCGCGTGTGGTTGAGCGTTGAAAGACGGAAACGGTTCAGCGTGAGCGGCGACGCGAGGCGTATGCCACGCTGCCGAAGGCGATGAGCGCCGCCGCACCGGGCGTCGGGACGATGATGAACGTGCTGGTGCCGCTGACCGAGTCCCCCGCGGTGACGGAGAAGCTGTACGCGGTGGCCATGCTGCTGACCGTGCCGGGGATGGCCCCCGGCGCGCCGGCCGGGACAGCGCCGACGACGGTGTCGCCGACGATCGCGCTCGAGCCGCCCTGGAGGATCGTGGCGAACGGCGTGCCGCCGTTGTAGCTGGCGTTCCACATGTTCGCACCGGCGAACTGCCCGACGACGGCCAGCGAGCCGTCGGCGTTGCTGTCGGTCGCGGAGAAGGACGTCGAGACGACGCCCGTCGCGCCCGAGATGCCGGGGAAGGCGACGTTGGAGCTGACGACGTTGGCCACGCCCGCGACGCCCGCGAGGCTCTCGATGCTGAAGTTCAGATCGATGCGGTATTCCGGGTCGGTGCCGGGCGGGCCGATCATCGCGTAGTCCGGCGAGTACGCCAGGATGCCGACGGTCCCCTGGGCGATCGCCTGGAGCGGGTTGGCGGTGTCGAAGATCGTGAACGGCGCGGGCACGCCGGGGTAGAAGTACGCGGTGCCGGGGATCGACTGAACGTTGATGTCGCTCAGGTCGATGTCGACAAACCCGTTGAGCGCGCCGGCGGTGAAGTCGACGTGGATCAGCGGGTTGGACGGGGTGATGGCGGCCATCGCCGAGCCACCCGCGGCGGCGACGGCAAGGCCGGCAACAATCGTGGGGCTGAGGCGAGCAAGCATCGGTGAGACTCCGAATCAGGAGAGGGTAACTATGCCCCCCGTTTCCCGCACACGGTCAGTATAACGGCAGTCAACGGCGGCGACGCGCCGCCAGCAGGCCCGAAAGCCCCAGGCAGAACGCCGAGGCCGGCGTGGGCACAACGATGAACACGCTCGTGCCGGAGGCCTGATCCCCCGCGGTCAGCAGGAACTGGAAACGCGAGCTGATGTTGTTGGCGTCCGTCCCCAGCGGGGCGTAGCCGAACGAATCGGGGTACGACGTCGAGCTGTTGGGCCCGGTGGTGAGCGCGCCCAGCGGCGGCAGGTCGTGCAGGTACGTAAAAACGTTCGAGCCGTTGAACGTGGCCCGGTAGATGCCGTTGGGATCGACCTCGCTGAGCGAGGCGCCGTTGCCGTTGCCGGTGACGGTGATGCCCGCCGAGGCGTACCCGGTGTTCTGGTTGGGATCGGGGAACGCGAGGACGGCCGAGGAGATCGTGAAGGCGGTGTCGACCAGGCCGGCCTGGACGCTGAAGTTGAGGGCGATCTGCGGGTCGGTGATGTAGGAGAAGCCGCAGCCGCGGATCGTGCCGAGGACGACGGGCTGGTTGTTCTCGTCCAGCACGACGGCGCCGAGGTCATCGAGGGCGTAGATGACCTCGCCGTCGGTGGGGAGCTTGGCGTTCCAGCCGCCCTGATCGCCCCACTGCGAGGTGTCGGTGGTCCACTGGCGGGTGCGGGTGTAGGTCTCGCCGTTGACCGTGGCGGACATCTCGACGGTGACGATCGTCGAGGAGACAGCCGCGGAAGCGACCGCGGCGGATCCGAGCACGGCCAGCACAGCCATTGTCGCGCGAGTAGACATATCTCTCTCCTTCCGGTGGTCCGGCGGGCCGAACGCGGGCGGCGGAAGCTCCGCCGACACGACGACCGACGCGGGACGATCACGCCGCGTTCCACCGCGGCAGCGACACCGGCTGATCTCTCAAAGGGACTCTCTCAACCAGCCGGAGCTTCCACGCTCCGGACACTCTCCGCGTACATGGTGCCCGATAATCGCGTCGGCGTCAAGGGGTCTTGTGTGGGATTTCACCCGACAATTACAGATCCCCTCCCGTCCGCGTCTGAACACCCCCCTAAAAAGGCGGATGAGGCCGCGGCGTGGCTCTGCCTAGCCACGAATGAGGTGGATATGCGGGTTACGGCCGGAGGGCCGGCCGGCCCATCGGCATCTCGAAGCGGTCGCGGGTATGGCAGTAGCCGAGGCCGCCCATGCGTCCGATGGCGTCGAGGCGGGCCGGGTCGACGTGGTGCCGCTCGTTGACGAGCCCGTCGACGGCCCACACGTGCACGACCCGGCCGAGGACGATGTTGCCCCCCGAGGGCTTGCCGGGGGCGAGGCGGGTGACGCTCAGCGTCTGGCACTCGAAGGCCATCGGCGACTCGGCGACACGCGGCGGCTTGACCACCCGGCTCGGCGCGGTCGTCAGGCCCGACAGGTCGAACTCGCTCTCGCCATACGGCAACGGCTCGGCGCACGCCGCCATCTGCCGGGCGAAGGCGTCGCCAACGATGTTGATGACAAACTCGCCCGTGCCCCCCTCGGCGATCGGACGAACATTGCGGAGCGTGTCTTTTTCTGAGCCGTCGGCGTTGTTGGCGGGGCAGAAGAGGAGCGTCATCGGTTCGGCGGCGACGCCGGCGAAGAAAGAAAACGGCGCGAGGTTGAGCTTGCCGTCGGGCGAGCTCGACGAGACGAACGCGATGGGGCGCGGCACCACGCCGCCGATGATGAGCTTGTAACGATCGGCCAGCGCGAGCGTTGCGGGATCGAGGTGCATGGGGCATGGTAAGAAGGCGTGGGGCGTCAGGCGTCGGGCGTCGGTGGCTGGAGTGTTGTGCGGGTACGTAGAGCAACCAAGCTCGTCCATGCAACAGTCATGACACAGACGCCCCACGCCCGACGCCTCACGCCTTCTTACTATCCCGCATGGACGAACTGCCGCCGTCGATCGATCTCACGTGGCCCGCGCTCCTGGCGCACTGGACGGCGTTCGCCAAGTCGTCGCTCGCACTGCCCAAGACGGCCGAGGGTGAGCGGTGGCGGCAGGCGGTGCCGTCGATCATCGGGCTGCAGGCCGTCACGTACGCCCTGGCGGACCTCGACCAGCTCGCCAAACCCGGCGAGCGGGCGCTGGCGCTCGACAAGGCCGAGATGCTCATCCGCAAGCACGCCGGCGAGCTGCACGCGCTCTGGCCGCCCCCCTCCGCCTCGCCGTCGAGCAACAAGGATGAGCGGCGGGAGCCCTTCCCGAACGCGCTGGCCGAGATGATCGAGGACGCCCGCCTGGCCCGCTCCGCGGCGGTCGACGGCGGGATGGAGTGGACCGTCAAGCAGCCGCGGCTGGTGCTCGACCACCCCGGCGAGCTGCTGGGCGTGCTCGAGTCGGTCAGGTTCCGCGGCGATCTGTACATCGCCGCCCCGGGCGTCGTGCTCATGCACAACTGCCCGGCGGCGTTCATGCGCGGCACGCGCGGCGAGACGCCGGAGCGCGAGCTGCTCAAGCTCGTCGGCAAGTTCCTCGGGGGCAGCCGAGCGGTGCACGACCCGCGGCGAAGGCCGGGCATGCGGCAGGCGTACCGGCAGTTCGACTTCGGCGGCGGGCTGGCGATGAACAACGCGGCGGGGATCAGCCTGGGGAGCACGGGCGGCGGCGGGCCGGTGCGCGACGTGGTCGCGCCGATGGAGTCGTCGCTGCCGGCGGGGCAGCCGCTGCTGGTGGCGGCGATGGAGAACGGCGAGCCGCAGGCGGTGCCGCTCCCGCCGCGAAGGGTGCAGGACGTGCCCGACCTGCCGGTGGTCTTTGAAGGAGAGGAATAAAACAGAGAAAAGAAGAGAACGCAGAGGCGCGGAGTTGAGCAGAGACGCAGAGCAAGACATTCAAGACATGGATTGAACGTGGTCTCGAAGACTCGAAGAAAGACATGTATCCGAGATTTCTTCGCGATTTCGCGGTCTTCGCGTTCACATCATGTCTTTGGTCTTCTCTGTGATCCTCTGTGACCTCCGTGTTCAAAACATCTTCTGTCTTTCTCTGCGTTCTCCGCTTTCCTCCGCTCCTTCGCGTTCTCAGTTCAGTTGTTCAAGCACGGCATGCGCGGTCTCGCGCACGAGCGGGTCTTCGTGTTCATCGTCGGCGATGTGTGCAAGCCGCTCGCGGAGCGCGGCGAGATCATGCCGTGCTCTTTTCTCCCGCAGCGCGTTGCCGGCGGCGATGACGGCGTTTCGCCGCAGCATCGAGAGCGTCGCCCGTTTCACCGCCGAGCCGGTGAGGAGCGTGCCGCGGGTGTGCGCGTCGAGATCGAGCATCTCCAGCAGCGGGACCGCCGCGCGGCGCGGCCCGGCGAAGTATGAAGGGTTGACGCCCGCCGCGGCCGCCGAGCCGCCGTGCGAGGCCGTGGTCGGCGAGTTCAGCGGGCAGACCTCCTGGCAGACGTCGCAGCCGAGGACGCGGTCGCCGATCGCCTCGAAGAACCGCGGCTCGATCGGGCCGCGGCGTTCGATCGTGAGGTACGAGATGCACCGGCGGGCGTCGACGGAATACGGCGTGATGGCGTCGGTGGGGCAGGCGTCGATGCAGGCGGTGCACGAGCCGCAGTGGTCGGTGACGGCGTGCTGCGATGCCGGCGCAGGGAGATCGAGCGTGGTGAAGACGCCGCCGAGGAGGAGGTAGGAGCCGAGCCGCGGGTGGAGGAGGAGCGAGTTCTTGCCGATCCAGCCAAGGCCGGCCCGCTGCGCGTGCTCGCGCTCGAAGACCGGCGCGGCGTCCACAAAGCACCGGAACAACGCCCCCGGATGCTCACGCCGAAGGTGGTCGGCCAGCGCGTGCAGACGCCGATCGACGAGCTTGTGGTAGTCCTTCCCCCGCGCGTACCGCGCGATGCGGCCGACGGCGTTGTCTTGGTGGCACCGGTCGGGGGGGCCAGACCGGTGCGCGGGCGAACTTCGTGTTCCCGTCATGGTATCGCGCTGCGCGTCAAACTCGTGGTCCGCGTTCCCCTCCGCCTCGGCATACCGGTCGGCGACGACGATCACCGAGCGAGCGCCCGCGAGGAACCGCACGGGGTCGGTGCGCACGCCGGCCGAATCGGCGAGCCAGGACATCGAGCCGTGCTTGCCCGCGGCGAGCCAGTCGGTCAGTTCGTCGCTCCGCACGCTCGGGTGCGCCTCGCACACGCCGGCCGCGGCAAACCCCATCGACAGGCACGCGCGGACGATGCGCTCGCTGAGTTGGGAAGAAGAGGATGACATAAACACTGTGCCGGGAACCGGCGACCGTCCCGCAGCGCGACCCTCGCTCGAGTGTCCTGCACGCTCGCTCACGAGGATTATGCGAGGTTTGCAACCTTATGAAGAGCGATCCTCAACTCGCGTGCGGGTGGGGCGGGCGTCCCGCCCGCCCTCCGGTCATCACTGAGCATCCCATTGGGCGGGCGGGACGCCCGCCCCACCCAACACCTGCTTTTCTTGACTCAAATGACCTTCAGAGCGGCCAACCCTCGCATAATCCCCTCACGCTTCGCGTCTCGTAAAAAAGCGCCAGGATGAACGACCCGTTGCCGAGCAACCAACGCCGACCCTCGCTGGCGCTTCGGGCTCGTATTCAAGCCCGTCTAGAACACGGTTCACATCTTCACGACGCTCCGCGGCAGGGGCGAGGGGCGCTTGGCGCTCTCGCCGATCCACGCGAAGAGCTTCTGCGCCACGCCGGGCAGCACCTCGTCGGCCGAGGCGAGCTCGGGGAAGCGGAGGCGGTCCCAGTCGAAGATGAGCGGGCCGTCGAACCCGAGGGAGACGAGCGTCTTGACGTACGCCTCGCTCTCGAGCTTGCCCTCGCCCGGCAGGCGGAGGCCGTCGTGGTCGGCGTCGATGAGCCGGGCGGCCCAGAGGCGGTCGCCGAGCGCCGCGGCCGCCTTGGCTCCCCCCGGCTCGTCCCCGCCGCGGACGCCGGCGAGCGGGTTGTAGCAGACGCCCAGCAGCGGCGAGCCGACGAGCGCGACGAGTTCGCCGATCTGCTCGGCGGTCTGGTACGAGCCGCCGTTCTCGATGATGACTTTCGCGCCGGTCTTGTCGGCGTGGTCGGTGACCATGCGCAGCCGCTCGGCGATGCGGCGCGACAGCGACGCGTGCGACTCGCGGCTCTCGCCTTCGTACGCGAAGACCCGCACGAACGGGCACTCCAGCCGAACGGCCAGGTCGATCGCGCGGCGAGCCTCGCGGACGGGGCGCTCCTGGTCGCCGATGACGTGGCCGAGGACGGGCGGGTTGACCATCGCGTCGAACCGGCAGGAGGTGGCGACGGAGAGCACCTCGACGCCCGCGGCGGCGAAGAGCGTGCGGGCCTTGACGCCGCTGGTGAGGGCGGGGTCGCCGGCGAGCTGGCGGGAGTCGTCGCCGAAGGTGCGGAGCTCGACGGCCTCGAAGCCGCAGCGCCGGGCGGAGGCGGCGATGGTGTCCAGCGTCCAATCGGGGCAGGCGAGCGTGCTGAAGGCCGGCTTGATCATCGAGCGAGCTTCCTCAAATCTGGCGGGCCGCGGCCCGTGAAAGGGCATGATACGCCCGGCGAGGAAGGGAGGGGTTCTCCCGGCACAGCCGCGCCAATCGGGAGAGGTGTCGCGATCGTGCGGCGGACCCACAGAAAGCGGGGGAACCGGGTCAACCCGCCGGGCGAACCGGCCGATGCGTGTGTGTCACAACACGCGAGGCAGGTGGGGAACGAATGCCGACAGGGCGGCTTCTTGGACAACTCGATGTTTGTGCACGCCGGGCGGCGAGGCTGGGGCTGGCCGCCGGCGTGCTTGTGTGCGCGGGGGGACTCGGCGGGGGCCTCGGCGGGTGCCACGCCAGCAACGAGCGCGACGCCTATTACTCGGCGCGCGGCGGGGCGGTGATGCCGACGGCCGGCGACGGGTCGGCGCTGGTCGCCGAGCCGGTGGACATGTTCGAGACGCTCGCGGCCCGCTACCGCGACGCCAGCGAGCCCTCGGCGGTGGCGGTGGCGAACTCAGACCATCGCAACTAGCCAGACACTCGGAAGCGCTCTTGTACGAGACGCGAAGCGTCAGCGAGCGTCCTGAACGAGGCGTCCGGCGTGAGGCGTCGGTGTCATGACAAACAATGAAAAATGCTCGATGATCGGGTGCTGACACGCTCGCTCCCGCTCGCGTCTCATAGAAGAGCGTCAATACGCCCGAAGACACTCGACTGCACTCCAGTCACCGACGCCTCACGCCTGTATTCACTGCCCCTTGCCTTTTTCCTTGCGTTTGGCGCGGAAGTCGGACTTGCCGCGTTCGCGGGATTTGGACTTTTGCGAGCGGCGCTGCGAGCCCGACTTGCCGTATTTGATGGTTTCCCAGTCGAGCTTGATCCCGCCGCCGCCCAGGCCGCCCGCGCTCCCCAGCGCCTCGCTCCGGCTCGACTTGGGTTTCTTGTCCTTGCCGACGCCGCGTGCGGCCGAGTCGGCGACGACCAGGTCCATCTTGCGCGTCGCAAGATCAATGTTGGCGATGGTGACCTTGACGCGGTCGCCCATGCTGAACGAACGGCCGGAGGAGTGGACGAGCGTGCCGGATCGCTGGTCGACTTTCCACCCCCCCCCTCCCCCGCCGCCGCCGCGTCCCCCTCTGTACCCGCCGCCTTCTTTGCCGGTGTCCGCGTGCGAAGGTTTGCCCGTGGGCAGGTCTTCAGACTTGATCATGCCGTCGCAGAGGTATTTTTCGAGCTGGACGAAGACGCCGCGTTGCGTGACGCCGGTGACGATGCCGTCGAAGGCCTCGCCGACGTGGTTGCTCAGGAGCTGCAAGACGAGGAACTGCCGCAGCTCGCGCTCGGCCTCCTCGGCGTTGACCTCGGTCGTCGAGCAGTGGCGGCCGATCTCGCGGAGGGTCTCGAAGTCCGGCACCTTGCCGCTGTCGAGCAGCTTCTTGCCGAGTCTCTTCTTCTCTTCGTCGCTCTTCGGGCGTTTCTCGCCGTTGTCGGTGAGCTTGAGGTATTCGCCGAGGGCCCGGTGCACCGTCAGGTCCGGGTAGCGGCGGATAGGGCTCGTGAAGTGCGCGTACGCCTCGCTGGCGAGCGCGAAGTGCCCGACCTGGGCCGGGGAGTACTCGGCCTTCGAGAGCGTGCGCAGGACGGCCATGTGGACCGCGCGCACGGCGTCGGTGTCCCGCGTCGCGTCGAGCAGCGCCTGCAGCTCCTCGCGCGACGGGCTCTTGGGGATCGAGAAGCCCGCGACCTTGGCCGCGGTGCGGAGGTCGGTGACGTCGCCGGGCGTCGGCTCGGGGTGGATGCGGCGCAGCAGCGGCACCTCGAGCCCCTCGAAGAGCCGCGCGAGCACCTCGTTGGCCTCGACCATGAACATCTCGATGAGCGTGTGCGTGTACGCGTCGTCCTCCGGCTCGGCGTCCACGACGTGCCCCGCCTCGTTGAAGATCAGGTTCACCTCGGGCAGCTCGAGGTGGATCATCCCGGCCGCACGCCGCCGCGACAGAATCGCCCGCGAGCACTTGTCCATCTCGCGCACCGCCTGGATCAACTGGTCGGTGTACTTCGGCTCCGTCTTGGCGTGCTTGACGGCCTCTTTGAGGTCGCCGTCGATGAGCGCCTGCGCCTCCAAGTAGGTCAGGCGCTTGGCGCTCTTGATGACCGTCGACGCGACGCCCTCGCGGACGCACCTGCCCCGCGCGTCGTAGACCATGAAGGCGCTCTTGGTGTAGCGCACCACGCCCTCGGCGAGCGAGCAGATGCCGTTGCTGAGCACCTCCGGCAGCATCGGGATCACCAGCCGCGGCAAATAACACGAGTTGCCCCGCTTCTTCGCCTCCTCATCAAGGGCCGTCCCCTCCTTGATGAAGCTGCCCACGTCGGCGATGTGCACGCCCAGCTCCCAGCCGCCGCCTTCGGCCTCGCTGCGCTTGCGGATCGAGATCGCGTCGTCGTAGTCCTTGGCGTCCGGCGGGTCGATCGTGATGATGAAGGTGTCGCGCAGGTCCAACCGGTCTTCGTATTTTTTCGCCCCCCCACTCTTCTCGATCTCGTCGACCTGGCGCTCGAAGTCGCGGTTGATCTGGCGGGCCTCGTCGACGACCTCGCGCGGGAACTCGCCGGGGAGGTTGTGCGCGGCGATCACCGCCTGCGTCTCGACATCCGGCAGCCCGGCCTCGCCGAGCACCTTGGTGATGACGCCCTCCGCGAGCGCGTCCCCCTCGGGGTACTGCACGATCTCGACGACGACCTTGTCGCCGGGGCGGGCGTTTTTGACGCTCGGGTCGGCGACGACGATCGGCTGGGTCAGCTCGCGCCCGTCGGGGTAGACGACGAAGAGCTGACCCTGCTTGACCAGCTCGCCGGTGAAGTTGGCTCGTTTTCGGCTGATGACCTCGACGATCTCGCCGGAGACCGAGCGGTCGGCGCCGCGGTACTTGCGTTCGACGGCGGCGCGGACGGTGTCGCCGCTGATCGCGTCGAGCGTCGCGTGCGGCGGGACGAAGAGGTCGCCCTCGCGGTAGGCCGTCTCGGGGACGATGAAGCCGAAGCCGCGCGGGTTCTTGCGGAAGACGCCGACGACCTCCTTGCCCATCTTGGGGAGGTGGACCTTCTTCTCGCCGCTTTCTGCCCCACCACCGCTACCGCCGCCATTTCCACCGCCGCCCCCTCCCGCGCCTTCGAGCGCGAGCATGCCGCGTGAGGCGAGGTCTTCGACGGCGGCGCGGAACTCCGGCCGCTCATCGGCGGGGATGTTCAGGTCCTCGGCGAGGACGTCGATCGTCGCCGGCTGGTAGTCCTCGTGCCGAAGGTGGCTGAGCAGGCGGCGTTCATATTTCAAAGACATTCGGGTTCCTTCCCGGCAGAGGCATTCTGTTTTTTAACACGAAGGCCACAGAGAAACACAGAGAAAGCAGTTAAGACATGTAAGACATGGATTGAATGCGAAGGCCGCGAAGGCTCGAAGAAATCATAAAACAACAGCGCCCTTTGCGTCTTCGAGATCTCGCGTTCAAAAAGTACGAATGCATTTCTCCGTGGTCCTCTGTGACCTCTGTGTTGAAAATGATTTTAGATCTGCGCAGCATACTGCCGCAGTGTGGCTCGGAACGGCCGCGGCAAAAGCCCCAGGTGCTCCTGCACCTTGCCCGTCTCGGCGGTCGAGTCTTCCTGGGCCATGATCGCCTGGCCCAGGTCATAAGGCAGCAGGCTGGCGAGCCCGAAGACCTTGGCGGCGCGGGCGATCGCCTCGCCGTGCCGACCGGGCATGTAGAAGGGCTCGAGCCGCGTGTTGGAGCCCGGCACGTCGTCGCGCACCGCGCGGAGCAGCGTCGGCCAGTCCATCTCTTCGGAGCCGACGAGGTTGTAGACCTCGCCGACCGCCCGCTCGGTCTCGAGCGCCTGCGCGAAGGCCCACGCCACGTCCTCGACGGCGACGGGCGCGATCGTCGCGCTCTCGAACGTCACCGGCCCGGCGGGGACGCTCGTGTCGACGTACTGGCGCGCGAAATACGGCATGAAGTAGTACGGCGGGACCTCGCCGCTGGCGATGTCGGCCATCTGCCGCATGAACTCGCCGCCCGCGCCGTGGATCAGGCTCGGGCGGAAGATCGTCCAGTCGAGCCCGCTCCGCCGCACCAGCTCCTCGCCGGCCCACTTGGTCTTCTGGTACTGGCTCCGCCCCTCCGGCCCGACGCCCAGGGCCGACATGTGCAGATACCGGCCCACGTTCGCGGCCTTGCACGCCTCGGTCACCACCCGCGTCGAGAGCGCGTGCATCCGCTCGAACGTCTGCCCCTTCCCCGCCCCCCCCTCACGAATGATGCCGACCAGATGGATACACGCCCCGCCGCCGCTCGCGCCCTGCACCAGCTCGCGGACATTCGCCGGGTCGGTCACGTCACCCTCGACGAACGCCAGCCGAGCGTCCCTCGGCAGCACGTCGCGGGCCTTGCCCGCCGAGCGCACCAGCGCCCGCACGCCGTACCCGCGGCTCAACAGCTCGCCGACCACGTGCCGCCCCACAAACCCCGTCGCCCCCGTGACCGCGACAACCTTCCCGCTCTGCGTCCCGTTGCTCGTCGTCATGCGTCGTTCCTTATGCCCCGGAGAAAGGGCCTGTAGCATACTTCGTCGATATCAAGCGTAGGTGTGCTCTTTCTGTAGAGCCCCGCTTCCCCATCCCGACGCGCTCAGTACGAGCCCGAAGCGCCAGCGAGGGCCGGACGGCCGATGCCTCTTCTTCGCCCCCTTGGTCATCGCTGGATCGCCCTTGCGTGCGCTGCGGCCTCGTTTGCAGGTCCGCTCGCTACCACCCCCTACCCTTCCGCCGTGCAAGGGCTCGTGCTCGACAACGTCGGCTTCGCGTACCCCCGCCGGGGCTCGGCCCGGCAGCGAGGGCGCGTGCTCGAAGGGGTGTCGGCCGAGATCCCGCTCGGCCAGGTCACCGTCGTCGTCGGCCCCAACGGCGCGGGCAAGTCCACGCTCCTTCGGCTCATGCTCGGGGCGCTCAGGCCCGACTCGGGGCGCGTCCGCCTCGACGGCCAGGACGTCGCCGCCATCTCCCCGGCCCGGCGTGCGGCGAGGCTCGCCTATGTGCCGCAGCGGGCCGAGCTGAGCGAGGCGTTCAGCGTCCGCCAGACCGTCCGCCTCGGGCGGCACGCGCTGGGGCCGGACGAATCGGCCGTCGAAGCCGCCCTCCGTGGCGTCGACCTCCTCGACCGGGCCGACGACCCCCTCACCACCCTCTCCGCAGGCCAGCAGCAACGCGCGACGCTCGCCCGGGCGCTGGCGCAGCTCGCCTCGACGCACACCAACCACCCGCGCGTGCTCCTCGCCGACGAGCCGATGAGCGCCCTCGACCCGGCCCACGTTCTCTCGACGATCACCCTGCTCCGCGACTTCGCCGCCCATCCGTCCCACAGCGTCGTCGTCGTGGTCCACGACCTCACCGCGGCGTTGCGCCTCGCCGATCACGCGCTCGTGCTCGACGCGACCGGCCGACTCGCCGCGGCTGGACCAACACCCAACGTCCTCACCCCCGCGGTCCTCGACCCGGTCTTCGGCGTGCGGTTCCGGCATATTTCGGATTTGACCGACGCGCCGGGAACGCTTGCAGGGGCGCTCGTCGCGGCTCAGCAGGGCGGCCGGGTTGCCGATACCATGAAGCCGTGACGCCGCTCGCCCTCGCCGACATCCCCCACGCGCTCCTGCTCGGCCAGTCGCAGAACGTCGGCAACTGGATCCAGCTCGTCTTCCTGGTGCTGGTCTTCGGGGCCTCGGGGCTCGGGTGGCTCTTCCGCATCCTCAAAGAGAAGCACAAGCAGAAGCAGCTCCAGGACCAGCGGCGGCGGCTGGAGAACGAGGCCCTCCGCACCGGCCGACCTGTTCGCCTCGACGATGAGACGCTCGCCGGCACGACGCGCGTGGAGACGACCGGCGCCCCCCCGCCCCCGCCCCTTCCACAAGGCCCACAGGACGTGAAGCGGCGCCTGCAGGAGCTGGCGCAGCGGCGGCGTGCCGAGCTGGAAGAGCTGCGCCGGCGGGCGCAGGCGGGAACTGCGCAGCCGTCCGCGCCCCCTGCGCCGAGGCCCGTGCCGCAGGCGAGGCCGGTCTCGCCGCAACCGGGCTACGGCCCCGCCCAATCGCCGGCCGAGATCGCCGAGCGCCGCCGCCGGCAGATCAGGGCGCAGCGCGAGGCGCAGGCGCATGCGCAGGCCGAGGCCCGCGCCGCCGCGGCTCGGCGTCAGCAGGAACAGCAGCAACGCGCCGAGGCCGAGGCGCACACTCGCCGGCGCATCGCCGCGGCTCAGCAGGCCGCCGAATCACGCGCCGACTCGGTCGCCCCCTCATCCCAGGCCCAGCCGATCGTCCCGGCTCGCACCGCCGCCGGAGGGGGTGCCACGCGGCGCGGCATCGGCTCGGCGGCGCTGGGCGCGATGCCCCCGGCCGGCACGCCCGAAGGGGCCGCGGCGTGGCGGCAGCTCATCGTCGCCACCGAGGTCCTCGGCACACCCGTCGGGTTGCGCGATGAGTGAGTGATACCCATCACCGGAAAAACGAGAACTGTTCTTGACGAGACGCCAGCGGGAGCGAGCGTGTGTGGTTCTTGATCGCGAATGCACGCTCGCTCCCCCTCACGTCTCGTATGCAGCGAGAATT
The DNA here is from genome assembly GCA_964652945.1 of uncultured Phycisphaeraceae bacterium. Lineage (GTDB taxonomy): Bacteria > Planctomycetota > Phycisphaerae > Phycisphaerales > UBA1924 > CAZZDW01. The sequence goes on from CAZZDW010000008.1 coordinate 45,450, forward strand.
CTGGCCCTTTGCTATTCGCTTTTTTCTTCCTCCACCCGCACCCACCGCTCGACGCTGTGCCGCGTCTGGATGCCCAGCACACGGGTCGTCTCCTCGCGCCGCTCGGCCAGCAGCACCGCGTCGGGCTCGTGGTCGTCGCCGAGCGGCCCGAACCACTGCACGGTGACGTTCCGCACGCTCGCCGGCCCGAGGTCCGCACGCAGCTCCGCGACGACCTGCCACGCGGGGCGCACGCGCCCGTCGGCCAGCCGCACCGCCGCCCCCTCGCCGGCGTGGACGCGGATGGTGTTGGTCGCTTGCCCCTTCGCCTTGATCTGGTCCGGCTGGCCCAAGGGGTGCACCGTCATGGTGAACGGCTGCACCCGCGGCTCATCGCCGTCGCGCAGCCGCGCCGGCACCACCACCATCGCCGGCTCAAAGTCCACGTCCACGTCCTCGGTCATGTTCTCTTCACGCTTCAGCACGATCGAGCCGTCGTCGAGGCGTGCGACGTGCTGCACGCGGATGACCTTCCCCTCGCCCCCACCTGCGCCGACAAGCCGGCGGCGGATGATCCATTCCCCCGCGCGCCCATCGCCGGGGGGGTCGACGTGTTCGAGCACGAGCCGTCGGCCGCTCTGCGTCGCGCCGTCGGCGTCTCGTGCCGCAAACTCGGCCGTCTCCGCCTCGCCACGCCCGACCCACCGGACCTCGCCCGGCGGCTCGGCCGGCTCCTCGCCCGCCGCCGCCTCTTCGGCGGCCGGCTCGCGGCCTTGGGCCTCTTGATCGCCCGGCCCGGTCATCGCCATGTCCACGATCGGGCCCTGGCCCGACGTGTCGAGCCGATCGGAGGACGCGCACGCGGTCATCACGAAACCGGCTATGAACAGGATGACGCAAAGGGGCAAAGGGGGCATACGGCCGATCGCATGATCTCTGCTCGCCGTGGCACAGGCGTCTCGCCTGTGCCGTCGGGCTCCAGCGATCATGCACAGGCGAGACGCCTGTGCCACGAAATGCGGATGTTCTTGGGCCGGCGTCCGGCGCTCGGCTCGGAAAGCCGAGCCACCAACGGTGTATACTCCGCGGGTGAGCACGCGATCTTTCTCTGCACTTGGACTCATGCTTGTTCCCCTTGCCGGCCTGGCCCTCGTCGGCGGCGGGTGCGTCGACTCCAACGTCCGCCAGCGCATCGCCGAGCGCGACAGCATCATCGGCGGCCTGCTGGCCACCTCTCAGCCTACGCCGCAAGAAGCCGCCAGCTGGGCCTCGGACCCCTACGACGCCGACAAACGCGCCCGCGGCGTCACGCTCCTCGCCGGCGCGCCCTTCGGCGGCGAACAGGTCTACATCCGCCGGTATCTGGAGCTGCTCAGCGACGAGTCGTCCAACGTCCGAGCCGCGGCGTGCCGGGCGCTGGGCAACCACGGCTCCCCCGACCACGTGCCGCAGATCACGCCCCTCCTGCAAGACGACGACAGGCACGTCCGCCTCGAGGCGGCCAAGGCGCTGCAGCGGGTCTACAACCCCGTCGCCGCCGGCCCGCTGATCGACCGCGTCGATCCGAACGTCGAATCGGAGCCGGACATCCGCGCCGCTGCGGCCGTGGCGCTCGGGCAATACGCCGAGGGACGCGTCGTCGACCGCCTCATCGCCGCCCTCGACGACGACAGCTACCTCGTCACCCACTCGGCGGCCGAGTCGCTCCGCACGCTCACCGGCCAGCCCTTCGAGGACGACCTCGGGCAGTGGACGCGGTGGGCCTCGGGGAACCACGATCTCTTCGCCGACCGCCGTGCGTTTTATTACCCGTACTTCGAGCGAGACCGGCGGTGGCTCGACTACCTGCCCTTCGCCCCGGCCGTGCCCAACGAGATCCCCGCCAAGCCGGCCGGGTTCCCGGACCTTGGGCCGGAGGCGGGGCGCGACACCGCCAGCGCTTCGTAAAGTGCGTTTCACTCTGTCGTTCTGTTGAGTTCCTCAATAGGTTTTGGGTGGGGCGGGCGTCCCGCCCGCCCAATGGGACGCACACAGACGCTCGGTGGGCGGGCGGGACGCCCGCCCCACCCCAAGAACCCGATTCGTCGAGCTCACCTCGGTTCACGCGTGTTGATAACCGATAGCTGAGCATGCGCGCCCTTCGGCACGACGCTCAATCCCTCGCCACGGGGCGGCCCCGCGTGGTATCGGACCTGCCGCCGCTCAAGCCCGAGCCCGGCTGGGCGATGGTCAAGGTGAGCCGTGCCGGGCTCGACGAGACCGACGCGCTCGCCGCGGCTCACCCGGGGCGCGAGGGCCGAACACTCGGGCACGAGTTCGTCGGCGTCGTCAAAGAGCTCAACCTGCGCGAGCCGGCCGACCCGGTCGATGCGCCGATCGCCGTGGCGACCCGCGGCTCGCTGATCGGTCGGCGCGTCATCGCCGGCCCGTCGATCGCGTGCGCCCGCTGCGACATGTGCCGCGCGGGAATGAGCGGGCACTGCCGGAGCCGCCGCGTGCTGGGCGTCGCCGGCGTGGACGGGTGCCTCGCCGACGAGGTCGCCGTGCCGGTGATGAACCTGATCCCCGTGCCGGAGCGCGTGGACGACGAGCGGGCGGTCTTCGCCGGCGTGGTCGCGCGGGCGCTGCACACGATGCACCTCGTCCGCGCCACCGGCAAGGCGTACGTCACCGTGCTGGGCGACAACGTGCTGGCGCTCGCGACGGCGCAGGTGCTCAGCCGGCTCAACAAGGCCGTCCGGCTGCTGGGCTCGCACGAGCCGCACATGGCGCTGTGCGACCGCTGGGGCGTCAAGTCGCGCCCGGTGGGCGAGGCCGGCCGACGCCAGGACCAGGACGTCGTCATCGACTGCACCGGCGCGTTTTCGCCGGGCTGGGAGCACCGCCGCGGCCTGCGGCTGGCGATGCAGTTCGTCCGCCCGCGCGGCACGATCATCCTCAAAGACCCCGCGCTGGTCGCCGCGCCCGCCGCGGCGAGCGAGCACGCCGAGCCGATCGACTTCTCGCCCTTGGTCATGAGCGAGGTGACGCTCATCGGCTCGCGCGAAGGCCCGCTGCCGGACGCCTTGGACCTCTTGGCGCGCGAAGAGATCGACGTGCGCCCGATGATCGGGCGCAAGATCAAGCTCGACGACGCCGCCGCGGCCCTCGGCGCGATCGGCGCAAAGCCCATGCTGAAAGTCATCGTGGAGCTTTGAGCGACGCCGGATGCGCCTTTCTACGAGACGCGAAGCGTGAGCGAGCGTCCTGAACGGGGCGTCAGGCGTCGGGCGTGAGGCGTCGGTGTCATGACTCTTTGATTGAAAACCGCTGGTTCACCGGACGCCTCCGCATCAACTCCAGCAACAGACGCCCCACGCCTTACGCCCCACGCCTGTCTTCACCCATCGGCAGCACCACGACAAACTCCGTCCCGACGCCGAGTTCGGTCCGCACGTCGAGCCGGCCGCCGTGCGCCTCGACGAGCCGCCGCGCCGTCGGCAGGCCCAGGCCGCTGCCGCCCGGCTTGGTGGTGAAATACGGCTCGAAGAGCTTCTTCATCGCCTCGGGCGCGATCCCCGGCCCCGTGTCGATCACGTGCACCCGCGCCTCCAGTTTCCCCTCATGGTCCTTGCCGACCGAGGTGCGCAGCAGCAGCTCACGCGGCTTGGCCGTGTCGCTGTGCGGAGAACTCGCGAGGGAAGCGGGAGGAGGGGGGAAGGCCTGCACGGCGTTGAGCATGAGGTTCAGCACCGCCTGCTTGAGCGCCCGCGGGTCGGCGTCGACGACGACCTGCCCGTCGCGGCTCGGCTCGACGCGCAGCCGTACGCCGTGCCGTTCGGCCTCGGGCGTGTAGAAATCGCCCAGCTCGGCGATGAGCGTGTTGAGATCGGTCGGGGCGCGTTCGAGGTGGACCTCGCCGGCGTAGTGCAGGAAGTCGCCGAGGATGCCCGTGAGCCGCTCGATCTCGCGGCGGAGCGTGCGGATGCGGTTGACCAGCCGCGCCTTCTGGTCGGCCGGGGGCGGCGGGCTCAGGTCCTCGATGCCTTCGAGGAGGAGCTGGGCGTTGAGCCCGATCGTCGAGAGGGGGTTCTTGATCTCGTGGGCCAGGCCGCCCGTCATCGCGCCGATCTCGGCCATGCGTTCGGCGGCTCTTGCCCGCCGCTCGGCCGCACGCACGCGGCGGACGTGCCGGCGCACCAGCGTCCACGCCGCCAGAGACGCGGCGAGCATGCCGACACCCAGACCGATCAGGAAAAAATGCGCCGCGCTCAAGGTGCTCAGGGTAGCAAGAGGTCTTGGGTCTTGGGTCTTGGGGCCTGGGGCCTGGGGCTTGGGGCTTGGGGCTTGGGCACGATCGAACCCGCATGCGAACGAGCCCGCCCCCTCCCCCCCATCGCAAGCGAGGGGTCAGCACCTTATTTGAGACAAGCTCGCCAATATCAGAAGAGCGCCCGTCTTCGCTGGCGATTGGAAGGGGGCGGGCTCGTACGCACGCGCGTCGCTCAGCGTCTGGGCGAGCGCGAGTACCCCTTGCGGGGCGGGACGGTCACCTCGAGCGCCTCGATCCGCACGACCTTAGTCGCGTGCCAGCCGCGGTCGGTCAGCTCGGCGCTGTAGTTCACCGTCGAGCCGTCCTTGAGGACGCGGAACCCGTCGCCGTCGATCTTGGTGTAGTGGACGAAGATGTCCTGCCCCTGCGGCCCGATCACGAACCCGTACCCCTTCTTCGGATCAAACCACTTCACCGTCCCTTGTACGTCGGTAATCACTTTGTCTTGGCCGGCCTCTGCCATCGCGTCGCCCCTTTGCGTCTCGCGGAATCGAAGAACTCAACTCCGCGGCTACGGGTTCTCCATACAGCAGTCCCGGAGGCCGGAACCGGCCTCGACGATCGAGCAGCGCGTGCAATGTCCCCAAAACTTCGCCGACTGTCAAATGCGGACAAAAATTATTTATTGGACCTGCCCGCATATCCCGGCCGGCCCACCCGTGCGCAGCGCCCAGCGTACCGCAAATGCCGCGCACTTCCAATGGTTTTAATGACCCGCCCGCCGCAAATTGTCCCATAAATAGGGGTTTTTCGGGCGGCGGTGTACAAACATTCTCCGGATCAAGCCGGCGGCAAAAAGACACAAGCCGAGGAGATTCCCCGGCTTATGCGAAAAAAGCGAATGTGTACAAACTGTCAACAATTGCCGCGGGGCCCCATGACCCGCGCGGCGTGCTGATCCGGCGGCTTACTCGCGTCCGCGGCCTCCTCCCCCACCACCGCCGCCGCCCCCACTACGACCGCCTCGGCCGCCGCGTCCACGGCCTCCGCCGCCACCACCGCCGCCACCACCGGAACCGCCGCCGGAACCTTCGCGACGGCCTTCGCCGCCGCCCCCCCCACCGCCGCCGCGGCCACCACGGCCGCCCCGGCCACCGCGACGACGCCCGCCCCCCCCACCGCCGGCCTCAGCGCCGGCGCCGACGGGCTCGCGCTCCTCGGCGCCCTCGTCCCCTTCGTCGTCGCCGCCCTCGTGGGCGAAGTCGCCGTCGTCACGCGACTCGGCCTCGACCTCGTCGATCGGGCCCGAGTCCGGGCCCGCCTCGGCGAGCACGGCCTTGCGGCTCAGCTTGATGCGGCCCTGGTCGTCCACCAGGATCACCTTCACCTTCACCACGTCGCCGACCTTCACCACGTCGGAGACGCTCTTGACGTACCCGTCGGCCAGCTCGGAGATGTGGCACATGCCGTCGGTGCCGGGGGCCAGCTCGATGAACGCGCCGAAGTCCTTCACCGAGACGACCTTGCCGGTGTAGACGGTGCCGACGCGGATCTCTTCGGTGAGGGCCTCGATCTCGGACTTGCAGAACTCGATCGCCTCGCCGTTGGGGGCCGAGATCATGACCGAGCCGTCGTCCTCGACGTCGATGTTGACGCCGTACTTCTCCTGCAGGCCGCGGATGGTCTTGCCGCCGGGCCCGATGAGCTTGCCGATCTTCTCGGGGTTGATGTGGATCGTCACGAGGCGCGGCGCGTAGATCGAGATCTGCTCACGCGGCTCGGCGATGCACCTGGCCATGATGTCCAGGATCTCCAGCCGGCCGACGCGGGCCTGCTCGAAGATCGTCTCGATCTGGTCGAGATTCAAGCCGCGCGCCTTGAGGTCGACCTGGATGCCGGTGATCCCGGTGCGGGTGCCGGAGACCTTGAAATCCATGTCGCCGAAGAAGTCTTCCTCGCCGATGATGTCTGTGACGAAGACCTCGTTCTCGTCGTTGTCGTCGGTGAAGCGTCCGACGGAGATGCCGGCCACGGGCGCGCTGATCGGCACGCCGGCGTCCATGAGGGCGAGGGTGCCGCCGCAGACGGAGGCCATCGACGACGAGCCGTTGGACTCGGTGATGTCGCTGACCAGGCGGATGGTGTAGGGGAACTGCTCCGGCGAGGGGAGGACGCCCATGAGGGAGCGCTCGGCAAGCGCGCCGTGCCCGATCTCGCGGCGGCCGGGGCCGGTGATGCGCTTGGCCTCGCCGGTCGAGAAGGGCGGGAAGTTGTAGTGCAGCGTGAACTTCTTGGAGTATTCGGGCAGCAGGCCGTCGATGATCTGCTCGTCCTTGCCGGTGCCCAGGGTGCAGGAGACCAGCGACTGCGTCTCGCCGCGCTGGAAGAAGGCCGAGCCGTGCGTGCGGGCGAAGACGCCGACCTCACCCTCGATCGGGCGGATCTGCTTGGCCTTGCGGCCGTCGGCGCGGGTGCCCGTCTCGACGATCAGCCGGCGGGTGATCTTCTTCTCCAGCGTGCGGAACGCGGCCTTGGCGTCGGCGCGGCGCTTGGTCGTCGTGGCGAAGTCCTCGTACGTCCCGTCGGCCTTGACGACGAAGTGCTTGTCGAGCAGCTCGGCGAGGATCTCCTGCGAGCGGGCGTCGCGGTCGGCCTTGCCGGGGATCTTGCGGGCCTTGGTCAGCTCGGCCTCGGCGTGCTTCTTGACGAGCTTGACGACGTCGTCGGCTGGGAGCACGAGGTCGCCCAGGCGCTTCTCCTTGCCGACCTTCTTGACGAGCTGGCCGATGAGGCCCAGCGTCTCCTTGATCGCCTCGTACCCGGTCTCGACCGCGGCGAGCACGTCGGCCTCGGGCACCTCGGCGGCGCCCAGCTCGATCATGTTCACGCCGTCGGCGTGCCCGGCGAGCACCAGATCAAGATCGGAGAAATCAAGCTGCGTCACCGTGGGGTTCACCACGAGCTGCGGCCCGTCGTCGGTGTGGATACGGCCCACACGCACCGTCGCCGTCGGGCCCTCGAAGGGCGCATCCGAGATCGCCAGCGCCGCCGAGGCGGCCGTGCCGGCGAGCACGTCGGTGTCGTTCTCCCCGTCGTGGCTCATCACCCAGACCTGGATCTGGATCTCGTCGATGAAGCCATCGGGGAAGAGCGGGCGGATCGGGCGGTCGATCGCGCGCATCACGAGGATCTCTTTCTCGTTGGGCGCGCCCTCCCGCTTGCGGAACCCGCCGGGGAACTTGCCGGCCGCCGAGGTCTTCTCGCGGTAATCCACGGTGAGCGGGAAGAAGTCCAGCCCTTCACGCGGCTTGGCGCGGACGACCGTCGCCAGCACGGTGCTCTCGCCGTAGGTCGCGAGCACCGCCGCGTCGCACAGCTTGGCGATCTTGCCGGTCTCGAGCGTGAGCGTGCGCCCGGCGATCTCCTTGGAAACCTTCACGTATGCCATAAACCTTCTACCTCTCGCGCCACGCGGGGCGCTCTGGGGGACCATCGCCAACCGGCCCGACTCGACGAAACACGCCGAACGGGCCGCAGCGAATGATGAACGTGTCCCGAGGACCGCCGCCCCCCAAGGCAGAAGGCGAAAAGACACGCGGGCGGCGTTTTTTTCAACCAAGCCCGGGTGTCCTTCGCCCACTGCCCCTGAGACGGCAGCTTGGGACGACAACAGAAACAATCGGCCCGCGTATCGCTGGACACGCGGGCCGGGAAAGACGGTCTTACTTGCGGAGGCCGAGGCGGCCGATGAGGTTGACGTACCCCTCGCGGTCGCTGGAGGCCAGGTACTTGAGCAGGCGGTTGCGCCGGCCGACCATCAGCACCAAGCCGCGCTTGGAGTGATTGTCCTTCTGGTTGCTCTTCATGTGCTCGGCGAGGTTGTTGATCCGCTCGGTGAGCAGCGAGATCTGCACCTCCGGCGAGCCGGTGTCTTTTTCGTGTCGACGAACGTTGCTGACCGCTGTCTGCCGCCGCTGGGCCGAGATCGCCATGCTGAAAATACCTCGAGGGACACTGATCTGGTGGGAGTGGGAACGCGGGGCCTACAGAACCCGCATCGGCCAAAGGATAGACGGAGGCCGAAGACGGATCAAACGATTGAAGAGGGAGCAGGGAATAGGCAGCAGGCAGCAGAAGACAGAATCCAAACAACGGCCCATTTTCCCTAACAAGGGACCTGCTCCCTGTTGCCTGCTCTCTGCTCCCTACTCTCCCCCCTTCTTCCACGGCCCCTCGATCGCCAGGGTCAGCCCGGGGTGCTGCAGGTTCACCAACAGCGTGTCGCCGTCCGGCGTAAAACACGCCCCGGCCAGCTCCGTCCCGTCCTTGGCGTTATGGGCCAGGTGGTAGACCCGCCCATCGGGCAGGACGCCCAGCAGCCGCGAGTTGCTGTTGTCCTCGCAGACGATCAGGTCGCCCCACGGGGCGGCCGTGATGTTGTCCGGGTTGCGGCAGACCGTCGGGTACTGCGACTCGATGAACAGCTCCAGCCTCCCGCCCGCCCCGTCGGCCGCCTCGCCGGATGTTCCTTCGTGCTTGGAAGGGGTGTACTTCCAGATCTGCCCGAGCCGGACGGCCCCGCCGTTGGTGCAGCAGAAGTACGCCGAGCCGCCCGCCCACCACATCCCTTCGCCGCGGGCAAAGCGTGCGGCCCCGCGGGCGAACTGCTCGGAGCGCATCTTGTCGTCGGGGTTCTCCGGGTCGTCGACGTCCATCCAGCCGACCTCGAGGGCGTGCCCGCGCCGGATCGTCGGGCCGTCGCCCCAGTTGCGCGTACACACGCCCCCGTCTGGTCCCCCATCGCGCGCCCTGGGAACATCTTTGATCGTGAGCACCTGGAGCTTGCCCCCTTCGCCGAGCTTGCCCGGCGTCTTGGGGACAAAGCGGGTGAAGACGCCGTCGGGGCGGTCTTCGGTCTGGTAGACGATGCCGGTGGCCGGGTCGACACAGACGGCCTCGCGGTAGAACCGCCCCATCGCTTTCAGCGGCTGCGGGTTCACGATGATGCTGTCGGTCGTCGAGGGGACCTCGAAGACGTAGCCGTGGTCTTTGCCGCAGGTGCCGTCGGGGTGGTCCTTACCGGCTTTATAAACAGTCTCTTCGCAGCTCAGCCACGAGCCCCACGGCGTGGGGCCGCCGGCGCAGTTGCGGGTGGTGCCGGCGAGCGCGAGGAAGCGCCGCTTGATGCTCTTGGTGGCGGGGTCGTAGATGGTGATCGTCACGCCGCCCATCTGCGGCGTCTTCTCCTTTCCATCAGCCACCCCGCTGCCGCGGTCATACAGCGCGCCCTCCGGCACCTTGTCGAGTCGTTCCTGGTCTTTGCCGAAGGCCCCGATCGGGCCGTAGGCGGACTCGATCTCGTGGTTGCAGACGAGCGCGAGCGTGCCGTCGGGGCGAGGGAAGACGCACATCGCGTCGGGCTTGCCGGGCATGAGCAGGCCGTCGTCCATCTCGTCGCCCATGCGGCTGAGGACGCGGTAGGAGAACCCTTCGGGGAGGTCGAGGATGCCGTCGGGGTCTTTCTTGAGCGGGCCGTAGAGATCGGCGCTGACCGGGCCGAAGTAGGCCCCGCGGAGGTCGCCCTGCCAGGGGCTTGCGCCCGCGGCGGACTGGGCGAGGGCGGCTCGGGACATGAGTGCCGACAAGCCGCCGAACCCGACGGAGAACGCCGCGGCACGGCGGAGGAACTGGCGACGCGTCGCGTCGCCGCCGATGAAGGGGTCCAGGTCCATGAGGCGTCCTTCGAAAAGCCGTCTCTGGAATATATCGGCTGCGCCGGGGCGGGTTTCGAGGAGAACCCGGACGGTGCGCAAAGGGCCGGTCAATCTTGTCTTGTTGTGCTCAAGCGGGGCACATACGCTTGCGTTATGAACCTATGCCGCCGCGTGAGTGAACTGAAGCCCTCGACGACCGTTGCCGTGGCCAACCGGGCCAAGGCGCTGATGCGTCAGGGCGTGGACGTCCTTTCCTTTGCCGCCGGGGAGCCGGACTTTGACACGCCCCAGCCGATCAAGGACGCCGCGATCAAGGCGTTGCAGGCCGGGCAGACCAAGTACATGCCCACCCTCGGCGACCCCGACACCCGCGGCGTGATCGCCGAGAAGTTCACCAAGGAAAACGGCATCCCCGGCCTCACGCCCGACCACATCGCCATCTCCTGCGGCGGAAAGCACGGGCTGTACATCGCCATGCACTGCCTGCTCGACCCCCAGGACACCGGCGACGGCAAGCCCGGCGAGGTCATCCTCCCCGTGCCGGCGTGGGTCTCCTACGCCCCGATCGTCGAGCTGGCCGGCGGCAAGGTCGTCGAGCTGCAGACGACCGCCGAATCGGACTTCAAGATCACCCCGGCGCAGCTCAAGGCCGCGATCACGCCGAAGACGCGCGTGGTCATCCTCAACTCACCCTCCAACCCCTGCGGCACGATGTACACACCCGACGAACTGAAAGCGATCGCCAAGGTCGTCGAGGACGCCGCCAAGACCGTCGCGCCCGAACTGGTCGTCTACACCGACGAGCTGTACGAAAAGATCGTCTACGGCAAGGCGCCCCACTTCTCCATCGGCTCGATCCCCGCGATCGCCGAGCGCACCGTCACGCTCAACGGCCTCTCCAAGGCCTACGCGATGACCGGCTGGCGCGTCGGCTACACCTGCATGCCCGGCGAGTTCGGCAAGAAGTTCATCAACGCCATGGGCACGCTGCAAGGCCAGATGACGACGAACATCACCTCGTTCGTCTACCCCGCGATCCGTGCGGCCCTCACGCAGTGCTCGGGGGACGTCGAGCAGATGCGCACCGCCTTCGCCAACCGTGCCGAGCTGATCTTCGGCCGTGTGTCGAAGATCCCCGGGCTCAAGTGCCCAAGGCCGACCGGCGCGTTCTACGTCTTCCCGGACGTCTCCGCCCACTTCGGCAAGGTCAGCCCCGGCATGATCCCCGGCATCGCCGGCAAGGGAGAGACGGGGGGGGCCAGCAAGCCGCTCAACTCGGCCTTCGACATGGCCGAGGCGCTCCTGGCGCACGCCAACGTCGCGGCCGTCCCCGGCGAGGACTTCGGCGGCTGCGGCAAGAACTGCCTCCGCTTCTCCTTCGCCTGCTCCGACGAGCAGATCACCAAGGGCATGGACCGCTTCGCCGGCTTCATCGAACGGCTGAAGTGAACGGAAAAACCGTTTGAACCACGGAGCACACAGAGAGCACAGAGGAAGGCAAAGACATGGTATTGAGCGCGAAGATCGCGAAGACTCGAAGAGACGCATGTCTTTGACATATTCCCTTTGAGACCTCCGCATCCTTCGCATTCACAATGCTTTGGTGTCTTTCTCTGTGCTCGGAACTGTTGCCCGAATCGCGCAACCGTTCCTTGAAGGATAGCGTATCGGCCT